>NZ_UEXF01000073.1:0-23562 GCF_900127505.1 thiotrophic endosymbiont of Bathymodiolus puteoserpentis (Logatchev) | reverse complement strand
AAACAAACTCATATTGATGCTAAACGCAAAGGTTGTAATCTAAAGGCTATCTTGAAAAACAATATGAAAAATAAAAATAAGGGTAGAGACAGTTTTATCACAAAAATGCGTAGTCCGTATGAGCGAGTATTCTCTCAAACTAATCATCGAACAAGGTATAGGGGTGTTGCTAAAAATCAGTTTGCAATGTTTATGGAATCATTGGCGTTTAATCTTAAAAGAATGGTGATTTTAAATGAAGAGTATGGTTCTTAAGGGAGGGGTATTGTTTGTTTTTTGTTGATTTTAAGGGAAATTGACAAAAAATGGGAAGATAGCGGGGTTTAATGGGAGAAATATGAAAAAAAATAGGGAATAGCGGGGTTTGATGAGAAAAATATGAGAAAAATTGGGTTTTAGATTTTTTTAAAAAAATTTTTTTAAATTCAACGGTCTCTTAAGCGAGACAATCGTTATCAACAAGACAAAAAGCGCAAACTGTGTAAAAGACGCGCAGCGATTGAGCCGATTATCGGACATCTTAAATCAGATTTTAGACTCTCTAGAAACCTACTCAAAGGGCAAGTTGGTGATGAGATTAATGTTTTAATGGCTGCCTGTGCTTGGAATTTGAGAAAATGGCTGGTGATAGCCACTATTTTTTTGTTTTGGCAAAAACTGGGCTTATTTTTTGTAAAATACCTAAGGTTTTTTGTGGTGCTGGATAAAAAGCAGTTTTGTTGATTTAGATGGTTGGAAAAATGGGTGGTTTTGGTTTGGTTGGAGTGAGTTTTTAAGGGGCGACTAATTACTATTACCAGCAATTGTGGTTAAGTGCTTATTGGTTATTTTGTCTAAATCAATAAGTTTGGTGAATTTACGATAGAGGTGGTTGATTGGAACTAAGTCTTCTAGGTTGATGATTTCTGTTTGAGTGGTCATTATTTTTTTAAGTTATTGATATTAATAGTATTTTACTATAAATATGGTTGTTTTTTGGGTTTTTATTTTCAACAGTCCCTTGGGGTACAAGACCCCATTTGAGGTCTTTGCCAAGATAACTGGCAAGGACTATTTTTTAAATGGAAGTGTTGCACTTATGGGTTGAATTCGCCATCTTTAAGTTTGAGAACGCTTAAAATAACCATAACTATAGAAGGTATAATAAATAATGGAAAATTTATATCATATTTGGCTCACTTGTGTTATTTGCGCTGGTATTCTTTTTATGCTTTGCCTTGTTATTCCACCCAAGATAATCGGCAGAATTTTACCGTTTTTTACTGCATTTTGGCCAAGTAAGAATATTCAATTAGATTTCCAATCTATCGCCTATGTGGCACTACATAGAAATAGTATCAATCGAATGATTCATTATTCTATTTTTATAGACGCTTTTGCATGGTTATTAATTTTCAACAGTTTGTGGAGTGGATTTTTGTATATCGCTTTACTACTTTTTGTCATTCAAACTCTCCTTATTAAAGAAGTGAAATTTACAGTACTAGCCAACTTAGCATTGATAACAATATTGATGATTCTACTCACTTTTTTTACTCATAACTACATAGAATATTTAATGCTATGGACGATATCAAGTGCCATTTTGCGTGTAATTGGTCATTTTTTTGAGCCATTGCCACCATTTTTAATTGATAATAACGGTCAATTCTCACCTATGAATATCGCAACATTAAAAAAACTGGGTTTATTTAAAACAATCGCCTTGCTTCCCATTGGTTTTCTTGCAGAGTTCTTATCTGGACAACCACATCGACTATTTTTAGTGCAAATTAACGCAATAACAAGTAAGTTTTATCAGCACCAACATATTATGAATTGGAAAAATGTTGTTACAAGGGGGGGTGAATCCTACAAAGAAGGTATTAAACAAGAGCCAATATTCAAAGATTATTGTCGTTTTTTTGAAAAATAAAAATCAATTGTCCTGCCTCTTGATTGTTTTTTAATCACTACTGGGATTTTTACCGTTAACCCTGTCAGAATACATATTCCAGTTGTTAGACTTGGAATAGAATCAGCAGATACCTTGCTGAAAAATTATTGACTATTGGGTGTGATATATCTTGGATCAGATTGATCATATTTCTTAATTAGGGCTAGTTCAAATAAACTTATAAATGCTTAATTTTCTTTATTCAGTTTCTTAAATTCTTCGTCAATTTTATCTAATTCTTCATCGCCCCAATCTTCTTCATCTGTGGCTTCTTCCTTATCAGAAGTGGTTGAGTTAGCGTCAGCGTCTTTATCATCTGATGTTGGTGCTGAGCGTTTAAACATGGGTGCAAAAATCAACCCAGCCTCAAACAACAGCCACATTGGGACAGCAATTAAGGTTTGAGAGATAATATCAGGTGGCGTCAGTAGCATACCTAAAACAAAGGCGCCAATAACAATATAAGGACGATTTTTCTTAAGTTTCTCTACTGTTGTTACGCCGAATATAATTAGCAAGATAGTGGCAATAGGCACTTCAAATGCCACACCAAAAGCGAAAGATACTTTCAGTACAAAATCAAGATAATATTGAATATCGGGGGTGAAGTCTACAATGCTTGGACCGATGCTAGATAAGAAGCCAAAAATAACAGGAAAAACAATATAAAACGAAAACAACAAGCCCGCATAAAATAAGACCGTTGATGAAATTACCAATGGCAAAATCATTTGTTTTTCATGTTTATATAAGGCAGGTGCAATAAATGACCAAACTTGATAAAGCAGAAAGGGCATAGTAGCATAGACGGAAAAAATTAACGCCATTTTGAGCGGCGTTAAGAAAGGTGAGATTACTCCAATTGCAATAATATTGCTATCTGAGGGTAAGACATTGAGAATAGGCGCAGCAATAAAACTATAAACTTCGTTGGCAAAGGGAAAAATACCAGCAAATACCAGTAAAATTGCAATGACAGAATGTAGCAGTTTATCGCGTAATTCAACCAAGTGTTGAATAAAGGTCATGTCTTGTTTAATACGCTGTGTACTCATACTTATTTAGCTCAGACTATTTATCAATATCGCGTTTGATTTTGTTAAGGGATTCTTTAGTTTGATCAAAAATCTCAACAATATTAGCATCTTTATCTTCTAAGTTTAGATGCTCTTTGAGTTTATCAGCCTCAATTTCATCGCCAATATCTTCTTGGATTTTGGCAACAAACCTTTTGGCTTTGCCAATATAATGACCCGCAGTTTTGGCAATGGCGGGCATCCTTTCGGGGCCGACCACAATCAGTGTGATAATGCCAATTAAAGCGAATTCCCAAAAACCAATATCAAACATAGTGGCGTGTTATTTGGTCTCTTCTTCTTTGATAACTTTAGCGTCAATGACAGTGTCTTTATTGTCAATTTTGTCACTTTCACTTTCTTTCATTGATTTTTTAAAACCTTTGATAGCACCCCCTAAGTCGCCACCAATGTTTTTTAAGCGTTTGCCACCAAAAAGAAGTAGTACGATTACTAAAATAATAATCAGTTCAAACGGTCCTGGCATCATAATTTCTCCTTTGTTATTGATTCCTATTGGCTTTTTCTTTTAAACCCGATAAGCCAAATCGTTTTGATAATTCTTCTTCTATTTTAGCGATTTCAATGTCTTCGTGGCGTAATAATACTAAAGTGTGAAACCACAGGTCTGCCACTTCATAGATGATTTTTTCTTTTTCTCCATCTTTGGCTGCCATAATCACTTCGGCAGACTCTTCGCCAATCTTTTTTAAGATTTCATCTAAGCCTTTACTGTATAAAGATGCGACATAAGATTCATCGGCACCTGAGTGCTTACGCTGCTCCAATACTTTTTCTAATTGTTTTAAGATATCACTCATAAACATCATCCATAAATGGCTTTTGGGTCTTTTAATACTTTGCTAACATTTACCCAATTGTCTTTATCCAGTTTTTGAAAAAAACAAGATTTTCTACCAGTGTGGCAAGCGATACCGCCGATTTGTTTTACTTTGAGTAAAATCACATCACAATCACAATCTATATAAATAGCTTTAACAAATTGTGTGTGTCCTGATTCTTCGCCTTTAAACCACAGTTTTTTGCGTGAACGAGAATAGTAAACTGCTTGTTTTTTTTTAATCGTTAGCGATAGAGACTCTTGGTTCATCCATGCAAACATTAAGATTTCCTCCGTCTCAAAATCTTGAGCAATTGCTGGAATTAAACCCTTATCATCAAATCTAACTTGCTCTAATACTTTCATTAAAAATCTTATAAAATGATTAATTTTACCGCTAGTTTTGAATGAAATTATTTATTTTATGCTTCTTATTGATAGGCAGTGCTTTTTCTGATGTTGGCAACTTTATTTTAGATAGTGAAAAAACACTATATATTGTTGATGGCGATAGTATCAGTTTGCAAATGCGTATTAAAGGTATTGACACACCAGAAATTACACAAACTTGTGAGAAAACACAATACCAAACTATTGATTGTGGTCAATTATCCAAAGAGTACTTGAAAAGACTTTTAAGGGAAATACCTGGAAGATTGTTAATTACCCCTATCGAAATTGGGTACTATCATCGTGTTTTAGTGCGTGTCTATAAAGGAGATATTGATATCGGCAAGTCAATGGTTGAGTCGGGTATGGCGTATTCTTATAAAAATATCTATCGCAAAGAAGAAGAATTAGCCAAATCTAAAAAAGTAGGGTTTTGGGGTTTTTACAAGCCACCTATCAAGCCCCATAAGTATCGGAAAACAAATAAATATAGATAGATGTTATCTTAGCGTTACTAACTCCTCAGCACTAGTCGGGTGTATAGCGACTGTGTCGTCAAACTGCTTTTTAGTTGCCCCCATTTTGATGGCAACCGAAAAGCCTTGTAGCATTTCATCAGCACCGTGCCCCATAATATGACAGCCGATGATTTTTTCATCATCACCCACACACACTAATTTAAGTGCGGTGGTGGTTTTGTGATTAAGCAAAGCATCTGCCATTGGGGTGAATTCTGATTTATAAATTTTGATTTTATCAAATTTTTTATTGGCCTCAATTTCCGTGAGACCGATAGTACCAATGGGTGGGTGTGAAAAAACCACAGTGGCAATAGCACTATAATCTAAATGCCTATCGGTCATATTGTTATACAACCTATCAGACAACCTTCTACCTGCTGCGATAGCTACAGGTGTGAGCGGCGCTCTGCCGGTGGCATCACCGAGTGCAAAAATATTGTCCACATTAGTCACTTGAAATTTATCTGTTGGAATAAAACCGCGTTGGTTAGACTCAACACCAGCATTTTCTAAACCAAGATGTTGCGTCATTGGGTCTCTGCCAACTGCCCAAATAATTTGGTCAAAACCACCAAACTCACCGTGATTGGTAAATATCGTTTTATCGCTCGAAACCTTATCAATTGTAGTACCATGATGAAGGGTAATACCGTGCGCAGTATAGTCTTTATCCAAAGCTTCTTGAATCATGGGGTCAAAACCACGCAACAAGGTATCAGCTCTGCCGAAAATCTCAACTTCGCTACCGAGTGCATTCAATACGCCAGCCAGTTCAACGCCAATATAGCCACCACCAATAACCGCTACTTTTTTAGGTAATGCGTCTAATTCAAAAAAACCATCTGAAGTAATGCCGTATTCGGCACCTTTAATATTCGGCACAGATG
Source organism: thiotrophic endosymbiont of Bathymodiolus puteoserpentis (Logatchev) (assembly GCF_900127505.1). Classification (NCBI taxonomy): domain Bacteria; kingdom Pseudomonadati; phylum Pseudomonadota; class Gammaproteobacteria; species thiotrophic endosymbiont of Bathymodiolus puteoserpentis (Logatchev). The sequence goes on along the minus strand of NZ_UEXF01000073.1, from coordinate 17,911 downwards.
GCTTGCCACCTGGAGAAAGCACGATATGCTCAGCGGTATACTCTTCACCATTGACAGACACTGTGTTTTTATTGACTAATTTTCCAAAGCCATGAATGTAATCAATACCTAATTTTTCTAAATAGCCGTCATACCAGTCGGTAATACCTTTGATATAGTTATCGCGACCTTGTTTGAGTTTTTTCCATGAGAAATTTTTCACCTCAATATTAAAACCAAACCCTTGTGCATTGTTAATCTGTGTGGCAGCATTGGCGGCAAACCACATCACTTTTTTAGGTACACAACCAACATTCACACAAGTGCCACCAATGGTTTTTGCCTCAATGATTAAGCATTTTTTGCCGTATTCGCTGGCGCGCTCAACAGCTGAAAGGCCACCAGAGCCTGCACCAATGGCAATCATATCGTATTGTTTTGTCATTTTTTTCTCCAATAAATAAAAAAAGTCTTACCCTTTAACTTTTAACTTAGGTTTAGTGTGCAATTGGTTTGCCAGTAAAAAAATAGCCTTTAAGTCCCTTGTTTTGACGACTAATTTATACAGAAATCTCTCATGTAATTGATGTAAATTCATCTTCGACGAATGGAGAAAAATCTTGGTGCCAATCGCAAGTAATTTCACATAATAGCCTTAGTTGTTCTGGCGCATTCTTATTAATTTGTTTGACTTTAATGTTAAAAGATTCTTTTGATAAATTAAATAATTTTTTAAAATCTTTGGCAAAATACTTAGGACAATATCCTGCAAATTCCACAGGGTCTTGGGTTCTAAGCATATGTGCATCTTCATCCTGTAAATTTTCTAAATCAGCGCAAAAAAATAATTTCTCACCTACTTTTAATTTTGCAATTCTGTCTTGAGTGTTTTGAGTTAAATGACTAACGCCTTGGGAAAAAAATTCTAAAATATATTGATTATTTTTTTTAACAGGCATAGGGAATAGGCATAAATTATCTGTTGCCTTAATCCCACCAGTTTTGGCTAATTCTTCAAAATCTAAGTTATTGGAATCAATATCAATATTTAGCCACTTTAAAAATTCTCCTCTATCTGGTCTAGATTTATCTAGAATTCTGTTTTTAAGTAGGGGAAAAATATCATTATAGCTATATTCTGCATAAAGATCGGGCATAGAGGGTAGCTCAAAAAATCCGTGTTCTTTTGCTTGCTCTGCACCTTTGACATAAATAAAAGTGTAAGCGTCATCGTGCTTTGAAAATCGACCAATTAAAAACCATTGACTGGTTTCAGTGTCTTGCCACGATAAAATTAATTCTTGATACATAATTTTTTTAGTTGTTTTTGATTTGCTTGTAAAAGTTTTGTTGTAAATTTTTTGTCTATATCGCTCATCCAGTTTTCGGGTAGTGATTCAAAGCATTTAGCTATATCTTGTTCTGATACTTGTTTAATTTTTTGAATCCAAAAACAAGATTCCTCAGGGTAGTGTTTGTGACAAAGTTCTGACAATTCATAAGTTTTTAGTATTTTACCGTCATTATTATACATCGCTGTTTTTGCTTTGCTTGAAAACGCCTCAACATTATAACCAGTATCTTTTGTATTCAAACGCTCTTGTTTTTCAGTGTCTCCAACTCTACAACCCATACTTGAGGCGTGATCAAAACTAGGTGCTAAAGAAAGCTCAGTACTTGATGCAACAAACCCCCAATTTTCATGGTGCCTATCTTGATTTCCAATCCAAACATCAAAAATAAGATAGCCAATAAATTGTTTAATTGACTTTTCTTTTAAAGGAGGAATTAATACTTTGATTAATGCTATTGACCGAGAAAATGTGTAATTTTCTTGCCTGTATGTTTTATCTGGATCGTAGTTTTTAATTAGTTGTGCTAAAAATTCATTGGCATTTATCAGCCTCTCTCCATCTTTTTTATTGATGAAGCTTTGACTAATAACGCCGTACTTTGTCGGAGACTCTTCTGGTAAAGAGCCTGGTTCATATTTAGCACAAGAAATACCTAATAAAGTTGCTAAGTGAAAGGCTACTATTTCAGCCCAATTTTCTCCTTTATGCTTGCCTATCTTGAATAATTTGTCTTGATTTTCATCAAACCAAAATTTTTCTTTAGTGCCCTGATGTTCGGTGCCTCGATTCTTTTTAGCTTGATCTTGAATGTCTTTATTTTTTTTAGGGGATTCTTGATTCATTTATAACCCTGCTCTTAAACTTGCCTCAATGACTAAGCATTTTTTACCATATTCTCTGGCGTACTCAACAACTGAGAGTTCACCAAAGCCCGCACCAATGATAATCATATCGTATTGTTTATTCCTCGTAAAAAAAAGACCTAATCGCTCCTTAGAATTTAATGCGCAATCGGTTTGTCAGTAAAAAGATAGTCTTTGAGTTCTTTATCAAAAGCCTTATTCTTGCATCTAATCCACTCTAATACCATTGCTGCGTGCTCTTTTCTTCATCACGATTATGTGCCAAAATAGCGGATAAATCATCATCTTGACACGCATCAATACGCTGATTATACCAATCAATTGCCTCTAATTCCTCTGTCAAAGACACAATTGCTTTGTGCATATCTTTGGTTTTCTGTGTTAGATTTTCCTCTTTTTCGTGATAACCTTCATTTGCCATGATTAACTCCTTGTTTATTTAAGGGTCATGTCAACTTAAGCGATTCTTTTCTGAACATTCCAAGCAATATTTTGCTTGCGATTATTGAATCTAAATTCGCATTCTTTAAGGTGCAAATTAAACACACTTTTATTCATTCCTTTAAACTTTACCAGTCTATTTTTAGCATAACCCCAAAATGATTCAATGCCATTAATATGAGAGTTGCCTCTGGCAAATTCATTCTTACTATGATGCACTCTAAAATGCTTTTTATAGCCAAAATCTACAAGCCCATTATACCCACGCCATCCATCTGAATGAATAACACTTTCTACACTAGTCTTACCCTTGATAATCCTTTGTAGAGTAGCACTCTTACAATCTGGGACGATTTCAGTATAAACCTTGCCTCCTCGTTTTAATAAGCCAAACACTATCGTTTTACCCCTGGCGCCTCGGTCGCGTTTTCCGCGGACGCGCTGGGCGCCAAAATAAGATTCGTCAACTTCAATCTGCCCCACTAGTGGGGCAGATTGAAGTTGAGATAACTCTAAAATTCTAAGTCTAATAGCGCTCAAATATTTGTTAATTGTTTATCTGTTTAATTTTGTTAAATGAGATATTTGAGTTGCACTCAAATCCTCAGAAAATAACAAAATTATTTGTCTAAATTTAGCCTCTGAAATACGAGAACGAGTTACCTACTTGTTTTTTACTTTCATGACGATGTTTTAACAGGTTTTTAAACATACTTAAGTTGTCATGACCCAATATTTATTAAGGTGTTTAATATAGTCTTTTTCAATCCAATTAGTGTCACCTGCAATTACATTATCTGCATGAAAAGTCGGGATTTGGTTGCGAATGCTTAAATAATGGTTGGTCATTATCAATGGCTGTAACAAATCATCAATATGAGATGCATTTTTTAGGACAAAACCTTTACCTAAATCACTGCTATTCATATTAGAAGTTGTTACAATCATAAATTTATCAGCTGGAACTTGACCACCTTCGCCGTATTCATCGGTAATAACAAAAGTTTTTTCATACAGTAAAACCTCATCAAGCCATTTAACCAATGGAGCGGGCATATTGAACCACATAATTGGCATAATGTAAATAATGGCATCTGCCCATAAAAGCTTGTCTAGCTCTCTATCCATATCTAGTGTTTCTTTGGTTACATCTGAGATTTTTACTTTATGACCTTTTTTACTCAAAGTTTTATCAGTTAAATAACTTAAGAACCCGTTAAGCTGCCCTTTGGCATCAAAAATCGAATATCCTGCTGTAATTAATAATATGTTCATATTTTTCCCCTATGGATTAATAAAATCAATTTCAATGATTAAATTTTCCGGACCTTTTACAAATACTTGTTGTGTATTTGAATCGGGTACAAAATTTTCGTTAAAAGAAATTTTTAAGTTGGTTATATGTTGGATAAAATCTGAATAATCATTCCTAGAAAAAGCAATATGATCAAGCAGGTTATTATTATTGTTAGTTTTTGATGAAAAGCCATTAAAATTCGCCTCTTCAGCAAAAATATGAATGATTGCATTATGCTTATTTTGTGGTAAATATAGCCAATATCCAGAGAAAGTGAACGGTGGTCTAAAGCCTTTCATTAAACCGATTATTTCTATGAAAAAAGTGGCAATAGTGTCAATATTTTTACACCTTAGACCGATATGATTAAACTCTATATTCATTATTTCTATATTTCAAATAGGATACTTTTCAAGCTACGACGAGTTTTTGTCAGTTTAGCGTTGTAGTCTTCGGTGTGTCGATAGCCTATTGCTAGCGCTACTTCGCATTGATAACCACCCAGTTCTTGTTTAAATTCTTGATTGACCAAGTCAGTATCTATCCCTTCTATCGGCGTTGAATCAATTCTTAAACGAGCTAGAGTGTGTAGTGTGTTACCCAGTGCTAAATATAGTTGTGCCTTTGTCCAAGGGGCGGTGTTGCCATTTTTATCGGTGTTGAGTTCAGCGAAGAAAAACCCACCAAAGGCATCTTCCCTGTCTTCAGGTTTGGTTCTACCATCTTCAATGCCTTTGTCCACCACTTCGGCGTAATCTTCACGAGTATATTTGGGATTATGGGCGAATAAAATGATTGCTGAACTCTCGTGAACATGCGGTTCATTAAATTCAAATTTACGGGCAAATGTTTGACTCATGCGCATTCTTGCTGCTTTGCTTTTTATCACTACAAAGCGCCAAGGCTGTGAATTAATAGATGAGGCAGACAAACGCATTGTCTTATAAATTATCTCCCAATTTTCTTCAGACACTTGTTGAGTGGCATCATATTTTTTGGTTGAATGTCGCCAGTTTAAATCTTTAATAATTTGATGAGTCATTATTTTTCCCTCTTTATTTTCTCGGCCCAGCAATGACAGATAGTGTTGTTTTGGCAATCGTATGTTGGTTAATAAAAAATCTAACTAAAGCTGAAGTAGCACCTGCTGGCGGGGTTAATTTATCTGTATCTAAAGCGTGCAGGGTAAATACATAGTTGTGAGTTCTGCCTACGGGAGGGCAGGGGCCAAAATAACCTGGTTTTCCCATATCTGTATTGGCATCAACTGCTCCTTGCGGTAAAGTGTTTGGATTGATGTTTTTTGTGTCTGCGGGAATATTGTAAGCTGTCCAATGCCAAAATCCGCTACCCGTTGGCGCATCTTTGTCATAAAAGGTAATTGCCAAACTTTTGGTGTCTTTAGGTACGCCACTCCAAGATAAATCAGGTCGTTCATTTTTTCCTGTGCAGCCAAAATTGTTCCAGTATTGATTGGCAGTTATGGTTTTTTCTGTTTTTATGTCTTTACTAAATAATGTAAAGTTTTTAGAGCTTGGATATTTATTTAATTGCTGCATTAAAGTTTGATTGTCTTCAAGATGCCAATTACTTTTTATCTTGCCATTTTCAATGGTGTACATATCTACGGCGCTAAATTCAATTTTTTGCCCTTTGCCAGCAGTGTTATAAAATTTACCCGTAAAATGTCCTTTAAATTTTAGCCGTAAAATTACTTTATCTTCCACAACAAACATCTCCTCAATATTTGCGGTCAAATCGGGTACAACGCTACGAAACCATTTTGAGGTATCTAATGGACCTTGTTTGCCTTGTTTTCTGCCTTTAGGAAGGTTAAGGTCTATGAAGTCATTTGCCAGCGCTTGTTTTGCGAATTTTTCTTCACCAGTATTCCAAAAAGCTGCATATCGTTTAGCTGCTAATATCATTTTATCTGCTTGTTTGGTTGCAATGCTTTGATCGATATTCACTTGTTTAGCTTCTGGCAATTGATAAGCGTAAACTGTGTTTACAAAGGCAAGTAATAAAGTGATATTGATAAAGTTAATTATTTTTTTCATTTTGTCTATTCCTGTTATTGAGTTAAAAAAGAATGATAGAATAACAATATATTTTTGTCAAGTAGGCACATAATTGGCATATAGTATACTTTATTATACTAAAGGAGTAAAAAAATGGAAAATAAAAGAGGAGCGAATTGCCCCGTAGAATTAACCCTTAGTTTAATCGGTGGTAAATGGAAGGGAATTATTTTGTATCATTTGATTGAGGATAAAAAAAGATTTGGTGAATTGAGAAAATTTATGCCAAATATTACCCAAAGAATGCTCACTAAACAACTCAGAGAGCTTGAAAGCGATGGATTGGTTCATCGAAAGGTGTATAGAGTGGTGCCACCTAAGGTTGAGTACAGTCTTACGGAACAGGGAAAATCACTTAAAAATACGATTTTATCGTTAGAAAAATGGGGTAAAAATTATCAAAAACAAAGAAAGTTATAACCCCGCTTTTAAACTTGCCTCAATAAATTTATCTAAGTTGCCATCTAAGACATCTTGAGTGTTAGATGATTCAACCCCTGTGCGTAAGTCCTTAATGCGAGATTGGTCCAATACATAAGAACGAATTTGATGACCCCAGCCAATGTCAGATTTTCCGTCTTCAGTTTCTTGGTTTTCACTGTTGCGTTTTTGCATTTCTAATTCATACAGTTTGGATTTGAGTTGTTTCATCGCTTGGTCTTTATTGGCATGTTGACTACGCCCATCTTGACATTGCACCACGGTGCTGGTCGGTAAGTGTGTGATGCGAACAGCAGAGTCGGTTTTATTCACATGTTGTCCACCTGCGCCACTGGCTCGGTAGGTATCAATACGAATCTCACTCTTGTTGATTTCAATATCGATATTGTCATCAATCTCAGGGGATACGAACACTGAGCAAAAAGAGGTATGGCGTTTTCCATTAGCATTGAAGGGGGATTTTCTAACCAAACGATGGATGCCGATTTCGCTTCTGAGCCAACCAAAGGCATATTCACCTTCAAAATGAATAGTGGCAGATTTAATGCCAGCAACCTCACCTGCTGAGGCTTCCATTAATTTGACTTTGAAGTTGTGTTTTTCACCCCAACGCAGATACATGCGCAACACCATTTCTGCCCAATCTTGTGCTTCAGTCCCACCTGAGCCAGATTGAATATCTAAGTAAGCGTGGTTTATATCCAATTTGCCACTGAACATTCTTTGAAACTCTAACCTTGCAATAGAAATTTCAATTGTCTCCAAATCAGCAATTACACTGTTAGCGGTATCTTCATCACTTTCAGATTGCGCCATATCTAAGAGTTCTTTGGCATCTGCTAAAATCGCATTTGCGTTATCAAAAGTCTGGCAAATGGATTCTAAGATTGATTTTTCCTTGCCCAAAGCTTGTGCGGTTTCTGGGTTAGACCAAATATCTGGATTTTCCATTTCCAATAACACTTCCTCTAAGCGACCTTGTTTTTCTTCTAAATTTAGGTGTATGGATAAAGCAGACGAACGCTGAGTTAGATCGTCAATTTTTTGATAAGTGGGTGAGAGTTCCATAAGCAAGCATTTTACGCACTAACAGATATAAAAAAAGCCCCACAAAGAAGGGGCTTTTTTTATTTAAGGCACGAAATTACTTTCTAAGACCTAAACGAGAAATTAAATTTGAATAAGCACTTGTATCGTTACTTCTAAGATAAGCCAATAACTTCTTACGCTGAGAAACTAAGCGTAATAAACCTCTTCTTGAGTGATGGTCTTTTTTATGTGTTTTAAAGTGACCGGTTAAGTGTTGGATGCGTGCAGTTAATAGTGCAACTTGTACATTGGTTGAACCAGTGTCGCCTTCAGAAGACTGGTACTGTTTAATGATTGCTTGTGTATCAATTGACATAAGTGTTATGCTCTAAAAAATATAAAAGGGATAATTATACTCGGATTTTGCTAATTTTGCAACATTTTGTAGAGTAAATCTTTGAGTAACAAACGCTCTTTTTTCAAGTTTTCAAGATAAACATCACCTAGATTTTCAATACCTTGCTCGCCGCGAACAATTGCTTTATCAATACCTTCGTATTCAAAAGCTAACTTTCTAAAATGATTGTTATTAACTTTTAGTTCGTGAATTTTCTCTTTGTGTTCAGGAAATTCTTTAATGAGTGGGTGATGTTCCATGATGCTTTATCCTAATTAAGTTCAAGGGATAAAATTATACACTTGTTTTGCTATTAACCCGACAGTTAACAATGTAATTTTAGTAAAAGGAGGCCTTGCCTTCTGGGCGGGTTTTAAAACGACGATGAATCCATAGATACTGCTCAGGCGCTTTGAGAATTTGTATCTGTAATATTTGATTGTTGGTGGTGGCATTTTGTAAGGCATCTGATGATGGGTAATCGCTAAGCGCTCGGTAAAATTCTAATTCATAACCTGATTTATTGCGTGAGAAAGATAACGGAATGACGACAGTATTATCAATTTTTGCCAGTTTTGCAGTGGCATTAATGGTTGCAGTTTGTACGCCAAAAAATGGTGCAAAAGTAGAATGTTTGGCGCCAAGGTCTTGGTCAGGTGCATACCAAATTGGTAAGCCAGATTTAAGCGTTGTGATAAGCGTTCTTGAATCTTTGGCTTTGATCATGGTTGAACCATGCCTCATAAATTGTTTGGTCATTTCTGCGTCAAATAGTGCATTGTTTTGTGGGCGGTAGACATCGGCAAATTTAAAATTTTGTAGTAGCATTCTGCCGCCAAGCATCATAGTGGTGAAGTGTCCGACCAGTAAAATTACATTTTTTTTCTGGTCTAAGGCGTCTTGTAAGATTTGTGTATTTTTGATGTGATAGCGCTTTTTAAGGGCAGCATTCCCCATATAAAAACAGTTTGCTGATTCAAAAAAAGCAATACCCAGCGATGTAAAATGCTGTTTAACCAGCTGTTTAACTTGTGATTTGTTTCTATCAGGAAAGCATTTTCTGATATTAATAAAGGCAATTTTTTTGAAGCGGGGTAGTATCAGATAGAGTAGCTTGCCAAAAACAGTGCCGATAGCGACTTGCACAGTAAATGGCAATTTAGCACCCAGCTTCATTAGTAGAATGAGAATCCAAGTTGGGATAAATTTAGGATGATAAAAATTTTGTTTTTTCATTAAAATACAATTCTTAAGTATGCCTTATATTAGTCAAAATTTTATTAATGACCTGCCCAATCAAATTGATATTGTTGATTTGATTGCCAAACGCATTGTGCTTAAAAAAACAGGAGATGGTTATCGTGGAGCTTGCCCTTTCCATGGTGGTAAAAATTCTAATTTTTCTGTTAGCGCTCAAAAGCAATTTTATCACTGTTTTAAGTGCGGTGAGAGTGGTGGTGCTATTAATTTTGTGCAAAAGTACGATAATTTAAGTTTTGTTGAAGCGGTTGAAACAATCGCCAATGAATTTGGGCTTGCTATTGAATACGACAAAAGCAGTAAGCCAGTTGACCCTAAGCTTGAACGATATCGCGACTTATCGAAAAAAGTTAGTGATTTTTATAGGCAACAACTTAAAGTTTCACCTGCCAAAGACAAGGCAGCCTCTTATGCAAAAAATCGAGGCATCAGTGATGAGATTGCCAAGCGTTTTGAGTTGGGTTTTGCCACACCTGGTAACAATGATTTGTTGCTTAATTTTGAAAAAACAGAGCAATCAATTACTGATTTAAAGGCTTTGGGTTTGGTTAAAACAGGCGAATATGGTGATTATGATTTTTTCCGTGATCGTTTAATATTTCCTATTCATAATAGCAAGGGCAGTGTCATTGCTTTTGGTGGCAGGGTGTTTGATAATACTGCTAAAGCCAAATACCTTAATTCGCAAGAAAGTCCAATTTTTTCTAAATCTCGAGAGCTTTACGGGCTGTATCATGCACGCAAATACTCGCGTAAGATGGATTATATTTTGGTGGTTGAAGGGTATATGGATGTGGTGGCACTACACCAATCTGGTATTACTAAAGTAGTAGCAACATTGGGCACAGCAACCACCACTGAGCATTTGAAAACATTAGCGCGAACCACCAATACGATTGTATTTTGTTTTGATGGCGACGATGCAGGTCGTGCAGCTGCATGGAAGGCATTAAAGATTACCTTGCCAGTGGTTAAATCTGGATTGTTGGTTAAGTTTTTATTCCTGCCTGATGGTGAAGACCCTGATACTTTGGTTAAAAAAGAATCTGCTAAAGCATTTGAGCAGCGCATTAATAAAGCAAAGATGTTGTCAAAGTTTTTGTTTGACCATGTGAAGACACAAGTGGAATTTGATACTATTGAAGGAAAAACCCTATTCTTAGAAAAAGTCTCAGCATTAATTGCTTTAGTGACTTATGATGCGTATCAAGAGCAGTTACTTGAAGGCATTTCACAAGTTGTAGGGCAAAGCATTGAACAGGTTAAAAGTGTCTTTATTAAGCAAGCAAAAAAAGTGCAAACACAGCAAATTCAGGCGCAACAAATACAGACGCAAGTGCAGGTACCATCTAATATGGAATACGAGGATGCGATGCCATCTTTTATAAATGATGATTACGAGCATCGTTATGAGTCAAGCCCTACACCACGAGAAAATAATTCCGTTAAAGTATTGATGGGAAGAATGATCAGTTTGCTGCTTAATTACCCATTATTAGCCGATGAAAATGGTGTTGCTGAAGAGAGGATACGAAAGATTGAAAAATCAGAAGTTTTGTTAAAGTTAGTACGCGAAGCAGAGGTAGAAGATGAGATTACTAAAGAACAGTTGATTCATCTTTTTAAAGCCAAGCCAGGTATCCAACAGCGCTTACAAGAGTTGAGCGTGTTGGAGCCATATTTGAGTGAAGTTCAAGCTAAAGATGAGTTTTTATCTGCATTAACTAAAATTGAAAAACATCAATCCATTAGCAAGGTAAAAGGAAAAATAGCAAGTGCAAATACTGAGCAAGAGCAACGAAAAGTGATGGAAGGTATTCAAAAAAATAAATCTTAAAGGCTACCAGAGGCACCCTTAAATAAACTGAAATTATTTTTTCGCCAACAATTTAACAGATTGGTCGCTACTTAAGATATTCTCCATTGCTTCTTTAAACACAATAGCTGCAGAGTTTGAGCCTTCGCAACTAATCTTACTATAAGGTTTATAATAAGCGTAACATTTTTTTGGATAGTCTAATCTAACTGCCATAACATATTTTGGCTTTTTAGCGGGTACAAATCCAGTGAAGAAAGTCCGTTTTGCGCCATTCTTGCTGTAACGACCATTGATGACCATTTCTGCGGTGCCAGTCTTTCCTGCTACACTGTAACCTTTGATTTGTGCACGATATCCAGAGCCTTTTAGTGATACAACCGCATCTAAGAGTTCGGCAATTCTGTGCGTTGCTTGTTTGCTGAAAACTTGTTTTTTTTGTTCATTTGTAGCAATACCATTGATAAGTTTCAGCGGTGGTATAGCGCCATCATTTGCAAATACTAAGTATGCTCTGGCGAGTTGTGCCAAATTGGTTTGCATTGGGCCGTAACCAAAAGACAAAGAGCGTTTATCTGCTTTTGACCAATCACTATAATGTTTAAGTAGCCCAGAGTTTTCGATGCTAGGAATAAGTCCGAGCGGACGACCAAAACCTAATTTACGCCAAGTGTCATATAATTCTTCTTTTTTTAACCTTTCTGCTACATTGAGTGTGCCTAAGTTATGTGATCTTTGCAAAATCTTTTTAACGCTCATATATTTATATTTTTTATCGGGTTTAAGGTGTCCGATGCGTTTAGTCACATCAATTAGTTCATCATCTTTAGCGGTAATTTTTTTCTTTTCAAGTGCTAAGAGCATGGTAAATGGTTTGATGGTTGAGCCTGGCTCAAGTTTATCTGAGAGCACACGATTACGGTAATGTTTTGGGTTGTAGAGTGCTTTGTTATTCGGGTCAGCAGCAGGGTAGTTGACCATTGCTAAAATTTCACCATTGGGTTTTAGAATGATGGCTGAGCCAGAGCTGGCTTCGAGTTTTTTAACAGATTTTTTAATAGCAACATAGGCGTGGAATTGCACATTAGTATCAATCGTTAATTGTATATCTTGACCGTGCTTAAGTGTTTTATGTACTATCGGGTTGAAATAAGTCCCTTGAGAATCTGGGTCAAAACTCAAATGTGTAAGGCTGTTTTGCCCAGCAAGTATCGATTCAAATTCACCTTCAATGCCAGAGACTCCTTTTTTGTCATGATTGATGCGACCAATAAGTGGTGCTAATGCTGCGGATTTTGGATAATATCTATGCGTGTCTGTTTGGAATCGAACGCCTTTTATTCGTTCGCTTTTGCATACTTTAACCTTACTATAAGTTGGTTTATCTGCTTTTAACTTGGTGAGTATTAACACCTTATCAAACAAATTTATTTTGTTTTTTTTGCGTTTCATTTTGCAGATTTTTAACTTAATTTTTCTTAGTGCTTCTATATTTTCAAGAATTGGGTTGGTAAGCCTAAGGTTTCGTTTAATAATTAGATTTTTTCTACCTGCATGTTTGCTAAGTTTTTTTTTAATTGCTTTTTCCAATTTTTTCTCTGGCATCATTAAAGCTTGTGCAAGTTTTGGAATAAAAGCTTTTTGAATTTGTGTTGAATCTAGGTTTATTTTTTTCAAAATCAAATTACTAGCAAGCACATCGCCATTCCTATCTAGAATATCACCTCGGCGTGCTTTTATGCTGGAAGTAATTTCTGTTTGTTTTCTGGCTTTTTCTTGAATGCCAACGCCACCAACATCTATTTGATAAATATTGATAATTCGAAAAAAGAAAATAACACCAAGACTGGCAAAAATACTTTGAACGACCAATTGACGGCGTGAATAATTTTGTGATTTTTGAAACAATCCTATTTTGAATAGCCTCATAATATGAGTTCCCTGATTTTGTCAGGTCGTTTCATTTGTAATGTTTTTAAAGCTTCTTCTTTAATGGACTTACCACTGATTTGTGATGAATGTTCAGTCAGTAATTGTTTGTGTAATGCTATGATTTTTTGATTTTCTTTTTGTACTTTTTGTACTTTTTTGTACAGTAAGTAATTTTGATTGTGCCACAAAATTGTATAGAAAGATAATATAACAATAATAACGCTAAGTATTGTGTTAATAAAGGTTGTATTAAGTGACTTATTCAACATCCTTCGTGGTGCGCTGTGCGATTCTTAATATCGCACTTCTTGAGCGCTTATTATTGTTAAGCTCTTCTTTACTGGCAAAACTTTTACCTAAATCTTGTAACAGCGTTTGTTCTACGTCACTATCCATAATCGGCAAACCTTTGGGTAATTGTTTTTGTTTTGAGTGTTGTTGGATAAATTGTTTGACAATGCGGTCTTCAATTGAGTGAAAACTAATGACACATAGACGACCTTCTGGTGCTAATAAATTGATTGTCTGCTTAAGTGTCTCAGACAGTTGTGTGAGTTCCTGATTGATAAAAATACGCATCGCCTGAAAAGTGCGTGTGGCAGGATGTTTGTTTTTCTTTGTTTTTACCACACTGGCAACAATATTTGCTAATTGCAATGTGGTTTTAATGGGTTGTTCCTGCTGAAATCTTTTAATCGCACTGGCAATGTGTCGGCTTTTTCTTTCTTCACCAAATTCGTAAATCACATTAGCAATTTCAACTTCATCAGCACTTACCAGCCACTGTGCCACACTAATGCCACTGCTTTGGTTCATACGCATATCTAGTGGACCCTCAGTATTAAAACTAAAGCCGCGCTCGGCATTATCCAATTGTGGCGATGAAACACCAAGATCCATGAAGATGCCATCAATTTTTCCAAGCAATTCTTCTTCAGAAAGAATCTGATGCATATTGACAAAAGGGCTGTGAATAAGTCTTAGGCGTGAATCGTTAAACTGTTGATTGGCATACTCAATGGCAGTAATATCTTGGTCAAAGGCAATTAGCTTCCCTTGGTCACCCAGTTTTTCTAAAATACCAAGTGCATGTCCGCCACGACCAAAAGTGGCGTCAATATAGACACCGTTACTTTTTAGTTTTAACCCAATAATAGATTCATCAAACATCACTGATTGATGATGATGAGAACTCATAATGTCAATTCGGAAATACTACTTGGAATGTCTTCTTTCTCGCTTAATATATCAAGGTTGGCAAGTTGCTTATGCCAAGTATGCTCATCCCAAATTTCAAAGTTATTTCCTTGTCCACTCATTATAATTTTTTTATCAATATTAGCGTATTCTCTAAGTGTGACAGAAATTAGCACGCGTGATGCACTATCCAATTCACAATCTGTTGCATGACCAATTAGTTTGCGTTTGAGGCGTTTTGTGTGAATATTCAGCGAAGGTAGGGCGCTAACTTTTTCTTCAAGTGTTTGCCAATCTTTTAAGGGGTAGAGTAACAAACAAGGGTCATCTGGATGAATACTGAGCACCATTTTTCCCTCACAAATTTTATTGATTTGCACTTGATGGCGTGTTGGAATTTTTAGTCTTCCTTTGGCATCAATAGTTAAATTGTGCACGCCACGAAACATTAGTTATTTTGTAGATATTTTTGATAAGTTGCCATTGCACCAAGAACCAGTACAACAAGAATAATGATCATAAAAGGTTTAAAGTTATTGATTTGTGCTTGTTGTGCACCTATAAGTGCCAATACACTGAGTGAAGTTGTTGATAAAAGTCCACCAACAATAAGTTTTCTTGTGCGCATTTTTTTCCATCACCATTTAGTAAGTTAAATACATTTTATACCACTTTATACCACTTTTGAACACTTTAATCGTTGGTATTCCTGAACATCAACTGTGTTAAGTATTATTTGATATAATAAAGTTCATGATGCAATTAATTTACCAATTACGAGGTTTGATTACCACCTTTTTTTATCGCTGGGTTATACGCCCTTTGGTTTTTTTGTGGGAAGCGGAAAAGGCACACAACAAACTCAAACAATTCGGTCTGATTTTTGCTTCTAATAGGTTCGGAAGAAGATTGTTGAAAATCTTGTTTTACTATAAGCACAGCAGTTTAAACACCATGGTTGATGGTATTAACTATGATAACCCAATTGGACTTTCGGCAGGTTTTGATAAGGATGGTGAATTAACAGATGCTTACCCACTTATTGGTTTTGGTTTTGCAGAATTAGGTTCTTTTACTGGAGATGTGTGTCCAGGCAATCCAGGTGTTGGCAGGCGTTTATTTCGTTTGATTAAATCTAAGTCAATCTTGGTGTGGTATGGATTAAATAATCAAGGCGCAGAAGCGATTGCCAAAAGATTGCAGGGTAAAGAGTTTAATATTCCAATTGGTATTAATACTGCAAAAACCAATAATTCAGTCAATTTTGTTTTGCAAATTTCGATTGATGATTATTTAAAAACAGTTAATGAATTTAGCAATATTGGCCATTATTACACGATTAATATTTCTTGTCCAAATACGCAAGATGGCGAGCCTTTTGTTAATCGGGAAAACTTAGAAGCATTACTTAGTGCGTTGGACGAGGTTAAACAAGAAAATAAACCTCTTTATATAAAAATAGCAGCAGATTTAGCAACCGATGAGGTTGATACGATTGTTGATACTTGTTTGCAACATAAAGTGGATGGGTTGGTGCTTACCAATCTAGCCAAACCATCAATGAGCAATGAGTATCTTAAAGAAGAATTAACTTTTGATAAAGGCGCACTTAGTGGATTGCCTGTGCAACGACTTTCAACCAATGTAGTGCGTCATGTTTATCAGAGAACGCGTGGAAAAATCACCATTATTGGTGTGGGCGGTGTATTTAACGCAGACGATGCTTACGAAAAAATTACCTCTGGTGCTAATTTGATTGAGATGGTGACAGGCATGATTTTTGAAGGTCCTCAGGTTATTGGTGAAATTAATCGTGGTTTGGTTAAGTTGCTTAAAAAAGATGGGTTTTCATCTATTGAAGAGGCGGTCGGCTCACGCAATCCACTTAAACAAGTATAATCAATGCTTCTTTTCTTGGGGGCAGGGCGCTCTTAACTATATTTTTTATAAATTATGAGTTCAAAATTACACCAAGCAGCATTAGATTATCATCAGGGTAAACGCCCTGGAAAATTGATCGTTTCTTCGCACAAGCCCCTAGAAACCCGTGAAGATTTATCGTTGGCTTACACACCAGGTGTGGCAGCCCCCGTTAGAGAAATTGCTAATAATCCAGCATTGGTTGATAACTATACGATTAAAAATAATCTGGTAGCAGTCATTTCAGATGGTTCTGCGGTTTTAGGTTTGGGCAATGTTGGGCCTTTGGCATCAAAACCAGTGATGGAGGGCAAGGCAGTTCTGTTTAAAAAATTTGCTGATATTGATGTGTTTGATATTGAAGTTGACACGCAAGATGTTGATGAGTTTGTGCAAACGGTAAAAAATATTGCACCTACTTTTGGTGGTATTAATTTAGAAGATATTTCTGCACCGCGCTGTTTTGAAA
This sequence comes from thiotrophic endosymbiont of Bathymodiolus puteoserpentis (Logatchev), assembly GCF_900127505.1. Classification (NCBI taxonomy): domain Bacteria; kingdom Pseudomonadati; phylum Pseudomonadota; class Gammaproteobacteria; species thiotrophic endosymbiont of Bathymodiolus puteoserpentis (Logatchev). Next base: position 1,434 of record NZ_UEXF01000073.1, on the reverse strand, counting down.
TTGAACAACGATTAATTGAGACACTGGATATTCCAGTTTTCCATGATGACCAGCATGGCACAGCAATTATTATTGCTGCTGGGCTTTTAAATGCCTTAGAAATTCAAGGAAAAATACCAGAAAACGCTACACTAACTTGCTTGGGTGCAGGTGCAGCAGGCATTGCTACATTAGACTTATTATGTGAATTAGGCTTTCAAAAAACCAATATTTTACTGGTGGACTCCAAAGGCGTGATTAACAATCAGCGAGAAGATTTAACCAAAGAAAAGCTGGGTTATGTAAGTACAACTAACAAGCAAACTTTGGCAGATGCAATGCAAGATTGCGATGTATTTGTGGGCGTGGCATCAGCCAATTTAGTTTCTAAGGGCATGGTGAAATCAATGGCAGATAATCCGATTGTATTTGCCTTGTCAAACCCCGACCCTGAAATCTCACCTGCAGATGCTAATTCAGTGCGTGATGATTTGATTATGGCGACAGGGAGAAGCGATTACCCCAATCAAGTGAACAATGTTCTAGGTTTTCCTTTTATTTTTAGGGGTGCGCTAGATGCTAAAGCCAGCACAATTAATATTGAGATGAAAATTGCTGCTGTATATGCACTAAAAGATTTAGCAAAACTTGAAGTGCCCGCTGAAGTTCTTAAAGCTTATAATGCCGATGCAATGAGTTTTAGTAAGGGTTATATTATTCCAAAACCTTTTGATAAAAGACTGATTGATGTAGTACCAAAAGCAGTATTCAATGCGGCAGTTGCAAGTGGTGTTTCACGTCTTTGATATTCGTCTTTTCTTATTTTACGGTGTTATTTTTATAAAATATTTAGTCGCCCCTTAAAAACTCACTCCAACCAAACCAACCCCCCCATTTTTCCAACCATCTAAATCAACAAAACTGCTTTTTATCCAGCACCACAAAAAACCTTAGGTATTTTACAAAAAATAAGCCCAGTTTTTGCCAAAACAAAAAAATAGTGGCTATCACCAGCCATTTTCTCAAATTCCAAGCACAGGCAGCCATTAAAACATTAATCTCATCACCAACTTGCCCTTTGAGTAGGTTTCTAGAGAGTCTAAAATCTGATTTAAGATGTCCGATAATCGGCTCAATCGCTGCGCGTCTTTTACACAGTTTGCGCTTTTTGTCTTGTTGATAACGATTGTCTCGCTTAAGGGCTTTTTTAGGCAAAAGCAAACCTACCATCAGCCTGATGGGTTTTGAGGGTCTGCCATTGTTTTGAGAGTAATGTTGCTCAAAGGCATCATCGAAGACTGTCCAATTGATAGTGTTGGCTAGTTGTATTAAAGGGTCTTTGACATCTAATTGAGAAAAGAGCTCTGAATGAAAAAGATTTGATTGGGTGGATATTGGGCTGGATTTAGTTAACATTTTTTTAAGCAAAACGACCAAGAAATAAGAGGTATTTTA
>NZ_UEXF01000072.1:0-41550 GCF_900127505.1 thiotrophic endosymbiont of Bathymodiolus puteoserpentis (Logatchev) | reverse complement strand
TTTAAACCTTGTCCTAGCAGGGCTAAGGCTGGGTTTAAAAAATTGCCAAGTGGGTGAAAAGTGGGTTTCTGATGATTGTTCCTATTTATGCAAAGGTCTCTAATAAAGATACCAACATGTTAGAAATAGCATTATAATTAAGAGAATTATCTTTCTAAATTTAAAATCATGGACCCAATATCTCTTAACATAAACTTTACTCGCATTCTACTATTAAGCACAGCCCTTGTTGTCTCAATCAACACGATTGCAGGTGGACGCTCTAGTGAGCGCAACCTAATGGATGATTACTTACAAAACGCAACATTAATAAATCCTGATGCTCCTGCTTTTCCCTCACAACGATCCACACTCATTAGTAACAACGCTTTAGTCTTTAACCGAGGTGCCACTGGTGTAGATAACGATGATTTTGATAAAGCATTCTCACTTTCCAAAACACTCACAAACATTCGTAGTAGTAGCGACGCGACAGAAGACGGCTCTAATACGCAATTCCTAAAAAGCTTGCTAAACACATTTAACATCAGTTCAAAAATTAATGGCTTTGTAAAAATGGATTTACAAATAAGAGAACAAGAAGCTTCTCTTTCTGGGTTGATTGACAACATGTCACCAAGCGCAATATTCAACCGTTTTGACCTAAGTGCCAGTAATGGTCAACATTGTGGTGAATACCGAGTGATTTATCATAAAAATAATAGTGATAGAAGTAATGACGATAGATTCTTCCTAAGCTTTGAGGCTAAATACCCTAATCCTGAATTCAGTAAAGGCAAAAAAGGCTGTTTTGTAGTCGCGGATTTTTGGAAAGAAATAGGAAGTATGAACAAAACAGATGCGTTGGTACAACTAGAAGAGTTCTTTTATCAAGGTTTAGTACACAAGGGTGTTAAATTACCTGCGGCCATTAACTTTACCCACTACACCCATGGCACAGGTCAAGTGCGTTCTAGCGCATTCGTTAACGATCCATGGCAGCTTAGAGAATTTAAAACCGATATCAACGCTAAAGGAAAGGCTGTTTTTGTTGCTGATACCGTTAAATCCAATCCGTTGGCTAAGCTTTTTTCTAATGAAGGGAATCTAGATTCCTATTCGTTAAAGGCTTTAAGGGGTTACTTTGTGCGTGATTTTGATGGTTATGTTGACAACTTATTAGCACCTGAAAGGCGTGCAAATAATCCTAGTTCTAGCGACATTATCAATGGTTTTAGTTTAGGGACTGATAATCACTACAATGGATTTCAATCAAACTCAAAAACAACAAAGGATAATACTGCTAACGCTGAAAACAAAGACTTAAAGTCAATCATCAACAAAAAACTAGCGGTATTAAATTTGTCAGATTACAGCGCAAAAATGATTATGAATCGTGCTAAGGCAATGAGTTGTAGCGGTTGCCATCGAAACAGTAACGATGCAAGAATTGCCCCGAATGTTAACTGGCCAAAGAGTAAATATTTTGTTCATGTTGATGAGCAAGGCGCTTTATCCCCAGCATTAACCGATCAATTTTTACCTGCTCGAGCGGCTTTATTGGCAGATTACTGGCAAAAAACATCAGAAAGAGCAGCAGAAAATTGGCGCTTTGCTGAGGTGGATTATTCTAGTGCCATTAATAATTTTGGTGGGTTTTATAATGCGTCAAATCATCCTAACTGGAATGCCTTTGCCGCTCTTCAAGCCGACGGATCAATCACGGCGTGGGGTGGCTCAAGTTCTGGAGGCACAGATGTGCCTTCTGGTAGTGGCTATACCAAGATTTATTCAACTGGGTATGCCTTTGCCACTATTGAAGCCGATAGATCAATCACGGCGTGGGGTGACTCGCGTTATGGAGGTACAGCGCCCTCTGGTAGTGGCTACATTAAGATTTATTCAACTTCGGGCGCCTTTGCCGCCCTTAAAGTCAACGGATCAATCACGGCGTGGGGTAACTCAAGCGCTGGAGGCACAGGTGCGCCCTCTGATAGTGGCTATACCAAGATTTATTCAACTAGGAGTGCCTTTGCCGCCCTTAAAGCCGATGGGTCAATCACGGCGTGGGGTCCGGGTTGGGGAGGCGGTACAGGTGCGCCCTCTGATAGTGGTTATACCAAGATTTATTCAACTGGGGGTGCCTTTGCCGCCCTTAAAGCCGATGGCTCAATCACGGCGTGGGGTAACTCACGTTATGGAGGCACAGATGCGCCCTATGATAGCGGCTATATCAAGATTTATTCAACTGGGTTTGCCTTTGCTGCCCTTAAAGCCGACGGGTCAATCACGGCGTGGGGTAATTCGCATTATGGAGGCGCAGGTGCGCCCTATGGTGAAGGCTATACCAAAATTTATTCAACTAGTAAAGCCTTTGCCGCCCTTAAAGCCGATGGGTCAATCACGTCGTGGGGCTATGGGGGTACTGCGCCCTCTGGTAATGGTTATACCAAAATTTATTCAAATCAGTTTGCCTTTGCCGCCCTTAAAGCCGATGGCTCAATCACGGCGTGGGGTGTTTCAGGTGGCAGTGCACCCTCTGATAGTGGCTATACCAAGATTTATTCAACCATTAACGCCTTTGCCGCTCTTAAAGCCGATGGATCAATCACGGCGTGGGGTGGCAGTTCTGGAGGTACAGGTGCGCCCTCTGATAGTGGTTATACCAAGATTTATTCAACTCAGTATGCCTTTGTTGCCGTTAAAGCCGATAGATCAATCACGGCGTGGGGTGACTCACGCTTTGGAGGCGCTACACCTGCATCTATCACTACATCCGATTAAATATAGGTCAGTGTTAACTTAAAGTTTTTTAAAATTAACCGATTAAAATACTTAAGGGTGCTAAAAAAAACCCTAGTGCGATTTATCCGCAAGAAATAAGGATTGGCAACAATAACCCTTTGGTCTAATTGATAAGACCCCCTGCATTAGAAAAATAATTAAAAATTGGTGGGAAATAATAACCATAAAATCGCTAAATTTTATAAAAAGTGGTATTTATAGACACAAAAAAGTATATTTTTACTGATTTAGTGAGTTTTTAAAACCCACATTTTAAGTTTTGAAAGTTAATGCAGGGGTCTTAAAGGGGCTTAAATGAGAATCACAATGGACTGTTAAGGCAATTTTCGGCTTTAGATAATGTGAGTGAGAAAGAAGCATTTAGGGCAATAGATTTAATGAATAATAGACTTAGGAAATGCTTGGGGTGCAAGATGACCCCATTTGAGGTCTTTGCCAAAATGACTGGCAAAGACTATTTTTTAAATGGAAGTGTTGTACTTATGGGTTGAATTCGCCCCAATATAATTTATAAAACCCATAAAATAGCGAATTTTCCACTAAAAACTCGGTAAATAGCTAGCTATTATTCTCATTTTTAGATAAAAATGCGCTATTTTCTGTATTCTCTAAATCACACTGGGTTAGTGCAGGGGTCTCTTATAGTGTTTACCATCGTCTTGGCAACAGACCATATGCTAAATTGCACTATCCACCAATTTCTACCATTTGGCGTAATTCTATATTTTTGACATTTGTATTAAATTCATGTTTTTCTGGCTTCTTACCAATCGCACTGATGATAATTTGTTTGATTTCATCATCAGTTTTATCAGCACGGATAGCGTCTCGCAAAGAAACAGAATGTTCTTGCCCTAGGCATAAAATCAATCTACCTTTTGCGGTTAAACGCACACGATTACAAGTGGCACAAAAATTATCTGACACTGCAGAAATAATACCAACCCTTGATTTTGAATTATTAATTTGATAATTATGTGCAGGGCCATCGGTTTCGCGTAATTGTATTTTCTCTAGTTTGCGTTGCAGATGCGCTTCTATTCTGGCTAGAATATGGGCTTGACTAACATGTTGTTCCAATGCTTTAATACCATCCGCACCAATAGGCATAGTTTCAATAAAACGAATATCAATTTCTCTATCAATAGCAAAATCAAGCATAGCTTCAATTTCATCGGAATTAATGTCCTGCATCACCACCATATTTAGTTTAATGGGGTTCATTCCTACTACAATCGCTGCATCAATGCCTTCAATTACTTTGTGTAAATCGCCACCACGGGTAATTTCAGCAAAGCGTTTTTCTTGTAAGGAATCTATTGAGATATTGACTCTATTAATACCAAAATTTTGCAATTCTTGCGCATATTGCTTTAATAAATGTGCATTAGTTGACAAAGGAATATCGCTGATACCTGGGATTTCACCAAGCATTTTAACCAACGATAAAATGTTTTTACGGATTAATGGCTCACCGCCAGTGAGGCGAATTTTTGAAACACCTAATTCACTAAAAATTCGGGCTATTCTAGTAATCTCTTCAAGATTAAGAACCTCGGAACGCTTAGTGCGACTATGATGAAATTCATCTCGACAATAAAAACAACGGTAATTACAATGATCGGTAACTGAAATACGCAAGTAGTTTATTTTTCTTAAGAACGGGTCAATTAATTTGTTCATTGTTGTTGGTCAAAAATTAGCCTGTCTACCCCAGAAAATAACAAAAAATGTCGCCCTTTAGCGCGAGCAATAATCATCATTCCAATATTTTCTGCGATTTCTAAACCCATTTGTGTTACCCCAGAGCGTGAGAGAATGATAGAGACACCCATTTGTGCTATTTTCATAACGATCTCAGAAGTGATCCTGCCTGTAGTATAAAAAATAAAATCTTTATGATTTAAATTATCAAGCCACATCAAACCAGAAATAATATCAGCGGCATTATGTCTGCCTACATCCTCTATGGCTATTAAGACTTCTGTATTTTGACAAAGTGCACAACTGTGCACCGCACCTGCAGATTTATAAATTTTATTATAAGTGTTTAAATTTTCTAATAAGGCGTAGATTGCTCTTTGTGTAATTTTGGTGGTAGATAATTTCGTATGATAAACTTTGTCAATTGAACAACTAAAAATTGTGCCTTGTCCACAACCAGTGGTAATAATGCGTTTGGATATTTTTTCACTCAGATTTTTGATGCCATTTTTACTAACAACCAATGCCTTTTCTGTATCCCAATTAACCTTAATACTGAATAATTCATCCATAGATTCAATCAAGTGCTGATTTTTTAGATAACCCAAAACCAGTGCTTCTGGCAACATACCTAGAGTCATCAAGGTAACGATTTCCTGGTCGTCAATAAAAATAACCAGTGGGCGTTCAGCACTAATATAAATGTCAGATTGGTGATTTCTCTCGTTAGTAACCGTAGTTTTAAAAGTAAGTGGCAAACTTGCCTGGCTAAGATCAAGCATTAGACTTAGTCTTTAATATTTTTGTGCCATAAATTATGGTGATCTTTTGCCCAATTTTCATCAACTTTACCTGTTGTCATGGCCGACATTGACCCTTCTAGGGCGACCCCCATATAAATATGACCAAACATACCCAAAATCATCAGTGTGGCTGATGCGGTGTGAAGAATATTCATAAGTTCAATTATCTCTCTTTGACCTGAAACAATACCTGTAAATAACATAATATAACCAGAAAGGGTGATAAGCATTCCCGCAAAGAAAACAATCCAAAACCACATTTTTTCGCCTAAATTAAAACGCCATGCGTCTACATGTTTGCCAAACAATCCGCCACCATTTAGCAACCAATTAATATCCCCCTTTTGGTAGAAATTGTCTTTAATGAATTTAATAATCATGGCAATTAGGAATACGCTAAAAACAGGACCGATAATATCGTGTGTATCCATGGAAAATTCTGCTAGTGCGGCAAAAGCTTCTTCACCTAACAAAGGGATTAAAAAAAACCTGCCAAATAGCAACATTAAACCTGTCAAACCCAAGATAATAAACGAGGCGGCAGTTCCCCAATGTATGACTATTTCAGTAAATTTAAAGCGCTCAATCAGCTTGCCAGAAAAACCTTTACTTAATTTGAACTTGCCAAAAATAAGATAAATCAACGCAACTGTTATCAGTGCAAGTGGTATTAAGATAATATCTATACTTGCGATTTGATCTTTAAGTAAACGCCAATCTTCACCGTATGCGTTAATAAGTATACCGGCATCATCACCAATGACTTGCGTTGAATGTAACGCTCCAGAGCGCACACTTCGCCACAATTTTGCTCCTGGAACGCCAGAATAGCCTGTTTTTGTCGGTGTTTTAACAACGATATCCTCAACAATGTATGAGTGTTTTAACTCTTGAGTATAGGCAGGCGCATCAATGGTTTTTTCTACCGCAAAACTATAATTAAATAGTAAAAAAAACAAAACAAGAGTACGCATAAAACTATTCATATATAAGTCCTTATTAGCAAAGGTTTTTTTGTATTTCCATCACATAAACAACGATAGATGGGCATCAAAACTAGTCATTACCTTCTATTTTATTTGTTTATTAAGTGCCTTTTTTGTTATAAGCAGTACCCCAACCCCAAGCGCCAGCGCCAGATCCTCTATAAGTGCTTCTTTCACGGAATATATTTGCCACTTCATCGCCATCTCCTGCAAGCAAAGCTTTAGAGGAGCACATTTCAGCACAGATAGGTAATTTTCCTTCTGCAATACGGTTTGAACCATATTTTTGTTCTTCTGCGTGAGAATGATCTTCTTCAGGTCCGCCATTACAAAAGGTACACTTGTCCATTTTTCCTTTTGAGCCAAAAACGCCCGTGCTTGGGAATTGCGGCGCGCCAAAAGGGCAAGCATAAAAACAATAACCACAACCAATACACAAATCTTTGTCATGCAAAACCACGCCATCATCAGTCTGATAAAAGCAATCTACTGGGCAAACCGCCATGCAGGGTGCATCTGAACAATGCATACATGCTACTGAAATGCTACGCTCTCCTGGTATGCCATCGTTAATTGTTACCACGCGGCGACGGTTAATTCCCCAAGGCACTTCATTCTCATTTTTACATGCAGTAACGCAACTGTTACACTCGGTACACCTTTCTGCATCACATAAAAATTTCATTCTAGCCATAATCTCTCTCCTTTTTTAAATATTTGTTATGCTGACCAAATACGGCACAAAGATGCTTTAGTTTCCTGCATTTGTGTCACTGTATCGTAGCCATAAGTCATTGCTGTATTGGCAGATTCACCCAAAACATAAGGTTGTGTGCCTTTTGGATATTTATGCTCCAATGACTCCCCTTGTAAATGACCTGCAAAATGGAAGGGCATAAAGACCACTCCTGGGGCAACTCTATCGGTAACCATGGTTTTAATTTTAACCTTACCACCTTCGGGTCCTTCTAACCACATCATCTCACCATCGCGAAGGTTGTTATTATTGGCATCAACTACATTCACCTCGGCAAACATATCTTGTTGCAATTCTGCTAACCATTTATTAGAACGACTCTCATCGCCACCCCCTTCATATTCCACTAACCTTCCAGAAGTTAAAATTAATGGATATTGTTGCGAATAGTCTTTTTCTTGAATTGAAGCGTATCGTGTTGGTAGGCGGTAATGTGAACGCCTATCAGCAACAGTTGGATAATCCTTGACCAAATCACGGCGATTGGTGTAAAGCGGCTCTCTATGCACGGGCACTGGATCTGGGAATGTCCAAACCACTGCCCGGGCTTTGGCGTTGCCAAACGGAGAGCAACCGTTTTTAATGGCAACTCGCTGAATACCACCAGAAAGATCAGTTTTCCAATTTTTACCTTCTGCTAATTTTTTCTCTGATGGGGTTAGTTGATTCCACCAACCAAGTTTTTTCAGCATTTTATCGTTAAATTCTGGATAACCATCTTTAATTGCAGAGTCTTTAGAATAAGAATCATCTGCCAAAAGATTAGTGCCATTATGCTCAACACCAAAACGCGCCCTAAAGGTTAGACCGCCTTCAGCAACAGATTTGCTAGTATCGTATAAGTTGGGTGTACCTGGGTGTTTCATATCGCTCGTACCCCAACATGGCCACGGCAAACCAAAATATTCACCATGACACTCGCCACCTTTAGCAATCAATGTAGTTTTATCAAAGGTGTGTAAATTTCGCATGTGTTTTTTTAAGCGCTCAGGTGTTTGACCCGTGTAGCCAATAGTCCACATGCCACTGTTAAATTCTCGAGTAATGTCCTCAATCAAAGGCTCATCATTGTTTACCTTAATATGTTTAAATAATTGTTTGTCAATACCTAATTTTTTAGACAATTTATACATAATAACATGATCAGGTAAGGAATCAAACATAGGGTCAATGACTTTGTCACGCCATTGTAATGATCGATTAGAGGCAGTTACTGAGCCGTAAGTTTCAAACTGAGTAGAGGCAGGTAATAAATAAGTGTTGTTTTTACGCTCGGATAATACTGCACTGGTAGTTGGATGCGGGTCAATGACAACCAGCATGTCCAATTTTTCCATTGCTTTTTTCATATCCAATGTTCGGGTTTGTGAGTTGGGCGCATGTCCCCAAAAAATCATAGCTTTAATATTGTCTTTTTGTGCAATGTTTTTCTTGTCTTCTAACACGCCATCAAACCATCTGCCAACGGTGATACCCTTGGTATTCATTGGTTTTACAGCTTTACCTTTAGATTTTTCGTAACTGCCTTGATCAAAGCGGTTTTTAATCCAGTTATAATCAAGATCCCAAACCTTGCTCCAGTGTTTCCAGGCGCCAGCAGATAAGCCATAATAACCTGGCAAAGTATGGCTAAGTACGCCAAAATCGGTTGCGCCTTGCACATTGTCATGACCACGGAAGATATTAGTGCCACCACCTGAAACACCCATATTGCCAAGAGCTAACTGAAATATGCAATAGGCCCTAGTGTTGTTATTGCCAATGGTGTGTTGAGTACCACCCATGCACCAAATAAAAGTACCAGGGCGATTATCTGCCATTAATTTTGCAGTTCTTCTGACTTGTTTTTCTTTGACACCCGTTACTCTTTCAACTTCGTCTGGGGTCCATTTTGCCACTTCAGTGCGAATTTCGTCCATACCATATACACGCTGCTGGATAAAATTTTTATCTTCCCAGCTATTCTCAAAAATATGCCATAACATCCCCCAAACAAAAGGCACATCAGACCCAGGGCGGATGCGCACATACTCATCGGCATGTGCAGCAGTTCTGGTAAATCTTGGGTCAATCACAATCAGTGGTGCATTGTTGCGCTCTTTAGCTCGAAATATATGCAACATAGAGACAGGATGTGCTTCTGCTGGATTACCACCTATTACCAACATTGCCTTGGAATTATGTATGTCATTAAAAGAATTAGTCATTGCACCATAACCCCAAGTGTTAGCAACACCTGCTACTGTGGTTGAATGGCAAATCCTAGCTTGATGGTCAACATTATTACTGCCCCATAGTGCTGCCATTTTTCTAAATAAATAAGATTGTTCGTTGTTAAACTTAGCAGAACCTAATAAATAGACAGAGTCTGGGCTGGATTTTTTACGAATCTCTAGCATCTTACTGCCAACTTCATCAATTGCTGTATTCCAAGAGATTTTTTTCCATTTTCCATTGACCAGTTTCATAGGGTATTTAAGTCGCCTCTCGCCAACTCCGTGTTCACGCACTGAGGCACCTTTAGCGCAATGCCCACCGAGACTAAAGGGGTGGTCAAAATCTGGTTCTTGTCCGATCCATACACCATTTTTAACTTCGGCCAAAACGCCACAACCCACCGAACAGTGGGTGCAAACTGAGCGAATAGTTTTTACTTTGGCTTTTTTAGTGACACTATTTGCCTGAGTTGATTGTGATACAAACATAGTTGGCAAAGCACTAGCGGCAACCGTGCCACCAGTTATGACACCTGATTTTTTAATAAATTCTCTGCGAGTTAACGCATTACTTTGTAATGTCTGATTACTGAGTGTTCTTGCAGTTAGTTTCATATGCTCTCCTCATTAAAAACGATTAATTAAAATTTTGCACTTAAATAGAATTGACGATTGTGTGCTGTGTTGGCGTAAGTTGCACTAACTAAAGTGGCCTTATTTGTCGTCTTTGGTATCACTAAAGGTGTGGTTTTGCTTAATGCATAAGTTGCTAAAGAAACACTGCCACCTAATAACAAAGATTTCCTTAAAAATTTTCTACGATTCATATTCATATCCTCTTCTCCCTTTAATTATATTAAATTTAAATATCTTCTTTCTGTTTGCATAAACCACTGCCCAAAATAAGCCACCAGATGATAATGCTTAATCTCTTGTATCTCAGACAAATCATTAAAAAAATTATCCACCCAAGAGGCAATGTTTTTTTCAAAAAAAACTTTTTGCTGATCAAGTGACAAAGATAGCTCAGAAATTGACAAACGCATCACTTCAAAAATTCCTGCAATATGGTCGGTTGGGTCTTTTTGTGTAGTCTGTAATTCTAAACCCATAGCACGAATATCGTCCCTTAAATTAGACAAAGGTTTGCCCATAAGGCATCCTGCTAAATAATGAGAATAATAGGGCAATAATTCGCCTGTACCCAAGCCAATGAATAAACGATGGTACTCATCGTCTAGGCTTTCTAAATTAGTGTGGTTGAAGTTGTCTTTAAGAACCTTCCAAGTGTCAGTATCAATATTACAGTTGTTAATAATATTAATTAAATTTGAATCCATAGGTGCAACTAGTAGTGCGCTCAATAAAGCATAAATGTTTGATCTTTCCGCCTCTAAATGGCAAAAGGAGTCGGTGTTCTCTATTGTGTCATTAATTGTTGTTTTCATTGACTATTGAGACTATTGAAATTACTATAACTCGTATTTTAACACCAAAGCAAATGAGAAAAATAACCATCACGATAGTCTAATAGTCTAATAGTTTAACAGTCTAAATCTATTTAAATAAGGCTTTAACACGGCAATCTTCGCATTTTTCTAAGTTGGTTAATTTATTGCCAGTAAACATGCTATGTCCTTTTAATTTTTCCATCATTTTTTTAACCACTTGAGTGGAGCCAAAAACTTTGCCACAATCAATGCATTTAAAGGGATCGTCTTGATTAAGAATTCTTTTGTCTGAGCGTCGTTGATCGTTAAAAACTAAACGTGCATTTAATTGCATAGCATTTTCAGGGCAAGATTTAACACACAAACCGCATTGCACACATAAACTTTCTTGGAAATTAATAATTGGTGTATTGATATTGCCTGAAGACAAAGACTCTGTTGGACAAACAGAGGTACATGCCATGCACAAAGTGCATAATTTTTTATCAATCAAGACTTCGCCAAAATAAGCATCATCATCTACAGTGAAATCACATTGCGATAAGGTGTTTTTATTCAGGCGGTGATATAAAAAATCAATCATAGCAAAAATACGCATGCGTTTATTGTATAAATCTATCATTCCTATTGTGTTGCTCAATGGTGTTATACCATCTGATATTTTTGAGTTTTCCTCTACTAATTGCACAAAACTGGTGTTAAAGTTATAACCCAAACTACTCAAAATTTTATGTATAAGGTTGGTTTGCTTGTCTAATGCTTGCAAGGTTTGCGTGGGCTCATTAGCACAATGTACAATAACACTTTCAGCGCCAAGGCAAAAAGCATACAGAAAAGATTCTAACCCTAAGCAACCAATCTCTTCTAAAGCAATAGGTAGAATATTTTCCGCTATATCTGGCAATAATGTTAAATTATCCGCAGAATGAAATAAAATTTTGGCAGATGTGCCGCCCGCATTCAAGTAAGCGTCCATTAAGCTGTGCATCTTTTTGGCTTGGTCGTCAATGGTGGGGTAAGCGTAAGAAATTGCTCCAGTGGGACAAGCGCTGGAGCACCCTCCACAGCCATGACAAAGGTTTATATTTGCTTCAACATGATCGCCATTGCTACGAATTGCATCTGCTGGACATGCATCAATACAGCGTTGGCAAAGATCGGTTCTGTTGCGACTATGAACGCATAATGATGTGTCTAAATTTAAAAATTTAGGCTTATCAAGCATGCCGATAAGTTGATTAACCTCTGCAAGCGCTTCTTTGATATTGTTTGTGTTTTCATTCAGTGTATAGTAACCAAATGGTGGCACAACAGCTGTTTTTACTTCTCCAATTAAATCCAAGACAATATCAAAATACTTGCCTTCTGCCATTAGAATTTTATTTTCATTATTAACTTGTGCACTGATTTCAAAACTTCCTAAATAACCACCAATTGATGTTAAATTACCATAAGTAATATTGTTATTATTTTCCCCTGTTTGGTTGCGTAGTAAATAATATGAGGTAAAGTCAGTACCCAGTTGACTGGCAATTGAGTGTGCTTGTTCAATTGAAGTGGCAACAATCAGCACAAACCCTGAAGAACGATAAGAGACAAGGCTGGCAGGGTTAATATAGACCTTTTCTAACGCATTAATTGCTTGTTGTTTTGCTTGATTATTTGTGTTTGTTGTCATTGTTGGTAGTTAAGATGGGTAATTCATCTTCATTGTTGGTTAGTTGTGCTTCATCTATATCAAGCTTTTGATTTTCTTTTTGCTCTTCTTTTAAAATTTCTTCCTTTGCTTTTTTCTTTTCGCGTTCAATTTGTTGTTTTAATTCATGTGGAATGATATCTCCTAATAACTCAAATGTGGTGTAATTTTCATCGTAATCATTTAAACCGTCTAAAATGTTAATTGAAGGAGATAGAAATAATTTACGCAATGCTTTCTTTTTTAAAATCTCGCTAACTTTACTAGACATAAACATTGAATAATCAGATTCTTCATTTAGAGTGCTAATATCAGGCATATCGGCATCAGTTAAACTGTTGATAAATTCAACCGAGACTTCTTGTTGTTGATCTAATTTTGTGTGTTCATTTTTTAATGATTCAACTCTTACCGCTTGTTTGCGTTCATCAAAATGTGCAAAAATACTTTTTTCTGGTTTATTCATAAATGTTCATCTTTTGGTAATGTTTACCTGCTGTGCCTTTAACCAGTTTGCGTTTTTTACGTTTTTCTGGTTTGTAATTTTCTAGCACAAAGCGCTCTATGGTTTGGTAAATCTGAATATCAATTGCCACGGTGTATATTGTTTCATCGGTTTCCATGTAAATTGCCGCTTCGTCATAACTCAGTGTTACTAAAAAAGGTTTTGGGCGATCATCCTCCTCCTCACGGCACACAATAAAGATACTTGCATTGGCCGAAACAAGGTTTTGGTAATAACTGTCTAATTCATCATGCACCAATTCTAAAATGAAGCCATCGTGCCGATAAATGGGTTCATTGTTAATATTACTAATTAGGGTTATCTCGTTTGTTTTTCCTGTATTTTTTTTGGTCGGAATCACGCCAATAGCCTGCCATTTTTCTGTTATCCATGGGTTGTCTATTTTAAAGCGTTGTAGCAGTATCGCAACATCTAAGGTGATGTCGTCACAACTGAATTTCAAGGGTATTTCTTCCATAATAAAAAATAAAGACAAAAATAAAACAATCTTGCAATATAATATATGAACTTCATCTTAAAATAAGAGTAATTAGGAAATTGCGAAAAATAAACAGTTGTTTAAGTGATCAAAATGCCTCTCTAACGCTCAATCAAGCGCAAGAAAAATGTTTTAGTGCGATTAAAAAAAACTTGTCTGCTGAGAAAGTTGCCATTCGTTCTGCTTTTAATAGAGTTATCATGCAAGATATTATTGCGCCTATCAATGTCCCTGCACACATCAATTCTGCAATGGATGGTTACGCACTGCGTAAGGAAGATATGTTAAACAACGCGTCTTTTGCTGTTATTGCCACAGTTTATGCGGGTCAATACAATGATGAAAGAATCAAAAAAAATACTTGTATTCGTATCATGACAGGCGCAGTTATTCCACAAAATGCTGATATTGTAATTCCTCAAGAGTTTACAACTAAGGCAGGTGAGAAAATTACCATTGATAATTATATTGGTGGTGATAATATCCGCTTTGCAGGCGAAGATTTAGCTAAAGGTAGCGTGGTGTTGAAAAAAGGACGCTTGTTAAATGCTGCTGATTTAGGTTTATTGGCATCATTGGGTATTGCCGAAGTTAGTGTTTGGCGTAAACTGCGTGTTGCTTTTTTATCAACGGGCGATGAATTGCGTGGTTTAACTGAATCTTTAAAAAAAGGTGAAATTTATGATAGCAATCGTTATTCTTTGTTTGGAATGTTGCATAATTTAAATGTTGAAATATTGGATATGGGTGTGGTGAAGGATGACTATGCGTCCTTAAATTCTACTTTCATGCAGGCTGCACAATGTGTAGACATAGTTATTAGCACAGGGGGTGTTTCTGTCGGGCAGGCTGATTTTGTTAAACAAGTATTAGGCAATATTGGCACAGTTGATTTTTGGAAATTAGCCATCAAACCTGGGCGACCTTTAACATTTGGAAAGATTAATGAGGCGTATTTTTTTGGCTTGCCAGGCAATCCTGTAGCAACAATGATTACATTTTATCAAATTGTACAGCCGTTTATTAAAAAATTAATGGGACAAACTCAAAACATTAAGCCTTTACTTGTTAACGCTACAAGTGAGACGGATATTTTTAAATCAAAAGGCAGAGTTGAGTTTTTGCGCGCCAGATTCAGCGATAATGACGGTGAATTAACCGTACAAAAACTAAGTAAACAAGGTTCTGGTGTGCTTAGTTCTATGAGTTATGCCAATTGCTTGATTGTGCTTAGTGAAAACACAGGATCAGTTAAGGCTGGGGAGCGAGTAAAAATACAGCCTTTTTACGCCTTAATTTAATGTCGCATATAGGCCAAAATAAAATCACCAATTTGTTTAATGTTGTTAATATCTAACGACACTCTATCGCACTCAATTAGAATTTCATCACTAGCAAAAGCAATCACATTAACATCATTTTCAAAAATATTAGGATGATTGAGCGCTTGCCTTTGTAGTTCTATTTTAGGGAAAATTTCGCGTTTAAACCCTTCAACCAAAATCAAATCTAATTGACTCAGATTCAGTTGTTCAAACAACGCAAACAATCCTAATTCTTGTTCAGTATAACGATTGATTAAGGCAAATTTATCAGCAGAACTGATGAGTACTTGTTCGGCGCCTGCGTGGTAACATTCGTAACTGTCTTTTCCTTTATGGTCTATTTCAAAATTATGGTGTCCGTGCTTTAAATAAGCAAGGCGAATATTTTTTTGCTTTAAATATTTAATAAGTTGAATGATTAATGTGGTTTTCCCTGTGCCACTAAAGGCAGAAAAACCCAATATTGCTACATTTTTAATGCGACTTATTTGGGTTAAAGAGGCGTAATCTTGTGGCGTGTTCAGGTTAATAAAAAAATCCTGATATTGAGATAAATCGGCAATTGCCAATGTATGCTGTTGATACCACAAATCGATTTTTCGATCACCGGCAGCTAAATAAGTCAATAAACTACTAAGTAAATCAGTTTTTAACAAAACAAAAGTAGGCTGTAATCTATTGCCATCATGTGCTACACAAATTTGTGCTTTTTGTTTTGTTAGTTCGGTTTTTAAAGTGGCTAATAACTCTACCCCAATCATCGGGCAATCACAGGGCAATACTAACAAATAAGGTGTTTTAGCAACCTCCATGGCTTTGGCAAAGCCCGCTAAGGGGCCTTGAAAATTTGTTATGTTGTCCTCAATAATTGGATTTTTAGTAAATTTTTGATACCTTTTTTGGTTGCGATTGGCATTAATTAAAATACTATCAACTTCATTTTCAATCACCTCAATTACATGTTGAATGAGTGGCTTTTGATTGAGTTGTATTAATCCCTTGTCCTGACCATTCATGCGACTAGAACGACCCCCCGCCAAAATGACTGCTGTTATTTGTTGATTGCTAATAGTACTCATGTTGATAGTTTTTGATGGGTAAGTTGTAAAGTTTTACTTGTGACATTATGTGCTATTTCTTCAGCGTGTGTTGCAATAACAATACTGTGTCCCTTTTCTAATAGTTGGTTTAACAGTTGATAAAATTTTTGCTTAATATCTTGGTCTAAGTTTTCTGTTGGTTCATCTAGTAACCAAATCCTTGGATTTATTATTTTTGCTCTGACGATAGCAACGCGTTGTATTTCCCCGCTAGACAAGTTATTTGGGTGTTTGCCTCTCAAATGGGTTAGGTTTGCCCAGTGCAGGGCTTTTTCAATGTTATCTTGATTTTTCTTAGATTTTTTAAGACGCAATGGATAGATGATATTGCGCTCAATATTACAATTAAACAAATATGCTTTACTGGCTAAATAGATGCTATCAGCAGTTAATAAGTGTCGTTTTTTTGCAGGGAAAACGCTATTTTGGTAATAAATTTCACCCATATCTGCGCTCATTACTCCTGCCATTATTTTTAATAAAGTGCTTTTTCCGCTACCATTTTTTCCTTTAATAATTAAACATTCTCCACTCATGAGATGTAATTCATCAATAGATAAAATAGGTTTATCATATGATTTTTGAATATTTTTAAAACAAGCAATTTCTTCCACCACCCGACCTTTTTTATTAAAAACAAAGTTAAAAAATTAAAGGAAGGTGAATTCGACTCATAAACGCACCACTCCCAATTGACGAGCATCAATACCCGTCCTTTCAAAAAACACCTGATAAGGTGTTTTAAATCCTAAACATTTTCTTGGTCTAGAATTCAATTTATTCACAGCTATTTTAACCTCATTGCAGGCAACATTTACCAAAGACATCGTCTTTGGGAAGTATTGCCTTAAAAGACCATTAGCATTCTCATTTTGTCCACGCTCCCAGGAATGATATGGCTTGGCAAAGTAACTTTTACAATTGATGGATTTATTGACTTGTTCATGACCTGAGAACTCTTTGCCATTATCATAGGTAATTGAATACACAAAACCTTTAACAGGTCTAAGCAAAGTGCTGATAGCAGCACTGACACCATCTTTGTGTTTACTATTAAGAGGATACGCCAGCCTGAGTTTTGAGATACGCTCATCCAGCGTAACAATTACACCTTTATGAGTCTTACCAATAATAGTATCGCCTCCCAATGCCCAAATACTTCACGATTATTCACAGCATCACTGCGCTGGTCAATATCAATACGGTTGGGAATGCCTGTACGGTTATTAGGATGACCATAACGCTTGCGATAAGGCTTTCCTTGGTGCCTTAAGTGCTTATATAACAAACCACCACTGGCTTTATTTTTTAACAGATAACGATAGATACTCTCATGGTGTAGCTTAATGATATTGTTGGCATCAAGCCAGCCACAAACTTGCTCTGGTGACCAATCAAGCCTTAGACAATTGTTAATAATTTTCTTGACATCTGCACCTAATTTTATAAATTTAGTTTTACTTTGATGTCTTTGCTGTGCAAAGCCATCAGCCTGATTGAAGCGATAACCTCGTTTGCCACTATTACGCTTTATCTCACGAGAGACTGTGGTGTGTGATACATTCAAATCTTTAGCGATTGTTCTCATAGATTTATCATTATTACGGGCAATATTGATATAATGCCTTTGTTCAAAGGTTAGTTGTTTATGCATAATCCACCTGTTTTCTTAAGCAAAAACCAAAGATTATAAACACTGGCTAATCTTTGAACCCAAATTCAAAGATTGAATGTATTTTTGACTTTGACTTGACCTAAAGGGTCAAGTTAAAAATACATTCTTTGCGGTTAAACTAGGTGGTGCGTTTATGATGCGAATTTACAGTGTATAAAAAAGGTGTTGTTATCTTTTTGTTTTCACTCAATGGGTGAAACAGTTTTTTGGTTAAAACTATTATACCAACTGGGCTTGCTGTGTTTTTTTAGTTTCTATTTTTGGATTGGGGATAAAGAATTTCCCTTAGTCTGAACCAAGTTAAACCCAGTCTAATGCAAGGTTTTTAAAGTTCACTTTTGAAAAAAATCTATTAAGATTAATTAATCGGTTGTTATAATGCTTGGATTTAGTTTAAGAACTTAACATGTTGTTTAAATATATAAAGTTATTGCTCGTCATGTCTTTACTGGTAATTCACCCAGTATTTGGCGCATCTAACAAGATCACCATGGCAACTACAACCAGCACCGAAAATTCCGGTTTACTGGATTATTTACTACCTATGTTTGAGCAACATTATCATATTCAAGTGAAGGTAATAGCCACAGGTACTGGTAGGGCGCTGAAACTAGCAGAGAGAGGTGATGTAGATATTGTTATGGTACATGCACCCAGCAAAGAGAAGCAATTCGTTGAATCTGGTTACGGTATTCAACGCAAAAGTTTAATGTATAACAAATTTCTAATTGTTGGACCTAGGCACAACCCAGCTAATATCGCCATCACTGATAAAATAGGAATAATATTTAGTAAAATTGCCAGTCAAAAAATACCTTTTATTTCTCGTGCAGATAATTCGGGTACTTACATCAAAGAACAGAGTATTTGGGCTAGTATCGATCTAAGGCCTCATGGATCATGGTATAAACAAGTGGGGCAAGGCATGGGGAAAACATTACAAATTACCGACGAATTAAACGCTTATACTCTCGTTGATATGGGAACTTGGTTAAAATTAAAAGATAAAACAAACTTGGTTTCTCTGTATCACAATGATTCAGAAACTATTACATTTAATCCTTATAGTGTTATTTTAATTAATCCTAAAAAACACCCTCACACTCATTATAAATCGGCCAAAATTTTATCAAATTGGCTCACTTCTACAGCAACAAAGAAAATCATTAACCAATATAAAATTAATGAACAGCAACTTTTCTTTGCAAACTAATGTCTGATAATTTATGGGCAATGGTTTTAAATGCGCTGTTCCTCCTTTTCTCTGGCGATAAGGCGCTGTGGGAAATAATTGCCGTTTCATTGAGAGTTTCTTTATTTGCCATTTTAATTAGCACACCGATTGCCCTTGTATTGGCATTTTTATTGTCTAATTGTCATTGTTATTTTACAAAAATAGCGTTGTCTATTACCCATACATTGGTCGCAGTGCCAGCAGTTGTAGTTGGTTTGGTCATTTATTTACTATTGTCTAAGTATGGTGTGCTGGGTGATCTTTATTGGCTTTTTTCACAAAAAGCAATGATACTGGGGCAAATTTTATTGGCTTTTCCCATTATTTTAAATGTTAGCTATAGTGGACTTAATAGCATTAGCAAACAAGCGGAAGAAACTGCGGTTACATTTGGTGCAAAACGCTGGCAAGTCGCACTTATTTTAATGTTTGAATGTCGTTTTACTTTAATTACAGCCATCACTATGGCTTTTGGTCGCATTATTGCAGAAGTAGGAAGTGCAATGATGATAGGTGGTAATATACTACATCATACTAGAAACATCACCACAGCCATTGCTTTAGAAACCAGTAAAGGAGAATTCAGTCAGGCTATTGCACTGGGCATTGTGCTGGTTATCTTAGCGCTTACGCTTAACCTTTTTATTATGTTTTTTAATAAAAAAACCAGCTTGTAAAAATCCGCTCTTTGTTTAATCAAAGTTGCTTTTAGTAGTTATTGTTAGCGGGTTTTTAACTAAATTCAATGCGAACACCATGGAAAAAATATTAGTTGTCATTTTTTAGCGTCATTATTTTTGAGTTTAAGGTTAAATAATTTTCTATAACGGGCGCAAGGTATATTTAATTTTTTTCGATATTTGGTTATTGTTCTTCGACAAATTACAATCCTGTCCCGTGTTAATAAATCACATATTTTTTGATCAGAAAGTGCAATGCTTTCATTGTGAATAATTTGAATAATTCTGTGTTGAATAGATTTTGCAGCATGATTGCCAACATTGGCAGAAAATAAATCTTGGATTTTAATCGTACCAATGGGTGTATCCATATATTTGTTTTTAATTAAACGCGATAAGGTGGATTCACCCATATCCAGTTCCAATGCTAATTGTTTTTGCGTTAATGGTAATATGTATTCCAGACCTTTGTCAAGCGCTTGATGTTGTTTGGCGACCAGCGCCTTGCTAATTCTCTGTAAATATTGATTGCGATAAGTCAAAAAATCAACCAGTCCACGGGCAATGCTTAGATGTTCATTGAATAAAGTTTTGTCTGGAATTTGTTTACGTAACGCTAGATATTCTTTATTGAGCATGATAGCGGGTAGCTTTTTTAGGCTAATGCGCCAACCATCGCCTACTTTGTTAATAAAAATATCTGGCTGTATATATGAGTTTTGAATATTACCTAAATTATCAGCTGGGGTTTTATTCAAATATTTAACCACCTTGATGAAGTTACATCTTTGTATTTCGGTTATTTGGGAAATATCAGTCTCACCGGATAAAAGTTTCACAATTAAAGATTGATCGGCAAGGTTTCCCTTATGATTGACTTGTAATAATAAAAAGTCTTGCGTATTAAAAGAGGCAATACCAAAAGGGTCAAGATTGGTTTGCATTTTATTTTTGACCATCTCACACTGCTGAATATTGACTTGATCCTTGGAGTGTTTTCTTGAATAAATCCTTATGATTGCCTCAATGTTTATCTCTAGAAATCCGACTTCGGTTAAATTCTCAAGCATAATATAGGCGATATTAAGTTGTTTTTCGGTTAAACCAATATTTGGTAATTGGTTTTCTAAACTAGAAAACAAAGATTCTTTGAAGGTTAATTTTGCAAAGGAATCTTCATTGGTTTTATTATTGACATAAAATTCATCTGTTTTTTTAGTATTTTTAGTCAAAATAATATTTTCTTTTAAGGCGTTATTCACTTCAACTAATAAATCGTCATACGGCATAGACAGTAGATTTATAGAGTTTTTTAATAAGGGTGTTAAGTTGAAATTAAAACTTAATTTTTGTTGTAATGAGTGTTTTGGCATAGTTATTGCTTGTTATTAATATTAAATAGTATACTTTTTATTGATTAGGGTATATTGTTTTTTTATTAAATAATAAACTTAAGGGGAGAGGATTATGCCTAATATAGAATTAACACGATCGGTTGACAAATCGCCAACTGAAAGCTTTTATGATGTAATGCGAAGACAGGGGATTAGTCGTCGTAGTTTTATTAAATATTGTAGTTTAACTGCAACCGCATTAGGCTTAGGGCCTTCGTTTGTCGGTAAGATTGCTTATGCCATGGAAAATAAACCAAGAATTCCAGTGCTTTGGCTACATGGCTTAGAGTGCACATGCTGTTCAGAATCGTTTATTCGTTCAGCACACCCATTGGCAAAAGATGTTATTTTGTCTATGATTTCGCTAGATTATGATGATACGATTATGGCGGCAGCAGGGCAGCAAGCAGAAGCCATTATTGATGAGACTATTGAAAAATACGATGGTAATTTTATTCTTGCAGTTGAGGGTAATACACCTCTTAATCAAGACGGCATGTCTTGTATTATTGCCGGCAAGCCTTTTCACCACCAAATTGAAAAAGTTGCTAAACATTGTAAGGCGATTATTTCTTGGGGTTCATGTGCTTCTTGGGGTTGCGTTCAAGCCGCCAGACCCAATCCTACACAAGCAACACCAACACATAAATTAATCACTGACAAGCCAATCATTAAAGTGCCTGGTTGTCCACCAATTGCAGAAGTTATGACAGGGGTGATTACTTATATGGTAACTTTTGACAAAATGCCTACCTTAGACAGACAAGGCCGTCCTAAGATGTTTTATTCACAAAGAATTCACGATAAATGTTATCGTCGTCCACATTTTGATGCTGGACAATTTGTGGAAGAGTTTGACGATGAAAATGCCAAAAAAGGCTATTGTTTATACAAGGTTGGCTGTAAAGGTCCAACAACTTACAACGCTTGCTCTACCATTCGTTGGAATGAAGGCACTTCTTTCCCAATTCAAGCAGGCCATGGTTGTATTGGTTGCTCAGAAGATGGATTTTGGGATAAAGGCTCATTTTATGACCGCTTAACCGAGGTGCATGGCTTTGGTATTGAGGCGGATGCTGATGAAATCGGATTTGCTGTTGCTGGTGCTACAGGCGCGGTAATTGCTGTGCATGCAGCAGCCAGTGCACTTAAAAGTGCCAAGACCAATCAAGCAGAAAACACAGGAGAATAAATTATGTCAGTTATAAATACACCCAATGGTTACACTTTGGACAACGGCGGTCAGCGTGTTGTTGTGGATCCTGTTACTAGAATTGAAGGACATATGCGTTGTGAAGTCAATTTAGACAAAAACAATGTGATTGTTAATGCGGTTTCCACGGGTACAATGTGGCGTGGACTTGAAGTGATTTTAAGAGGTAGAGACCCCCGCGATGCTTGGGCTTTTGTTGAGAGAATTTGTGGCGTTTGTACAGGGTGCCATGCGCTGGCATCTTGTAGAGCAGTAGAGGATGCGTTGGATATTAAAATCCCACTTAATGCGCATCTTATTCGTGAAATGATGGCAAAAACTTTGCAAGTGCATGATCATGTTGTGCATTTTTATCACTTGCATGCGTTGGACTGGGTCAATCCAGTGAATGCATTAAAGGCAAACCCGAAGGCAACCTCAGGGCTGCAAAATATCGTATCGCCTAAGCATGCCAAATCTAGCCCTGGATATTTTAAAGATATTCAAACTAGAATTCGTAAGTTTATTGAATCGGGGCAATTAGGACCCTTTAAAAATGGTTATTGGGACAATCCTGCTTATAAGCTTTCTCCCGAAGCAGATTTAATGGCGGTAGCGCATTATTTGGAAGCCTTGGACTTGCAAAAAGAGTTTGTTAAGTTGCATACTATTTTTGGTGGTAAAAATCCACACCCAAATTATCTTGTTGGTGGCGTCCCGTGTGCAATTAATATGGATGGCGATATGGCTGCAGGTGCACCCCTAAATATGGAGCGTTTAAATTTTGTTAAATCACGCATTGATGAAATGGTGCAGTTTAATAATAATGTTTATGTGCCTGATGTTATTGCTATTGCCAGTTTTTATAAGGGACAACTATGGGGTGGCGGTATTGGTGCAAAAAGTGTCATGGATTACGGCGCTTATCCTAAAGTTAATTATGATAAATCTACCGATCAATTGCCAGGTGGCGTTATTCTTAATGACAATTGGGATGAGGTATTTCCAGTTGATCCAAAAGACCCAGAGCAAGTGCAAGAATTTGTTACACATTCTTGGTATAAATATCCAGATGAAACCAAAGGATTACATCCATGGGATGGTATTACGGAGCCAAACTATGAGTTAGGATCCAAAACTAAAGGCACAAGAACCGATATTAAGGAGCTTGATGAAAGTGCTAAATATTCATGGATTAAATCCCCTCGCTGGAGAGGGCATGCAGTTGAAGTGGGTCCTTTATCTCGTTATGTTTTAGCAATCGCACAAGGTCATGAGTACATCACAGAACAAACCACTAAGGCACTTTCTGGATTTAACGCTTTAGCTGGCACTGAACTTAATATGAAGCAAGCGCTGCAATCTACTATAGGTAGAACGCTTGCAAGAGCATTGGAGTCCGAATATTGCGCTGAAATGATGGTGGAGGATTGGCATGCGTTAATCAAAAATATAAAGAGTGGCGATAGCTCAACTGCTAACATGGAAAAATGGGATCCTAAAACTTGGCCAAAAAATGCCAAAGGTGTAGGTACAGTAGCTGCTCCTCGTGGTGCAAATGCGCATTGGATTGTGATTAAAGATGGAAAAATTGACAATTACCAGTGTATTGTTCCAACAACTTGGAATGGGTCACCTCGAGACCCAGAGGGAAATATTGGTGCCTTTGAGGCCAGCTTAATGGGAACCCCTGTTGAGCGTGCCAATGAGCCGGTTGAAATTTTACGCACTTTGCACAGTTTCGACCCATGTCTTGCCTGTTCTACTCATATAATGAGTGAAGAAGGTGAAGAATTAATTAATGTTAAAGTTCGATAAGGAGTATAAAAATGAAAAAATTATTATTAGTTGCAATGTCGTTGTTATTTTCAGTCACTGCGATTGCTCATTCTGGGCATACGCCATTTGAATTTGTGGGTGTTATTGAGGTAGCGAAACACTATCTTAGTAGCTCATACCATATCGCTGCAATGTTGGCAATGAGTGCGGTGTTGATAGTAAGCGCTGTCCTTGTTTGTAATAGCAGGCAAATTTTATCAACGATATTAATGGTATTAGGCCTTATGAGTTCAATATTGGGTGTAGGTCTTTTATTGTCATAAACTTTTATTTCAAGGGGTAGATTATGAGTACAAAAAAGATGAGTTCGGCTATTGGTGACTTAGAATCATCAGGTATTGAATCAACCGTAGAGGCAGTTTATGTATATGAAGCGCCTGTGCGTTTGTGGCATTGGGTTAATGCAGGTGCTATTACTGTTTTGGCGTTGACGGGTTATTTTATCGGCTCCCCATTGCCTAGCATGTCAGGTGAAGCAAGTGATTTTTATGTTATGGGCTATATTCGCTTTTTCCATTTTGTGGCGGCTTATGTGTTTGCCATTGGTATGATTGGTAGGGTGTATTGGGCATTTGTGGGGAATGGACATGCCAAACAGCTTTTCGTGCCACCATTGTTTCAAATATCTTGGTGGAAAGAGGTGTTGCATGAGTTGCGCTGGTATGCCTTCTTAGAAAAAGAGCCTAAAAAATATGTGGGACATAATCCTATGGCATCACTGTTTATGTTTTTAATGTTTGTTACAGGATCTATCTTTATGATTTTTACTGGATTTGCATTGTATGCAGAAGGTCAAGGAATGGATAGCTGGTGGTATACTGCCTTTGCTGGGTGGCTGATTCCACTCTTTGGACAAAGTCAGGATGTGCATACTTGGCATCACTTGGGCATGTGGTTTATTTTGACATTCGTTATGATTCATATTTATGCCGCTATTAGAGAAGATGTAATGTCAAGGCAATCGTTAGTTAGTACAATGATTAATGGCTGGAGAACTTGGAAAGACGATCGAAGATAGTCATTTTATTTTAATTTTCTTAGTAAAAAGAGTGTCATTTGGAGCTCTTTTTATCTATATAAAAAAGGTAAAAAATGAAAGTTTTAATATTAGGTGTTGGCAATATATTGTGGGCTGATGAGGGTTTTGGTGTGCGCACAGTTGAGGCAATCAATCAGCAATACGAATTTAATGATGAAGTTAAATTAATGGATGGTGGCACACTGGGGTTGTATTTAATTCAACATGTACAAGAATGTGATTTATTGATTGTTTTTGATGCAATTGATTATGGTTTAAAACCTGGCACGATGAAACTTATTCATGATGAAGATGTCCCTAAATTTATGGGCGCTAAAAAAATGAGTCTACATCAAACAGGCTTTCAAGAAGTACTATCTACCGCTGAATTAACAGGGGAAACACCAGATCACATATTTTTAATTGGCGTTCAACCTGTGCAATTAGAGGATTTTGGTGGTAGTTTGCGTGATGAAGTTAAAGTGCAAATTCAACCAGCAATTAATGAATGTTTGAAATATCTTGATGGTTATGGTGTTACTTACAAAAAGCGCATAACACCGCTTTCTGAATGTGATGGTGTTAACAGCCCAACAATTGCTATGGGCGATTATGAAATTAATCGACCACCTGAAGCAATAGCGTGCAGAAAAGGAGATGCCCGGGTGTTAATGGACAATGCTTTTGAGCAGCGAGAAGAAGAATTGATTGATAATACTTGCCACACTAATGTCTTTGTGGATGGTCGAAAGCACTTTGAGGGGTAAATAATGTGTATTGGTATTCCTATGCAGGTTGTGGATTCTATGAGCGATACTTTTGCGACTTGTCAAGATAATGGGGTTAATAAAACCATTAATATGCAATTGGTTGGACCACAAATGACAGGTACTTGGGTGTTGGTTTTTATTGATGCTGCCAGAGAGGTTATTTCTGCTGACAGAGCCAAAGAAATTGATAATGCTTTAAAGGCAGTCAGTTTGGCGATGTATAGTGATGAGAGCGAGCGAATACACGCTTTATTTGGTGATTTAATTGATCGAACGCCTATTAACCCTTTTTTACCCGAGGACAAACAATGATGTTTCCAGAACTAATACAGCAACTTATCGATAAAAATCAATATCCGCTTTTATTGGCAGACGATGTTAACGCTTTTATCGGTAAGCACCGTCATAGTGTTTTATTTTTTTGCAATGACGCTAAACTTTTTCCAGAAAGTTTAGATGTTGCTGTCATATTGCCAGAATTGATGGTAGCTTTTAAACATGCAATTGTTCCCGCTATTATTAGTCGCGATGACGAAATGAAAGTTCAGCGAAATTATGGTTTTACCACCTGGCCTTCTTTGGTGTTTTTTAAAGATGGAAATTATTTAGGTGCCATTTCCAAGGTGCAAGACTGGGATGATTATATCAATACAATACAAAAACTGTTATTATCGGAACCAACAACACCACCCATTAAAATAGCTTTAAAACAAAATTAGAAGGAGTTTAAAAATGTCATCAATCCCTATTCCACCAATTCCAGCAAATTTTTTAGGTGCTGGTTCACAAACTACATCGGAAGAAGATAAATTAGAATATATGGAAATGCCGACAGAAATGTCTACCTTTGATGTAAATAGTAAAATTTATGAATGGGATGAAAGTCAAGACTTATCTCAGTGTAAAGAATTTTTAGAACGCATTCATTTTCAAATGCTTAATTATAAAATTGATAACCCTAATCTGTCTTTTGTTGTTCATGGTTTGGATGAAAATAATTTAGCGTACCTTAATACCCTGCTAGGCGAGGGGGAAGTGAGTGCAATTATCAATCAAAAAGAACAAATAGTAAACATTCAAGAGTCAATTTTTACAGGCGTTTGGCGAATCACTATTATTGATAACGATAACAATCTTGTTAGTGACTGTATTGAAGTGGGTGATATCCCAGAGGCGATTGTTATGCTTAATCAAAAAAACTCTAGTAAAGTTATATTTAATAGCGCCTTATTGCCAGAAAATGTCATTAACGCACCCGCAATTTTGACTGAATTAAAAGAAAAAAGAGAAGAATATGGTAATTTAAAAACTTCTTTAGAAGCTATTAATTTAACATTGTTGCCTCACACAGAAGATGACTTAATCTCTATTAATAATGTTTTAGGTTTGGGTGATACTGTTATCTTGTCAAGAGGTTATGGTAATTGTCGTATTACTTCAACCGGTGTTTCTGCTATTTGGTGGGTGAAATATTTTAACTCTACTGACAATGAAATACTCAGCACTATTGAGGTAGTTGACATACCTATTGTTGCTTGTGCTGCACAAGAAGATATAGAATCAAGCACTGAACGCTTAAAAGAGTTTACTGACGAATTGTGAAAACTTTTGAAGGCAGTTATCTAGGAGATGAGGAGAAAATTGCCGATGATGCTTGCATGGAGTGCAAAATTTGTCATCATGTTTACAAACCTGAAGAGGGGGATGATTATTGGCAGATAGCAGCTAACACGCCATTTACTCAATTACCAGGGCATTGGCATTGTCCAAATTGTGATGGTTTTATGGATCAGTTTATGGTTATCGATAGAAATGATATTTTATAGTTATTAAAATGAATGGTAGCAATATTGAGCGTTTAAAAAGTCATTATCAATATGTGTATAAGCACAAAATGAAAGACATTCCGATTGTTAACAATAAACTTAAAGTTGAAGTAGTGGGTTTTGTTAACTGGGGAGAAGAAAGCGGTAAGCAAGCCTCTAAAGTCGGAGTATTAATCACACCTTGGTTTATGAATATTGTTCTACTGCCAAATGGCATTATGCAACAAAAAATTAGGGTAGGGAAAACTGCCAACATATTGTTTCCAGATGGTGAATATTCTTTTTTAACCCAATTAGATGATGAATTTGGTGTTTATTTAACTTGTTCATTGTTTTCGCCTATGTTTGAATTTAAAACCCAGACTCAAGCAGTTGAGACTGCTACTGCAGTGATGGGGCAATTATTGCAAAATGATGAATTCAAGAAAGCAGAAAAGGATAAGAAAGCGCTAGTACAAAAAATTAAGGACGATGAGACCTTAAGTAAGGTTACCTCAAGAAGAGATTTTCTTCGTGGGAATAAAAACAATACACAAGTTTTATAATGTCAATTGAAGGAAAAATTGTAATCAAAGTTGTTATAGGGGCCTCTGATATTAAAAAAGTTTTAATTAGCTCTTCTCGCCCCCTACATATCACTCAATTATTTGCAGGACAGTCTATTCAAAAAGTCGCAACAACACTCGATGCTTTGTATCAATTATGTAATACTGCACACAGATTTGCATTTTTACACCTTTTGGATAAATGCAAGGTGATTTCTTTGAGCAAAAATGAAATAATGGCCTGTCAATTATTGTTAGATTTAGAGACTATTAGGGAGCATTGTTTTAGTATTGCAACAAAATGGCGTATTGATGATAGTAATAAAATAAATAAAAATATTGTTGATTTATTTGCTACGCTTAGAGAAATAAATACCACTTTATTTCTAACAGGCAACCCTTTATCGTTAGAAAAAAAAACACTACAACCTTTTAGTGGCATTAATTCTTTAGTTGCAAAATTAGAGCAACAACTAATGCTTGAGCTTGTTGGCGAACAGTTCCGTTCAGAGACAATACTTTCCAATAGTGAAAATTTTGAATATTGGATAAAAACCCAAAGTAGCGACTGCGCCCTATTTTTACACAATATACAGCAATCTCAATCAAGTGGCTTAGGTAGCGTTGATTCTTTATTTTTGCCAAATATAACAACAGAAGAAATAATAACATTGCTTAATGATGATGGGTTTATTGGTCAGCCTACTTATAAAAATATTTGCTATGAAACTACACCATATAGCAGACAAAAAAAACATCCATTAATACAGAAATTATCTGCAAAATATGGCAATGGCGTGTTAAGCAGATATGCCTCTCAACTGCTGGAAATATTTGAGTTGTTGAAGGGGATTAAGCGCAACTATGTGAACCTTTATTCTGAGGATATTCATTATGATATTAACACCTCTACTGTTGTTAATACAGCTGTTGTTGAGGTAGAGGCAGCACGCGGAAAATTAATGCACTCTTTAACAATTCAAGGCGAAGAAATTAAGAGTTATCGGATACTTTCACCAACGCAATGGAATTTTCATCCTCAAGGCGTTTTAAAGCAAATGATTCAATCCCTTGATTTTCAAAATAAACAGGACTTAGTTAATAAAATAACATTGTTAACTAATGCTATTGATCCTTGTGTTGGCTATACAATAGAGATTAACAATGCATGAAATGAGTATCTGCATGAGTATTGTTGAGTCCCTAGAAGCCAGTGCAAAAGCAAATAACTATAAAGCTATTAATAAGGTTTGGTTAGAAATAGGACCTTTTTCAGGGGTGGAAGTTAACGCTTTAGAATTTAGTTTTGATGTGGCAATTCGTGGTACTATTGCGAATGGTGCTCAGTTAGAAATTATACAAACGCAGGCAAATGCTTGGTGTTTTAGTTGTGATAAAACAGTGGTGGTCAAACAAAGATACGACGCTTGCCCACTATGTAACTCCAGCCAATTAACTGTAACAGGTGGTGAAGAGTTAAAAATTAAACAAATATCAATTAAGGAGTAATAATATGTGCACAGTATGTGGATGTAACGAAACCGAACACACTCATGACCATGATCATGGGCACTCTCACGAACATGAACATCATGATCATCCCCAGCACCATCATTATGGCAAAGGAGATGCGGGATTACATATTGCAGGAATGAGTCAAGAAAAAATTGTTCAGGTTGAGATGGATATTTTGTCAAAAAACAATCATTATGCCAGTGAAAATCGCGCCTTTTTTTCTAAGAAAGGTGTTTTAGCGCTAAACTTAGTTTCAAGCCCCGGGTCAGGAAAAACATCCATTTTAGAGACCAGTTTAATAGCACTAAAAGACGAGATAAGTCTAAAAGTTATTGAGGGCGATCAACAAACCACTCAAGACGCTGATAGAATTCAAAAAACAGGTGTTGACGCAATTCAAGTTAATACTGGAAAGGGTTGTCATTTAGATGCACATATGATTGGGCATACTTTTAAGTCTTTAAAAATCGAAGAAGATAGTGTTTTATTTATTGAAAATGTGGGTAATCTTGTCTGCCCTGCGGCGTTTGATTTGGGTGAATATTGCAAGGTGGCTATTTTGTCTGTTACCGAAGGTGAAGACAAACCGCTTAAATATCCCGATATGTTTGCAGCATCAGATTTAATGCTACTTAATAAGATTGATTTACTACCACATCTTAATTTTGATGTAGAACAATGCATAAAGTATGCTCGCCAAGTCAACCCTAAAATTCAAATCCTGCAAATATCTGCTACCACAGGTGAAGGTATGAACAAATGGTATGCGTGGCTAAAAGCGCAAATGAGCAGTATTATTGCACTTAAAGGCTAAATCAGTGTATCGAAAACCAGTCAAAGCAAAGATATTAATTGTTGATGGTCATAAATCTGATAGGGATCTTTATGCAGCGGCACTTGGTCAGAATTTTAAGTGTTATTTTGTTGATAGCATTCAAGACGCTTGGGAAATATTATATGAGTACCCCATTCAGGTTATTATTGCCGATGAAGTGATAGAAAAAACCACGGGCGTAGATTTTTTAATACAGGTTCAAAAGCAATATCCAGAAGTTGTGCGCCTAATGATTGCAGATTTTGAAAATATGCAATTGTGTGTATTAGGCAACACAGCAGGGATTTATCAATTTCTTTACAAACCTTGGCGGCCTGATAATTTAAGGCTTATTGTTGGTAATGCAGTTAAAATTTTTAATTTACAGGATAAAAATAAAATAGCACCTTTAGAATTTAAAGGTAACTTGTCAAAAAGAACAACTGCCACCATTAAGCCCGCTAAAAAACAAAAAGACAGTTGCAAAAAATATGCTTTTGATCAATTAGTGCGTTCTGAAAAAAGCCCGTTAAATGGTTTATGCGCCGATATTCAGAAATTTTCAAATTATGACATTCCTGTTTTAATTTATGGAGAATCTGGCACGGGAAAGGAATTGTTTGCTCGTGCAATTCATCACTATAGCGCTAGAGCAAGTAAGCCTTTGATTATTGAGAATTGTGCGGCTTTGCCAGATGATTTACTAGAAAGTGAATTATTTGGACATGTTAAAGGTGCTTTTACTGGCGCCTATAACGATAAAACAGGATTGTTAGAGCGTGCCAATGGTGGTACGGTTTTTTTAGATGAAATAGGTGATATATCACCTGCCTTTCAAGTTAAATTACTCCGCGCTTTACAGGAAAAAACAATCCGTAAATTAGGTGGGAATCGTTATATATCTATTGACATTAGAGTCATTTCTGCAACCAATAAAAATTTAAAAGAAGAAATAAAGGCAAATAATTTCAGAGAAGACTTGTTTTATAGATTGGCAGGTATGGAATTTAAAATTCCACCTTTAAGGGAAAGGAAGGAAGATATTTTGCCTATTTGCATGAATATTATAAAGCAAGGAAATCTGTTATTTGATAAGCATATTTCTGAGGTTGACAACAATGCAAAGAAGGCGTTAGAGCGCTATCCTTGGCCTGGAAATGTGAGAGAACTACAAAATGAAATCCAAAGAACAATGGTTTTAAGTGAATCCGATATAATTACTTATGTGAGTTTGTCGGCTAAATTAAAGGAGAAAAAATAATGTGTTTAGGCGTTCCAGCACAAATTAAAAAAATTATTGATGCAGACAACCAAATTGCATTGGTTGATTTATCGGGGGTCTCTAGAGAGATAAACATTGCCTGTGTATTAAACAAAGATTATCAAGCACAAGATTTAATTGATAAATGGGTATTGGTTCATGTTGGTTTTGCACTCAGTATAGTTGATGAAGAAGAAGCACAAAAAACGCTCAAAATATTAGCTGAAATTGGCGAATTATCTGCAGCTATTGAGGATATAAAGCAGGGGAGTAAATAATGAAATATGTTGATGAATTTAGAGATCCGAAGCAAGCCAAGAAAATTCTAAAAGAGATAGAGATACTTTGTCTGGAAATTGAATTATCGGAAGACCGCCCCATTCAAATTATGGAAGTATGTGGTGGACATACGCACTCTATTTTTCGTTATGGTTTAAATCAATTATTACCTAAAAAATTAGACTTTGTGCACGGACCTGGTTGCCCCGTATGTGTTTTACCAAGATCTGTGGTGGATAACTGCATTAGCATTGCCAATAATAAAGATGTAATTTTTACCACTTTTGGCGATGCAATGCGTGTACCTGGTAGTAAACAAAGTTTGCTTGATTTAAAAGCTGAAGGTGCTGATATTCGAATGGTTTATTCTCCTTTAGATGCACTCACAATTGCAAAAAACAATCCGGAAAAAAGAGTGGTGTTTTTTGGTTTGGGATTTGAAACCACCATGCCATCCACTGCATTATCAATAATGCAGGCAAAGAAAATAGAGGTAAATAATTTTTATTTATTTTGCAACCACATTACTATTATCCCTACAATTAAAGCTGTATTGGACTCTCCAGGTATGCGAATTGACGGATTTTTAGGCCCTGGACATGTGAGTTTAATTATCGGAACCAAGCCTTATGATTTTATTGCTGATGAGTATCATAAACCACTGGTTGCGGCAGGTTTTGAGCCCTTAGATATCTTACAATCTGTGTGGATGATTCTTAAGCAACTTAAAAATGGTGAGGCAAAAATCGAAAATCAGTACAAGCGTTTAGTACTGGATGACGGCAATGCCAGTGCATTAGATCCAATCTCAGAAGTGTTTGAATTGCGAGACTTTTTTGAATGGCGGGGCTTGGGGTCAATCAACCACTCAGGGGTAAAAATTAATAATAAATACCGTGATTTTGATGCTGAAGTTGAGTTTAAACTCAAAGAAGTAACAGTAACTGACCCAGATGTTTGTCAATGTGGCGAAGTATTAAAAGGCATTTTAAAGCCTTGGGAGTGTAAAGTATTTGGTAAAGAATGCACGCCAGAAATCCCATTAGGTGCCTTGATGGTTTCTACTGAAGGTGCTTGTTCAGCACATTATTCTTATGGGCAAAATATTGACTTAATCAACAAAAAGTAATGAATAAAAAATACAACGGTAAAAAAATTACCATGGCACATGGCAGTGGTGGCAAGTCAAGTAGCGATTTAATAAAAGATATTTTCGTGGATACATTTAACAATGATTATCTATCTACAATGGAAGATCAGGCGCGTTTTGATATGCCAAAAGGACAGCTTGCTTTAACAACAGATAGTTTTGTGGTTAGCCCGTTGTTTTTTAAAGGTGGTGATATTGGCAAACTTGCTATCACAGGTACAGTAAACGACTTAGCAATGAGTGGTGCAAAGCCTTTGTATTTGACTTGCGGGTTGATTCTCGAAGAAGGGTTTCCGATTGAGACTTTAGACCAAATTATAAAATCTATGCAAAAAACTGCCGAGGAAGCGGATGTTAAAATCGTTTGTGGCGATACCAAAGTAGTAGAAAAAGGTAGCGCTGATCAAATATTTATTAACACTGCTGGTGTTGGTGTGATTGAAGGTGATGTGAGCATTCATTCAAATAATGCACAAGTTGGCGATAAAATTATTGTCAATGGTTTTATTGGTGACCATGGGGCGACCATTATGCAACACAGGGCAGAACTTGCTATTTCTGCTGATATTAGTAGCGACTGCCAAGTGTTAAATCATTTAGTGCAAAAAACACTCAATCTTCCAGGCGCTATTCATGCGATGCGTGATGCTACTCGAGGGGGCGTTGCAACAGTATTAAATGAAATTGCTCAAGACTCCAAGGTCTCTATTTTGGTTCAGGAAGACAGTTTACCAATTCGGATACCAACCCGTGGCGTTTGTGAAATTTTAGGCTTAGATCCATTATATTTGGCAAATGAAGGCACCTTGGTTTGTGTAGTAGATAAAGAATATGTCGACCAAGTATTGAAAATCATGCAACAAACTAAAGAAGGTGAAAACGCCTGTATTATTGGTGAAGTTTTTGACAGTCCTAAGGGCGTTGTAGCACTTAATACGCTATTTGGCGGCACTAAGATTATTGATAAACTTGTTGGCGACCAGTTCCCTAGAATTTGTTAAATATCAATGTTAATATTAAAATCAAGAGAAAATTATGAATAAAACAAAAAATATTAAAACCAATAAAGAACAAGTAGACAAAGGATTTATAGAAATGGCAGATGTGTTTATTGTAGAGGCAAATCAATTGTGTGAAGTCAAAGATCCTGATCATCAACTTGTGAATGCAGCGTTGCTTTATGCATCAGCACGCTTTAGCGCTTTTATTACCGCCTCTCTTGCTGAGACAAAAGAAAACTATCAAAAAAATATTGATTCAGCGGTTGATTTCTACACCAAGGAATTCAATAAAATGCTTAAAGAGCACATGAAACAATACAAAGTGGTGTTTGACAAAAAACCAAGCGTTAAAAGATAATAAACTCTCCATGGGGGTAATCGTTGATAAAAAAATAACTGTTTCTGGCGCTGTTCAAGGGGTTGGATTCCGTCCTTTTATCTACAATGCTGCACAACAATTAGGCGTTGTGGGTGAGGTTTATAATAATAGCGCTGGTGTAGTTATTATTATCCAATGCTCGCAAGTGCAATTCAATTTTTTTTTATCAACGCTCAAAAACAACATTCCGACACTCGCCTCAATTACAAATATTGCCATTGAAGATTGTCAAATCAACACATATTTAGATTTTAATATCACTCACAGCAGAAATGGAAAAAATACGACAGTAGTTTTGCCTGATGCCTGCATTTGTGCCGAGTGCATTAACGATATTACTGATAAGAATAATCGTCGTTATGGTTATGCGTTTACCAATTGCACTAATTGCGGACCCCGATTTTCTATTATCAAAAAAATCCCTTATGATAGAAAATCTACCAGTATGGCGTGTTTTACTATGTGTCAAAAATGCCAGCAAGAATACCAAAACCCAAACGATAGGCGTTTTCATGCACAGCCTAATGCTTGTAGTGAGTGTGGACCACAATTACAATTAACCGACTTAGAAGGTGAAGATATTGTCACTAATGATACTATTAAAAAAACTGCTGATCTTTTAAAACAAGGCAAAATCATTGCCATTAAGGGTGTTGGTGGCTTTCATTTGGCGTGTTTGGCAAGCTCTAAATCAGCAGTAGCAGAACTACGAAAAAGAAAACACAGAGCCCACAAACCTTTTGCTTTAATGGCTAAAGATGTAGAAATGGTGCAAAAATACTGTCAAGTTTCACAGCAAGAAGAGCAATTATTAACCAGCAATGCCGCACCGATTGTCTTGCTAATAATTAAAAATAATACACCTTCATCATTAGTTGCGCCCAAGCAAAAAAAATTAGGTTTTATGTTGCCCTACACGCCATTACATTATTTGTTATTGCAACAATTTGACGAACCTTTAGTGTTGACTTCTGGCAACAAAAGCCATAATCCTCAAATTACAGATAACCAAGTTGCATTACAGGAATTAACCAATATCACAGATTATTTTCTAATGCACAATCGTGATATTGTTAACCGTCTTGATGATTCTGTCGTGCAATATGTTGCCAATGAAACTACCATAATTCGTAGGGCAAGAGGTTATGCACCTAGCACTTTGCCCTTACCTCATGGTTTCGAAGGTCATCAAGGTTTATTGGCAGTAGGCGCAGAATCAAAAAATACTTTTTGTCTGATCACCAATAATAACGCTATTATATCGCAACATATTGGTGATTTAAAAACCTTGGAAAGTTATCAAGATTTTCAAGATAATATTGCGTTATATCAGCAATTATACAAAAGTAAAATCAAACACTTAGTGTGTGATTTGCATCCCGAATACCTATCCTCTAAATATGCAGATAATTATGCGGAAAATAACAACATAAAGTTGAGTATAGTGCAGCATCATCATGCTCATATTGCTGCTTGTTTATTTGAAAATGGTAGGGCAATTAGCGATGATAAGGTGCTTGGTGTAGCTTGGGATGGACTTGGTTTAGGGGCAGACAATAATTTATGGGGTGGTGAATTTCTATTAGCAGATTACTCAAGCTTTAAGCGTTTGGCATATTTTGAATATATTCCTTTGCTGGGCGGAGACAAGGCACAAACTGAGCCGTGGCGTATGGCATATGCATACTTAAAACACTATAAAATACCAGCCGATGGTTATTTTTCAGGCAAGCCTACTACAGATTTTGACGCATTATTAGCCGGCAATATGGCGCTAAATTACACCTCATCAGTCGGGCGGTTGTTTGACGCTGTGGCTTATTTACTAGATATTTGCACAGACAAAATTAGTTATGAGGCGCAAGCGGCAATTGAGCTGGAAAATATGGCAGATGCATGTATTACCACAGGAGAACAGCCTGCTTATGAATTTGGATTAAAAAAAATAAAAAATCATTTTTATATTGACAGTAAAAAATTCTGGATTTCAATTATAAAAGATCTTGAAAATAAAGTTAAAAATGAAGATATTGCCTACCGATTTCATTTATCACTTGCCAAATTACTAGTAGATACTGTATTGCAATTACAACAAATATATCAATTTAATACTGTAGTATTATCAGGCGGAGTATTTCACAATCAATTATTGTTAACATTGGTTAATAAATTATTTACCAAGATAAAAGGTATTACTCTATTGACGCATTCAAAATTACCTTGTGGCGATGGTAGTGTCAGTTTAGGGCAAGCGGCAATTAGCATCGCAAGGGAGGAAAAATATGGATAACAATAAAACATTGTCAGGGCTATATCCTTTTTTAGATAAAAATAAAAAAGAGGTTAATACAGAATTATTACTTTCTTCAATCCATAAAAAAGTTGCTGATAGTGTCAAAGCAAAGCAAGATTTTTTTCAAAAAAATGATCGTAAGATTCTACAAGCTGCACAAATGATTGCAAAATGTTACCAGCAAAATGGACATTTATTTGCCATGGGCAATGGTGGATCTGCTTGTGATGCTGCGCATATTGCTACTGAATTTATGCACCCAGTAACCACAGGCAGAAAAGCATTAGGATTCACCAATCTCACCGCTGATATTGCTACAATGACAGCAGTTGCAAATGATGTAGGCGGTGAGCATATTTTTTTACGCCAATTATTGTGTTTGGCTCAAAAAAACGATGTTTTAATTGGGTTCTCCACCAGCGGCAACTCAGATAATTTAATTAAAGCCTTTGAGTGTGCAAAAGAAATGGGGTTGTC
Organism: thiotrophic endosymbiont of Bathymodiolus puteoserpentis (Logatchev); assembly: GCF_900127505.1. Taxonomy (NCBI): domain Bacteria; kingdom Pseudomonadati; phylum Pseudomonadota; class Gammaproteobacteria; species thiotrophic endosymbiont of Bathymodiolus puteoserpentis (Logatchev). Next base: position 4,382 of record NZ_UEXF01000072.1, on the reverse strand, counting down.
TACTATCGGGTTTTCTGGGCAAACAGGTGGAAAAATAGCAAAAAGTAACAGCGTAGATATTTGTTTAACCGTGGAAACAGACAGTATTCACAGAGTGCAAGAATCTCATTTAACCACTTATCATATTCTTTGGGACTTGGTGCATAGTTTACTTTGAAAAATTCGAGCAAGTTAAACTTAACCTGACAATTCGGAGTAAAAAATATGCGTAAAAGAACGCAATTGAACCCGAATAAGAAGAAGGTTTCTTAGTGCATTTTATATAGGAAATTTTAAAAAGTTGTTAGGGGTTTTGGGTGATAAAATTAGGGACTAACTTACATTAATACCAACATCTTATAAGACAGTCTATTACCACTAAATCCAAACACAATTGAATCAATTCTATCCAGTGTCGATCGTTTAACATTGCCATCATTCAACCTAAAAACAAACTCATCAACATAACGCCCGATATGTTTATCTGAAAAATGATGAAATACACCATGATAACCGCGTTTTAATAACGCCCAAACACTCTCAATGCCATTAGTATGCACAATACCGTTAACATACTGCCCAGCAGAATGATTGACCATTAGCTGTTTATAGCCCTCTATGCCTTTATATATTGTTGCTTCATCAGTGCAAAGCGTGGCATTGGCATCAGCATGCTTATCAATCATAGTCTGAATATTGGCACTATTGACTTTATCCATTTTGGCAGCAACGAGCATGCCACCACGAGAGCGCATGCCAACCACAGGGGTTTTGGTTTTTGTGCTTCTGCCTTGTGTGCCTTGAGTTTTCTTATGTTGGTGTTTGTTTTTCTCTTTACCGCCTATATAGGTTTCATCCATTTCAATTATTCCAGAAAGAATAGCGTCGTTATTTTTGCAAGCCTTGCGTATTCTGTGCCCCATAAACCATGAGGATTTTTGGGTAATACCCAGTTCTTTTGCAAGTTGGTAACTGGATATACCCTTGCGAGCAGTCACAACTAAATACATACCATAAAGCCATTTTCTTAACGGTATTTTGCTGGCATGCATCACTGTGTTACTACGAATACTGAATTGGGTTTGACAACATTTGCAACGATATAATCCAGTGCGTGAAGGATGATGATAAACTTGTGCGGGTGTTTGATTAGCACACGATGGACATTTGGGTTTGTTGTTCCAAAGTTTTTGTTCAAAATATAGGCGAGCAGATTCTTCGGTTGGAAACCTTTCTAATAGTTCAAATGTGCTGATGGTGTTTGTGTATTGGGTCATTGTTGCTCCATGAGTGTTGTAAGTGTTGCCTATTTTATTGTATTTGTTGTGGTTTTGGTATTAATGTAAGTTATTCCCTAATTTTTTACTCCGAATTGTTGGGTTAAGTTTAACTTGTTCGAAATAAGAAATCTTAATTTGTTGTCTTAAATTGTTGGGGTTTTATATATTGTGCAAATTTTAAGACAAAATCCTAACTCTAAAGGTCTTGCCTTTAAGTTTATCATTTTGAATTTTTTTAAGCGCTGTCTTAACCAACTCTGAACTCACAGCCACATAAGACCAATTACCAGCGACACTAATCTTGCCGATTTTATCCCCTGGAATACCGTCCTTACCTGTCAACCCACCAACAATATCACCCGGACGAAGTTTTTGTTTCTTCCCGCCATCAATTTTTAGCGTGGTCATCACCGGTTTTTTAATCGGCTTATCTAAATATATAGCACTTGGTAGTGGGTCATTAACATTAGATAAATCAATATCTAATGTCTCTAATTTGTGCGTTTCTCTATCGCTAAAAAGCGTACAAGCAACACCATGCTTCCCTGCTCTACCAGTACGGCCAATGCGATGTACATGCACTTCTGCATCATGTGCAATATTAAAATTAATCACCATATCTAAATCTTTGATATCTAAACCTCGCGCTGCCACATCAGTCGCCACCAGCACAGAAACACTGCCATTTGAAAATCGAATAAGCGCTTGATCACGCTCTCTTTGGTCCAAATCTCCATGAATGGCAAGTGCATAAAATCCATAATGGGCTAACTCATCTGCCACATCTTGCGTATCACTTTTGGTGTTGCAAAATACCAATGCAGACTCAGGCTTATGCTTAGCAAGTAACAATCTAAGTGCACCCATACGCTCATCGTCTGTATTGGTTAGATGAAAATATTGCTTAATCGTATCTTCTTCATGGACAGTAGGTGCCTCAAGTATCGTAGGATTTTTAAGTGCACGACAGGCGATATCGGCAATCCCATCAGGATAAGTCGCACTAAATAATAAGGTTTGGCGACTACTAGGGACTTTTTCAATAATTTTATCTATAGTATCTTGAAAACCCATATCTAACATGCGATCTGCTTCGTCCAATATAAGCATAGTGACAAATTCAAGTTTTAATGTGGCTTTACGCAAATGCTCTTCAATACGCCCTGGTGTACCGACAACAATATGTGCACCGTGTTCTAATGAACCAATTTGTGGACCAAAAGGTGCACCACCGCAAAGTGTGAGAACTTTGATATTGTGAATACTTCTTGCAAGTCTTCGAAGCTCACTTGCCACTTGGTCTGCCAGCTCACGCGTTGGGCACAAGACTATCGATTGCACTCTGAAAGCCTTAACATCCAATTTTTGTAACAGACCCAAACCAAAAGCCGCTGTCTTCCCTGAGCCAGTCTTACCCTGCCCAATAACATCTTCACCCGACAAAATAGCGGGCAAACTGAGTGCTTGAATAGGTGTCATTGATTCGTAACCCAAACTACTAAGATTTTTTAATAAATCAGGTTTTAAATCTAATGAAGAGAAATCAGTTGAACTCACGATAAATCCTAAAATAAAAACGATGGATTAAATTTTACGCTTTATGTGGTAACTGACAATACAAATACCCTAATCCAAAAATAGAAATCAAAAAAACACACAAACCCCAACTGGTATAATGATTTCAACCAAAAAACCGCTTCACCCATTGGGTGAAAACACAAAAGACAACCACATCCCTTTTATACACAACCAAATCTTACTGCGTTTATGAAAATTTTAAACTACAAACTGTCCTCTACCAACGAACTTTTAACCGCTCGCATTGGATTACTTGCTACTGCACATACCATTAACACATTGAGTTTGTCTAATACCATTGATCAACACTTCCCAGCCCTTGGTAGCAATTGTGCACTCAAAGCCTCCACTTTTATCAATACCTTGATATTAAGTCAACATGAAGGTGGTCAGTGCTTAGATGATACTACCCACATTGCCAAAGACAAGGCGCTACGCTTAATCACCAATCAAAGCGTGCCAACCCCACAGGCTATTGGCATTTGGCTTCGGCGTTTAGGTGAAGACAACCAAGGAATCAAAGCCTTACAAAAGGTCAATAAAACTGTGCTTAAAGCCACGCTTAATCATTGCAAAAACATCACCCTTGATATTGATGCCAGTGAAGTCATTGCCAATAAAGCTGATGCTCAGTGGACTTATAAGAAACACAAGGGCTATATGCCAATAATAGGACATATCGCCCAAACAGGGCAGATTGTTGCCACTAACTTTAGGGCGGGTAATGTATCACCAGCAAAAGACAACCTTGACTTTATCAAAATCTCTCAAGACGCATTACCTAAAGGCACTAACATCAAAAAACTTAGAATAGACGCAGCAGGCTATCAAGCCAGTATTATTGATTATTGCTTTGAACATGATATTGAATTTAGTATCAGAGCAAAGATATGTCAATCTCTTAAAGATATTTTTGTAGATAAGGACAACCAATGGCAACCTTTGGTTGATAAAAAAGGCAAAGCCATTGATGGGCAAGCCACTTTTAGAATGCGCCATTTTATGGGTAATAATGGCAAAGTCTTTGATTTAGTCGTGCAAAGGAGCTCTGTTACTGGGCAGGTAGAATTAGACTTAGAATTAGACAGCAATAACAGCACCCAAGCCCCTGAACAAATCACCAGTGGACAATATATTTATCGCTCTATCGCCACCAATCTTGAAACTTTGAGTGACAGCAAGGTTATCCATTTTTACAACCAACGAGGTGAAGACAGTGAAAACCGTATCAAAGAATTGAAAAATGATTTTGGTGCAAGACAAATGCCTTGTGGTGATTTTAATGCCAATGCCTTGTATTTTGATATTTGTAGTTTGTCTTACAACTTGTTTGCACTAATGCGTCAAATATTACCCCTTGAATTTGCCAATAAAAGAGCCAAGTATGTGCGCAATCGCTTCTATGCTATCGCCGCTAAAGTACTTCAACATGGCAGACAAGTGATTGTTAAGTGCCAAGCACAATATTATGACTTACTTACTCAGGTGCTAAACAACATCAAAGCGTTTAAGCCGTTGCTATCTTGATTTAAACGAACAACAAAA
>NZ_UEXF01000071.1:27015-33462 GCF_900127505.1 thiotrophic endosymbiont of Bathymodiolus puteoserpentis (Logatchev) | reverse complement strand
TGTCTAATACTACATTCCAAAATTATGATGATATTGTTGAAAGATCTTGCCAGGCTTGGAATGAAATACTAAGTGAGGATGGTTTTATTGAAAACTTGTGTAGTAGGGAGTGGAGTTTTTTTGGTTTAGTTGTTTTTTGAATTTGGTATTATGTGATTGAGAGAACCTTTGGACTACTCAAACTTCATCACGGCTTAGGCAAGGCAAGATACCTTGGACTGGCAAGAAACAAAGCCAGAGCATAGCTGATTGCTATGAGTCACAATCTTAAAACTGGGATGAATATTTTTAAAGAAATGCAGCGGTTAAAAGAGTTAAGGGGTTATTGCGTCCAATGAGTGGTAAAAGGATAAAAAGTAACAAAAAGCAAGAAANGGTTTTATTGAAAACTTGTGTAGTAGGGAGTGGAGTTTTTTTGGTTTAGTTGTTTTTTGAATTTGGTATTATGTGATTGAGAGAACCTTTGGACTACTCAAACTTCATCACGGCTTAGGCAAGGCAAGATACCTTGGACTGGCAAGAAACAAAGCCAGAGCATAGCTGATTGCTATGAGTCACAATCTTAAAACTGGGATGAATATTTTTAAAGAAATGCAGCGGTTAAAAGAGTTAAGGGGTTATTGCGTCCAATGAGTGGTAAAAGGATAAAAAGTAACAAAAAGCAAGAAAATAAATGCTAAAAGCGTAGATTTAAAGGGGGTTTTTTAGGTTTTTATGAAAAAGTATGGAGAAATTTGGAAAATTTTTTAAAAAAAATGGATGAGAGTGAATTAGGGGTAGAAATTATGAATTATTCAAAGGTCTCTCTTATTAAGTTAAATTTTTCATCACCTCAGGCATATTATAACCCACCTTTGACGCCGACCATAATTGATTAACCTCTTGCGCATATCCTGACACACCTTCGGTATCAGCGAATGAATCAAAAGAGGACATATATTCAACCAGTTTACTAACTTGTACCTTATCCAAATAATGGTAGCGGTTATTTTCAGCATCGATATCAACGCAAATTTTTGCACCATCGGTACTGCTATTATCAGCAAAATAATCTTTAATTAACACAGTACCATCTTGACCTCGGTATTGTTTAGAAATATCAACACCGGCATTGTCCTCTTGATAATCAATATCGGATTCGTCTGCCTCTGCAAGGGATCGATGTTTGATTAAAAGGTCGTTGTCATTATGGCGATAATACATCACATCTTGATAACTGTCTAAATCAAATGCAATATAATCCTCGCTGTCAACGATAAGTTCGCTGGATAGGTTGTCATTGCCAATCATAAAGACATCCGCTCCTTCGCCACCAGTAACAATATTGTTTGTGCCACCCAAATACAGTAAATCATCCCCTTTTCCTGCATCAATGTTGTTATTGCTTGAGTTTTTATGCATATACAGGGAATCATTGCCAGATTCAGCAAAGATGAGGGAGTCGTGACTGGCAACTTCTAATTCATCATTACCTTCACCCAAATAAACAGTATTCTTATTGCCAAATACTTTTCCATGGTCGTCTCCTTCGCCTAAACTCATTACATTATAGGCACCAATTACAACCCCGATATCATCGCCAGAATGGCCGTAAATTTTGCCATAATTACCTGTGGATACTAGGTAATCATTCCCTTCGTTGCCTGCAATATAGGCGCCTTCTCCAAATGCCCAAAGCTGATCTGCACCTGTGCCACCAAATAAAACATTGTATCGACCAGATGCAACACCAATGTCATCGCCTTCACCGCCAATAAACATATGGTTTTGACCTACAAAAACTGCATTGTCATCTCCTTCGTTGCCACTAATGGTGTTGCCTTCGCCAATGACATAAGCAACATCATCTCCTTTACCGCCCCAAACATTGTTGTTGGTACCCATTAAAGCAAACAAGTCCTTACCATCACCGCCCCATGCAAAATTTTGAGCCCCTATATTGAAGAATAAATCTCCGTCGTTGGTCATATAACCTATGTCTGAGAAAAACTCAACTACTTTATCTTTCATATTGGCAGAATCTATGGCAATACTACTGGCTAGTGTTTCTGCTAATTCTGGTAGATTACCAAGGGTTTCAAATAAGTTTGGCGCGTAAAAATCAAATAAAGAGGGTAGTTTAAGTCCACTAAAGCCAAAGGCTTCGTTGCTTTTTTCAGTACCATCTGAGCTTTCTTCATTATCACCGGTAACATTGTTTGAATTTTCGCTGTCATTGTCATCGTCGTCATCGTCATCGTCATCGTCATCGTCGTCATCATCTTTATCTTTGATCCCTAATGCCTCTAGCGTGTTTTCACCCATATCTTCTATTGATTCTACGCCAGATTCCAATGCATTAATAATACGAGCTGGTTCAGATATAGCTTGAATGGAGTTATCAAAGGTGTCAGATACTGTGCCAAGCAACTCTTTTAACATATCTGACATTGATAAATCAGGGGTTGATGTCTCGGTTTTATAGAATTCACCAGAATCAATGTATTGATAGCCCAATATATCGCCAAAGGTGGTGTCTTCTGCTTTCTCTGCCATCTTACTGAGAATACCGTTGATAAGTTTTGTTTTTACATTGCCTGGTGTGTAGGTAAAAGTGGTTTTTGGCTGTCCATCTGAGGTGTATCCTTGCTGCATGATACCAAATAATGAAGCAACAGTAGTATCTAAAACAGAAGAGATGGTATCACCAAACATAAAACTAAAATTACCATTACCAATAAGAATGTCGGATCCTTGTCCGCCAATCGTAAGATTTAAGCTAAAGTTACTAAGCTTCTCTTTGAAGCTTTGGTTTGCTTCCTGACGCTTGCTTTTCCGTTGCATAAAGTTATTAGCTTGCTTATTGAGCGTCGCTTCTATATCGTATTTCAACCCTGTGTCGGACACTTCGTTTTGTCCACCACGGTTTAAAATCTTCTTATAGTCGGTGTCACTATTCTTATCCAGCGAACTCATGTCCTTTGCAAACTTTTTGGTTTTCTTCCAACTCCATAGGGCATTTTGTTCGGCGTTACTCATATCTGCCATATCTTGTAAGGAGCCCAAAACATTGGCCGATCCATCAAAAGGATTAACAAACGGAATCATAGGGAAAGAAGGGTCGGTTGCGATAATAAAATCATTCCTGACACCGTGATTAACCACCACATTTTTAGTGCCTATTAAAATTTGCACACCTTCTAATGCGCGATAACCTCCTATTTCAATAAAACGATTGGTGTCTCCTGCATGACCAATACTAATTAAAATATTNTTGTTTGCCTTAACTGAATTAGCAAATTTAGTTTGCTGCTGATCAATAACAGCTAACTTTTGTTTGGTTTTTTCTGCATCTATTTTCTTTTGACCCTCACTTACTTCCTGTTGATCATCTGTATCTTGTGAGCTTGTATCATCATCCAAATCTTCACCTAGCTTTCTACCATTATATTTAATCAGGGTACCTTCATTGTTATAGACCCTACTAATCACAGAGCCTGCTGCACCAAGACTGTAAATAGTTTTGGCTGCACTGTCTTTGTGTATCCAGTCGCCTGCACCTGTGCTTGAAGTTATTTTTCTACCGTGTTCGTCAACAGCCACATAATTACTTCTAACAACAACGGGGGCTTTGATATTTGATTGACTGAGCTTTTCAACCATTTTTCTGCCATATTGACTGTCGCTATTATCGGTAGGATTGTCTGAATCTATATTACAACCGACAATACTAATGCGCCGTATGTCAACATCACCTGTTAATGCTTGATTGAGTTCGGTAATATTGGCACTTAACTCAGTAGCACTTCTACCACCCAGCGTGTCACCCCCCTCTTGTGTTTTTCTGCCATAACCTATCACAGACAATTTAACTCTGCCTGTTATTTTATCAAGTTCAGTGCCGTAAACCACTCGGTAAGTGCCGTCTTTTTGCATTTGTACGATGGTGGTCTGTGTTGGGTGCTTAAAGGTAAGCTTGAGAGCGCTGTCTTTGACATTGTCATCGGGTTCAGTTTGGATTAGGACTTGGTGGTCGTGGTTGGCTAATCGAGGCTTGGTTTTTTGTGCTTCTGCGGTGAGCTTGTCGATTTGTTCTTGGCTTGGGGTGTCCCAGTCTTGGAGTTTTTGGTCGTTGTGGGGTTGGGTTTCGGCTAGATGTGGAGAAGTATGCACAATCACATCTGAGTCTTGGGGTGTTTTTGATAGCCATTCTACGAGTGCACTGCTTGCTATTTCTTTACGCACTGTAATGGTAACTTTATATTTGTCAGACAGCGCTTTAACCAGTTCCAGATAATGACCAGGATTTTCTGTAGTAGATACTATAATGTCTATATCCGCAATAGATTGCTGGGTAACTTGAGATATAAGACCTAAGTTTTCCAAAGTCTCCCTTGTCGTAGGATAATCTTCACCCTCATGCAAAATTTTAACACTAATGTCAGCATCAAAATCATCACCTCGAAATGCTAATTGTTGTTGGTTTGACTCTAATCCTCCGATTTCTAAAATTGCCATTACATTTTTTGACATAAGAGGATCTTTGACAAAGCGTGTATCACCCTTAACTATTCTTACCCCAGAATCTCTATAGCGAGCAGCTAATGATACTTGAGCGTCTTCAGAGTCAGAGTGCACCACAATACTTGCATTAAGGCGTCCACCAAAATTATCTAAATTTTGCGTTTGTTGCAACGCATCACCCTGAGCAAACCAGTCGTTATCTTTTGGTGTTTTGATGTTGAGATGTGATATGGAGGCATCTGAAGGTAGTATATCTTTAAACTGATGTAACATTTGTTCAGTTTCACTCAAGCCTTCGGCCTTAACAAAAACTTTTAATGCACCCTTTAATTCACTAAGGCGTTTATTGCCGTAAATGCGTTCTATTTTTGGACTTCCATCTTTATCAATAGAAAGGGTAACATCATAATGCTCGTCTGTATAAGAATCCACAGTGATTACTTCACCTTTTTCATTGAATGCGTAAGTTTTTTTAAGGGCGTTGGAGCGATATTTTCTAAAAACGCCTTCTGAATCTGACATAATTTTTCTGCCATCCACACCAACTCTTACATCGGCAAGTCTGACACTTACCTTGGTGTTACTTACCCCTTTCTTTCGCAGCTCAGGTAGAAATCTTTCTGCATAGCCACCCTCTAAACTACAGGCAACCAAACTGACTTTCCTTATGACAGAACCCTCACCAGTAGCCCGATCTATAATGCTAATATGTTCGGCAATTTCCTTAATGCTTCTATTTATAATACCTTCTGAATTGCCATGTGCATTGATCACAATCTTAATATCACCTTTTGGTATTTGATCTAATTTAAGTCCATATACAACCTTGTAATTACCATTTTTATCCATATGGACAATAGTTGTATTGTCTGGATATTTTTCTGCCAGTCGTAATTCATCTTGAATTAGGGTAGAGTCATTTTCTGTTGTTATAATAACTTGGCGTATGTATCCTACAAATGGATCGGTAATGTGATCTTGCCTTGTGTTCTCTACCTTCCATTTCTTAAGTTTAACTTGGGACTCCTCAGCTACTTGAATCTCATGTTCTATAGCTAATATGTCGTGTTTTAATTGTTCATGCATTTCAGAACTACGACTTGCAAGACTCAATAACCACCCATGTGTCCTCTTTAATTTTTTAACTTTATCATCAACTTCCAGCACTTTAGTTGCTTCGTATTTTTCACGCACAAGTAGCACGGACTGTCGCACGGACTGTTCTGTTCTTCTCAAGTCTTGAGCTTCAATGTCAACAATAAAATCTTGCAAAACAGCATTCACCCTGTTTAATTCTCCTATAATTTCTGAATTTGGGTTTGTTCTTAAATGCTCATCAAAATTCAACTTGAATGCCTTTAAATCAGAATGATAGAAGCCCAATTCATATTCTTGTACTTCATGAAAAATACGAAAAGCATAAAGAGTTCTAGATAAAAGATTAGAATGCTTACTTTGCTTTTCAGATGTGGATTTAAGCAACTCTTCCAATCTTTGTATTTCTTCATTAAGATTGATCAATGGGTTCTTTAGCGCTTCACTGTGGTTTTTAACCGTTTCAGTTTTTTGGCTTATTCCTCCTTTATCTGTATCCCAGCTATAAACTGTCTTGGTTCCTCCTGTTAGCATGGTTTTGGTGCCATTCGCATTGACTTCTATTTGTGTTGTTCTGCCAGTTACTTCGGCGTTGATGGTGCCATTACCGCCGTCATACAATCTTTGTGCAACTAATTGTGCTAAAGAGGTAATTTCAGTTGAAGTGCCACTTGAAGAGGGTTTGTCTGTTTCACAACCCACTAAGGCAATACGACCTTGCTCTGTTTGTTCTATTCTAAGTTTTGTTTGTAAGTCGGTGATATAGGTAGCGAGTTGTTCAGCGCCTATTGCTGCCATTTCAGATCCGTGAGCCACTACATTGATACGGTATTTGCCATTGACATTAAG
>NZ_UEXF01000071.1:22834-25925 GCF_900127505.1 thiotrophic endosymbiont of Bathymodiolus puteoserpentis (Logatchev) | reverse complement strand
AGAATGCTTACTTTGCTTTTCAGATGTGGATTTAAGCAACTCTTCCAATCTTTGTATTTCTTCATTAAGATTGATCAATGGGTTCTTTAGCGCTTCACTGTGGTTTTTAACCGTTTCAGTTTTTTGGCTTATTCCTCCTTTATCTGTATCCCAGCTATAAACTGTCTTGGTTCCTCCTGTTAGCATGGTTTTGGTGCCATTCGCATTGACTTCTATTTGTGTTGTTCTGCCAGTTACTTCGGCGTTGATGGTGCCATTACCGCCGTCATACAATCTTTGTGCAACTAATTGTGCTAAAGAGGTAATTTCAGTTGAAGTGCCACTTGAAGAGGGTTTGTCTGTTTCACAACCCACTAAGGCAATACGACCTTGCTCTGTTTGTTCTATTCTAAGTTTTGTTTGTAAGTCGGTGATATAGGTAGCGAGTTGTTCAGCGCCTATTGCTGCCATTTCAGATCCGTGAGCCACTACATTGATACGGTATTTGCCATTGACATTAAGGCTGACTTCGTTGCCACTTAAATCATAAACTGTGAGTTTGCCATTGTCGTTCATTTTGGCAATATAACTATTGTCTGGGTGTTTGCTGGTTAGGGCATTTGTGGCATTTCTAACGGTCTCATTATCTGAGAGTTGCAGGACTATATTAGTTTGATATTGTGAGTTGTTGCTACTTAAATGCTTGCCATTGTATCTTACTAAAGTGCCTTCGCTGTTGTAAACTCGGCTCTCTACTTCGCCAGTAAACTCATTAAAACTATAGTGTGTTTTGGCTTTGCTGTCTTTGTGTCTCCACTCACTTGTGCCGGTGCTTGAGGTGAGTTTTTTGCCGTCTGGATCAATGGCAACATACTCGCTTCTAGCGCTAATGCTTTCAACACCTGTTTGTTTGAGTTGCCGCAACATTTCTGCGCCGTAAGTGCTGGTGTTGTCATCAGTGGGATTGTCTGAGACTAGATTACAACCTACCAGACTAATATGTTTTATAGTAACAGCGTCTGTGTTTAGTGTTTGAGTGATGGTGGTAATATTTGTGCTTAACGCATCAGCACTTCTACCGCCCAGTGTTTGAGTGCCGTCTTCTGCTTCTCTGCCGTAACCCACAGCCACCATTTTGACTTTGCCTGTGATGTCTTTAAGCTGAGTGCCATAAACCACTCGGTAGGCGCCGTCTTTGTCCATTTGCACGATGGTGGTTTTTGTTGGGTGTTTGAAGGCGAGTTTAAGGGTGCTGTCTTTGACATTGTCATCGGATTCGGTTTGGAATAGGATTTGATGGTCGTGGTTGGCTAGATCAGGTTTGGTTTTTTGGGACTCTGTGGTTAGTTTGTTGGTTTGTTCTTGGGTTAAGTTCTCCCAGGATTGGAGTTTTTTGTCGTTGTAGGGTTGGGTTTCGCCTAGGTGTCTTGCGCCAAGGTCTTCTGTTACTTGAGAGTCGCCAGGGTTTATGGATAGCCATGGTTTGGTTTGAGCGTAGGTGTTATACGCCTCAACTTCAATATGCAGCTCTCTAGATAAAAAACTCACCATAGCCTTGTAATCATCGACACTTATTTTATTGTTTTCTGTTATGATTCCTATTTTAGAGACAGGACCTTTAATCAGATTTATTGCATCTTTAAATTGTTTCAGCAGTTCTTGCTTGGAATAACTGTCTGAATCTATTGTGGCTAGAATTATATTGTCAATATTGGGTTTTTTTGCGAAATTGTATACAGGGTAAGATCTGTCTTTTTCGTAGGAAAAAGTAACATAGCCTAAGGTCTGTGCATCGAGAAATGCAAAACCATTGGTCGCCTCATTCGCTCCTGCTACTCTATCTACTGCTGTGTATTCACCATATACATAACGATAAGCATATGAGCCTCTATTCGGACCTGAAGGATTGTATACCAACACATTTGCATTAAACCTGCTGCTTAAATCACTCACAAGACCCGAGTAACCAAACATACCATGTGTGGCATACCAGTCTACACTGCCATCACCCATTTTTATGTTTATTTCTGCCATTGAAGCGCCATCAGGCAGTCGGCTTCCTAGTTCTTTCAGTGCTGCCAAAGTAGTATCAAAATCACTTGCCATAACACGAATTTTTAACTTACCTTCCAAGCCTTCTATTGATCTATTTAGTTGTAGCAAACCATCATCACCCACAGAAACAACAAGATGATAATTGTCGTCTGTGTAAGGGTCAAGCTGAGTTAATTCACCGTCTTTGTAGGCCCAAACAACTTTTCCTTCGTCAAGATGATAACGATTGTTAACTGTGTTTCTACCGGCTGATTCTGTTCTTGACGAACCTAATCTAGAACTGACCTTGGTTTCAATGTTCCTTGCTTTCAGTTCCATTGCAACATCTCTACTAAAATCAGCGCCTGGATTACATCCCTTCATAGCGACTGTATCAATACTTGATTGAACGGGTAAAACGCCTCTTAATGTAGCAACAATGTTAGCAATGTCATTAGCTGTTTTGCGTCCTGTAGTTTTTAACCCTTCGTTACCATGTCCAGAAAATAGTATTTTAATATTATCTGCTTTTATTTTGTGTAATTTAGGTCCATGCACAATCTGGTAGCCTCCCTCTTTATCCATTTGAATCAGCGTGGAGTTTTCGAAATGTTTGCCTGTCATATCTACCGAACTCTCTACTATGGCTGGATCATTTTCTAACTGAACAACAACATAATGTGTGTCCCTAGGGCCAGGAGAAACTTCAAGCTCATTTACTACTGTTATCTTCTTCCATGCACTTAACGCTCGTTGAGATTTTGTAATGTCACTAACAATCTTTGATGCCTTTCTCACACATTCCTCAGTCCAAGCTTTTTGAGCTGCATTTTTAGCAAGGTTAATCTCATCTTGACTTAGCAACCTTTCAAATTCACTTTTAGCACCTTCAATGCGTTTGAGTTGATCTCTAAGACTCAAGCCAGCAATGTCTTTTAACATATCTGCCCTTACATCAATATCTATCCCTCCCTTGTTAAATCTATTTTCTAAATGATAGGCAAGAGTATTCTTTGCACACTTGCGTGTCATTACGCTTAATCTATCAAACTGTTTTTGGTACTTCGTTTCTCGACCT
>NZ_UEXF01000071.1:17835-20914 GCF_900127505.1 thiotrophic endosymbiont of Bathymodiolus puteoserpentis (Logatchev) | reverse complement strand
TAACAGCGTCTGTGTTTAGTGTTTGAGTGATGGTGGTAATATTTGTGCTTAACGCATCAGCACTTCTACCGCCCAGTGTTTGAGTGCCGTCTTCTGCTTCTCTGCCGTAACCCACAGCCACCATTTTGACTTTGCCTGTGATGTCTTTAAGCTGAGTGCCATAAACCACTCGGTAGGCGCCGTCTTTGTCCATTTGCACGATGGTGGTTTTTGTTGGGTGTTTGAAGGCGAGTTTAAGGGTGCTGTCTTTGACATTGTCATCGGATTCGGTTTGGAATAGGATTTGATGGTCGTGGTTGGCTAGATCAGGTTTGGTTTTTTGGGACTCTGTGGTTAGTTTGTTGGTTTGTTCTTGGGTTAAGTTCTCCCAGGATTGGAGTTTTTTGTCTTGGTAAGGGGTGGTTTCAGCCAGATGCTGGGGGTCGTCGTATACAATTGCTCTATAATCTCCAGGACTTATTGATAAACACCGATCAAATGTGTCGCTTCTTGGATTAAAGTAGTATGCAGTGGATTTAATTCCATATTTATCAGTCAGTGCCTTAGCCAGTTCTTTGTAATAAGTTATATCACGCTCATCCTCAGGCATCAAGATATGCATAGAAGAAATAGAGTGTTTTTGAGTAATTTTAGATGTAAGCTCTAAGCTTGTTAAAGTTTCCTCTATTGTGGGAACTTCACCGCTTGTCATGCGAATGTACATTTTAAAGTCAAAGTTAGAACCAGAGTTGAATTCATCGCCATCATATTCGAATAACCGATACTTCCGGATTGTATATTCTGTCAAGAACACAGAATTTTTTGGAATATCTGGGTTATCAATAAATTCTATATTATCTCTAGCAATTGTTGTACCAAAACCCCTATCGCTAGTAGCCAATGTTACTTGACTATCTCCAGGGCTAGCATATACCAAAACATCTACATCAAAAGTTTTACTAAGGCTCTTTAAATCTTTCCCTTGTTCTAATGCATCAAACCGAGCAAACCAATCATTCTCTTTAGGAGTTTTGATATTAAGTTGTGCCATTGAGGCGCCTGAGGGTAGATCTTCTTTGAACTGGCGTAACATTTGCTCGGTCTCATCAAAGCCTTTAGCGTGAACATAAACTTTTAACTTGCCCTGTAATTCACCGATTTCCTTATTGCCATAAATGCGCTCTATTTTTGGTGACCCATCCTCATTAATAGAAAGAGAAACATCATAACGTTCATCTGTATAAGAATCGACAGGGACTATCTCACCTGCTTCATTGTAAGCGTAAGTTACTTTGAGTTTTTCTGAGCGGTATACTTCAAGGAAGAGTTTTTCAGGATGACTTAGGTCTGGTATTTGTACAATTTTTCTACCACTGTCAGATACCGCTGTCTTACCCAATCTAGCGCTTACTGCAGTGCGTTTTATTCCATATTCGGGCAACTCAGAGAGGAGTATTTTTGCGTATTCGGGTCCTAGCATACAAGGAAGTAAACTAACTTTTGTTATCTCGGAACCATTGCCAGCGGCCTTACCCACTATGCTAATATGCCTGGCAATATCTTTAACACTTCTGCCTGTAACACCTTCTGAGTTACCATGTGCATTAATCATAACTCTTATATTCCCTTTTGGCATCTTATCCAATACAGAGCCATATACAACCTCATAATTACCGTACGCATCCATATTAATAATAGTTGTGTTAAGTGGATATTTTCTTGCTAATTTTTGTGTGTTTTCTAATATATCTGAATTATCTACTTCTGCTATAATTACTTGATGTGCATACCTTTCTAATAGTTTTCTACTATCTTGTGGCACTTTAGTAGCCCCCCATTTTCCAAGTTCAGTTTTAGATTTTTTGGCTATTTGAATTTGACGCTCTATATTCAGTCTATCCATCTCTAATCGCTTTCTAAATCTAGGATTGGTTTTTGATATTTCTAAAATTTGATCACATACACCCGCTAACGCTACAATCTTACGACCGACTTCTAAGACTTGAGCTTCTATATATTTTTCAGTTACAGACGATGTAAGCACCATATATGCTTTTTTCTTTTCTTCTCTTGAGATTCGAGTCTGGGTATCAATAACCAAGTCCTTTACAAAAGAATGCACGCCACTAAGTTCTTTTGCAATTTCTGAGCTTGGGTATGCCTCCAAATATGCGTAGAGATCTGTTCTGAGTTGTGTTAGTTCAGTAAGAGAGGACTCTAATCCATTTTCTTGCGCCGCATTACAAACATGAAGCGCTTTAGTTAACATGTCGTAATCTGCACCTTTCTTGGATTCGAATTTTTTATGCTTAAGCAACTCTTCTAGTCTTTGTATTTTTTCATTAAGATCATTCAACGGATCTGTCAATACATTAGTAGTGATTTTAGCATTTTGAGTTTCTGAGGTGATTCTATTGTCCTCACTATCCCAACTATAAACCGTTTTCTGCCCACCTGTACGCATGACTTTTCTGCCATTGGCGTCTACTTCTATGTCTGCGGTTCTGCCTGTTACTTCTGCATTGGTTGATCCCTTGCCATTGTCATATAGTTTCTCTGCGACTAATTTTGTAAAAGAAACAGGGTTAAATGAAGTATCACCTGAGACAGAAGCTCGGTCTGTTTCACAACCCACTAGGGCAATACGACCTTCGTCTGTTTGTTCTATGTTGAGTTTTGTTTGTAAGGCTATAATGCGATTAGACAACGCATCAGCGCCCATTGTCTTCATTGATGATCCGTGAGCCACGACATTGATACGGTATTTGCCATTGACATTAAGTGCAACTTCGTTGCCGTTTACATCGTAAACTTTAATATTGCCTGCTTCGTCCATCTTGGCAATATAGCTGTTTTCTGGGTGTTTATTGGCTAAGGCATTAGTGGCATTTTTGACGGTGTCATCATTGTTTTCTAATTGGAATATGATGTTGGTTTGGTATTGTGAGTCGTTATTTAAATGTTTGCCATTGTGTCTTACCAAGGTGCCTTCGTCGTCGTAAACTCGGCTCTCTACTTTGCCAGTAAGCTTATCAAAGCTATAAAGTGTTTTGGCTTTGCCGTCTTTGTGTCTCCACTCACTTGTGCCGGTGCTTGAGGT
>NZ_UEXF01000071.1:11650-15681 GCF_900127505.1 thiotrophic endosymbiont of Bathymodiolus puteoserpentis (Logatchev) | reverse complement strand
TTGCCGTCTGGATCAATGGCAACATACTCGCTTCTAGCGCTAATGCTTTCAACACCTGTTTGTTTGAGTTGCCGCAACATTTCTGCGCCGTAAGTGCTGGTGTTGTCATCAGTGGGATTGTCTGAGGCTAGATTACAACCTACCAGACTAACATGTTTTATAGTAACAGCGTCTGTGTTTAGTGTTTGAGTGATGGTGGTAATATTTGTGCTTAACGCATCAGCACTTCTACCGCCCAGTGTTTGAGTGCCGTCTTCTGCTTCTCTGCCGTAACCCACAGCCACCATTTTGACTTTGCCTGTGATGTCTTTAAGCTGAGTGCCATAAACCACTCGGTAGGCGCCGTCTTTGTCCATTTGCACGATGGTGGTTTTTGTTGGGTGTTTGAAGGCGAGTTTAAGAGTGCTGTCTTTGACATTGTCATCGGATTCGGTTTGGAATAGGATTTGATGGTCGTGGTTGGCTAGATCAGGTTTGGTTTTTTGGGATTCTGTGGTTAGTTTGTTGGTTTGTTCTTGGGTTAAGTTCTCCCAGGATTGGAGTTTTTTGTCGTTGTAGGGTTGGGTTTCGCCTAGGTGTCTTGCGCCAAGGTCTTCTGTTACTTGAGAGTCGCCAGGGTTTATGGATAGCCATGGTTTGGTTTGAGCGTAGGTGTTATACGCCTCAACTTCAATATGCAGCTCTCTAGATAAAAAACTCACCATAGCCTTGTAATCATCGACACTTATTTTATTGTTTTCTGTTATGATTCCTATTTTAGAGACAGGACCTTTAATCAGATTTATTGCATCTTTAAATTGTTTCAGCAGTTCTTGCTTGGAATAACTGTCTGAATCTATTGTGGCTAGAATTATATTGTCAATATTGGGTTTTTTTGCGAAATTGTATACAGGGTAAGATCTGTCTTTTTCGTAGGAAAAAGTAACATAGCCTAAGGTCTGTGCATCGAGAAATGCAAAACCATTGGTCGCCTCATTCGCTCCTGCTACTCTATCTACTGCTGTGTATTCACCATATACATAACGATAAGCATATGAGCCTCTATTCGGACCTGAAGGATTGTATACCAACACATTTGCATTAAACCTGCTGCTTAAATCACTCACAAGACCCGAGTAACCAAACATACCATGTGTGGCATACCAGTCTACACTGCCATCACCCATTTTTATGTTTATTTCTGCCATTGAAGCGCCATCAGGCAGTCGGCTTCCTAGTTCTTTCAGTGCTGCCAAAGTAGTATCAAAATCACTTGCCATAACACGAATTTTTAACTTACCTTCCAAGCCTTCTATTGATCTATTTAGTTGTAGCAAACCATCATCACCCACAGAAACAACAAGATGATAATTGTCGTCTGTGTAAGGGTCAAGCTGAGTTAATTCACCGTCTTTGTAGGCCCAAACAACTTTTCCTTCGTCAAGATGATAACGATTGTTAACTGTGTTTCTACCGGCTGATTCTGTTCTTGACGAACCTAATCTAGAACTGACCTTGGTTTCAATGTTCCTTGCTTTCAGTTCCATTGCAACATCTCTACTAAAATCAGCGCCTGGATTACATCCCTTCATAGCGACTGTATCAATACTTGATTGAACGGGTAAAACGCCTCTTAATGTAGCAACAATGTTAGCAATGTCATTAGCTGTTTTGCGTCCTGTAGTTTTTAACCCTTCGTTACCATGTCCAGAAAATAGTATTTTAATATTATCTGCTTTTATTTTGTGTAATTTAGGTCCATGCACAATCTGGTAGCCTCCCTCTTTATCCATTTGAATCAGCGTGGAGTTTTCGAAATGTTTGCCTGTCATATCTACCGAACTCTCTACTATGGCTGGATCATTTTCTAACTGAACAACAACATAATGTGTGTCCCTAGGGCCAGGAGAAACTTCAAGCTCATTTACTACTGTTATCTTCTTCCATGCACTTAACGCTCGTTGAGATTTTGTAATGTCACTAACAATCTTTGATGCCTTTCTCACACATTCCTCAGTCCAAGCTTTTTGAGCTGCATTTTTAGCAAGGTTAATCTCATCTTGACTTAGCAACCTTTCAAATTCACTTTTAGCACCTTCAATGCGTTTGAGTTGATCTCTAAGACTCAAGCCAGCAATGTCTTTTAACATATCTGCCCTTACATCAATATCTATCCCTCCCTTGTTAAATCTATTTTCTAAATGATAGGCAAGAGTATTCTTTGCACACTTGCGTGTCATTACGCTTAATCTATCAAACTGTTTTTGGTACTTCGTTTCTCGACCTTGTAAATGCTCGTCTAAATCGTTAGCCATTTTTTCAAAAATTTTCGTCTTCAGAATCCCTGGTTCTAGCGCCTTAGCATTTTGAAGATCTTCTTTCAACCCTCTTAAAACATCATAATGCTTGCTACTTGTGCTACTTTTCTTTTTAATTAACTCATTCAAGAGCTTTGAGTATTCATCAAAACCGCCCAATGGATTCTTAAGGTTATCGGCTGTAGTTTTGGCACCTTCAGTTGTAGAAACAATACCACCATCGCGCCAACTGTAAAGCGTTTTAGTGCCTCCTGTTTTCATCGTCTTAGTGCCGTTTTCATTGATCTCTACCTCGCCCCCTCTGCCCGTTATTTGTGCAGTTCTTAGTGCTGGCATATTGTCGTAAATCGTTTTGGCAAAATTCCTAGCTAGACCTTGCTTGATGTTGGTAGTATCACAACCTACTAGGGCAATGCGCTCAAAATGAGTATTTTCATTGGCGTAAGTGTCATAAATCTGCTTGACTTTATCGGTCAATTTATCCATGCCATTTTCACCATTGGCAAAATTTTCTCCATGATCAACAAAATTAAGGCGCACATTGCCTTTAGGGGTGTAAATCTCGTTGTCTGATGTAACCAATTTGTTATTGTCATCAAAATGAACAATAATGCTACTCTCAGGGTGTTTATTGGCAAGGGATTGGGCGGCTTTGACGGCGGCTTCGCTGTTGCCGTTTTGAACGATAATGTTACTTCGGTAATTGCTGAAGTCTTTTTTGAGTGCGTGACGAAAAACCATATCACTGGACACTTTAGGATTGTCTCTTATTAAAGATTTCATTTGAGTTTCACTAATAAAGTGATTGCTTTTATCAACCATTACTTCAATTCTATCTATTTTATAGTTGGTTTTTGGCTCGTAAAGCACTTTGGTTGTGCCTTCTGCGTCGTAATTCATAACAACAAGGTCTTGTTGTTTTTGTGCTTTATCTAATAGACTTTTTTCAAATTCTGGATCACGCTCTAACATCTCTTTGCTAACAAAAATGGCGTGCACGCCTTTGTTTTGGTTAAAAGTTTTTAGAACATTTAGCGAGGCGTCTCTCCACCTTCTCAAACCATTTATACTCTTCATTCTAAATTGTTGTGAACCAGGGAATGAAGACTGAATCGACGGCGAATTAGGATTTGCTGGATCTATAACATAAAGTTGCCCATCTCTACCTACTAACATTTGCAAATCAGCAATCATCAAATCTGGATTGTTTGAAAAATGTTGTAACAAAGTCTGAATGTCGGCCAGTGTTTTGTGTGTTACGCGCTCTTCTTTAAGGGGTACCCACCCTGGCTTTACCATGAATGAGTCATGAATACGCTCAACTAAAATACCATGGTGTTCTTGATTATCCTTATCAATCATGGAAACAACCTTAAGATATTTTGGCGTTTTAATACCCAATTCTCTAAATTTATTAATCCACTCAACTTCGTTTCTTAATTGTCTAATATAATTTCTGTTTGCTGGACTTTTCCCCAGTTGTAAAAATAATAGATCAGGATGGTTTTTTAAGGTATAAGCAACTTTCGTGCTACCTTTGTCAATAGGCTTGCCTATCTCCTCATAAGTCAATGCATCGGGAATATTTAAGGCGGTTTTATCATCTAATCCCAACTTTAGATGATCTAAAACATCACCAACATTGTTAGAGCTTTCCGTTGTCCAAGTAGATTTTTGAGATTCGTGATTCCAACGATGAATGATTTTTTGATCACGATCGCCCATTGTTTTAGA
>NZ_UEXF01000071.1:3390-9205 GCF_900127505.1 thiotrophic endosymbiont of Bathymodiolus puteoserpentis (Logatchev) | reverse complement strand
ATCTCTGCTTTTCACCCAACCTTGTTGATTCATAAAATCAATACTCTCTTTTCTTAAATCAACATTTTGGTTTTGGTTATCTTGGGTAATGACTTCAATGGTGTCAAAGTCTAGATTTTGACTGTCACTTGGTTCATGAATGACTTCTTTTTCATTTGTTGCAAAATTATAAGCAACAAGGGCTTTATTGTCTTCTTTTTGTAGATCGCTCAACATTTGTTGTTTTCGTATATCGCTGTAAGATTCCCAGATTCTGCTGTCAATATAGGTAATATGATTGAGCGCTTTGTCAGTAAAACGCTTGTGGCGTTTTAAAATAGTTTGCTCAAATCCCTGCAAAGCACCTAATATATTCGAATTACGCTTGCTGTTTTCATGCAAATCAACACTTTGTGGATCTATCACATACAGTTGACCATCTTCAGAGACAACTCCTTGGAAATCCTGCACAAAAAGATGGGGGTTGTTTGCAAATATTTTTTGCAAATTTTTGACATCTTTTAAGGTTTGGTTATTGCAATTATCAAGCACTTGTGACATAGGCTGAATATATTTTTTGCGTCTTAATCTTATATCCCGTGCACCTTTAATCTTTTGCACAACCAAACCGCGTTGCTGGATATTAAAGTTGGGTGTAGATTGGTCTACAAATGTGATTTGCTTATAACGCTTAGGTGTTTTCATACCAAGCGCTTCTAGCTGTTCTAAGCACATTACTTCATTTTCAATATCGTTGGATTGACCCTCTGAATGTAATAATAACACCAATAAATCAGGTTGATTTTTCAAATTGTAGGCAGTTTTAAATGAGCCCACTCCAACAGCGTCATTGAAGTCTATATGTGCATTGGTTAAGGTATCTGGAATGTTATCTATATCAATAATATCAGTATCAATATCAGTGCCGGTGCCGGTACCAGTGCCAGTTCCGGTATCAGATGAACCTTTAGAGCTCACACAACCTAGTTTCAAGTTTTCTAATATCTCCCCCGCACGCTTGGATTCTTCAGTCTGCTGGGTAACGATATTTAAGTCATCGTTCCACTGATAAATCATTTTTTCACTGCCCATTTCCATGGTTTTAGTGCCATCAGCATTGATTTGCATATCGCCTTTTCTGCCGGTTATTTCNATCAATAATATCAGTATCAATATCAGTGCCGGTGCCGGTACCAGTGCCAGTTCCGGTATCAGATGAACCTTTAGAGCTCACACAACCTAGTTTCAAGTTTTCTAATATCTCCCCCGCACGCTTGGATTCTTCAGTCTGCTGGGTAACGATATTTAAGTCATCGTTCCACTGATAAATCATTTTTTCACTGCCCATTTCCATGGTTTTAGTGCCATCAGCATTGATTTGCATATCGCCTTTTCTGCCGGTTATTTCTGCAGTTTTTAGCTCAGGCGTGTCATTATAAATGGCTTTGGCAAAATCTTGGGTGAGGCTTTGATTAACACCATCAGTGCCACAGCCGACTAAGGCAATACGCTTGATATTCGTGCTGTCGTTGCCATAGGTTTGCTGGAGTATCTTCACCTTATCTGCTAATGACTGTGCACCTTCTTGGCTTAAATCGTTACCATGACCGACAAAATTAACACGGGTATCGCCTGTTGGCGTGTAAGTCTCACCTTTTAGAGTAACAAGATTGCCGTCTTGATCAAATTTGACAAGGACACTGCTGTCAGGGTGTTTGTTGAATAAGGCATTGGCGGCTTCGATGACAATAGGGTCATCGCTGCTTTGGACGATGAGGTTACTTTGATATTTGGAAGTTTTGTTTACAACAGGCTGAGTATCGGGCTGGCTGGGGTTTTGCCCTGAGGTGAAAAATAAACTGTCAAATGCCAATTCTTTTTTTGCAAAACTGTGCCGAGTAAACCAGTTTCTACGCAAGCCTGTGGCGGTTCTTTGTAGGGTGATGGCTTGTTGTAATTGTGCTACAATGGCTTCTGCATCAATTTCATCTTCTGGATTATCGTCAGTGTTGACGATATACTCACCGCTATCAATGTCTTCAACCAAAATATTAACGACCTTGCCATAGGCAATCGTTTGATACTCTATGCGTTCAATCTCAATATCGTTTTGTTGCCCATGTAAGTATTCAATTTCGTGATTTTCTGTATTGTAATAAAGGACAATGTCATTCTTTTTTCTGAGTTTCATTCCCAGATCAAGGCTTTTATCTGAAAAATCGGTAATAATAAAGATTTTAGATGTTTGAGAAAATGACAAGCCTTGAGAAAATCTTTGATTGACCTTGCTATTAAACCATTTTTCTGCCTTGTTGGTTTTTTGCTCTCCAGTCTCTTGGGTATTGTCAGTGGTATTGGTAGTGGTGGTATTGGTAGTGGTGGTATTATTGGTGTTATCAGCAGTACTTGTGCCCTCATTAGAAGAGGTATTTGTTTCGTTGTTGTTAGACTGATTGTCATTAAATACTTGACCAAACACATTGTTGTTTTCCAAGCCCCCTGTTGTTGAAACCTGTTTTATCGATTTGGCGCTTACTGAAAGTGGCAACCTGTTGTTAAGTATTTGTATGTCT
Organism: thiotrophic endosymbiont of Bathymodiolus puteoserpentis (Logatchev); assembly: GCF_900127505.1. NCBI lineage: Bacteria > Pseudomonadati > Pseudomonadota > Gammaproteobacteria > thiotrophic endosymbiont of Bathymodiolus puteoserpentis (Logatchev). The sequence continues at coordinate 6,653 of NZ_UEXF01000071.1, read as the reverse complement.
GATAATTTGGCACCAATATCATGCAAAGAACTGTCTAAAAACAATTTGACATCTGTACTTAAAATTCTACTTGGGGTGTTGTAAAGCAAGGTGCCTTCGGTAGCTGGATCATCACCAACTTTAACAAGATAGTAGTTGATTGTTGCACCGTCTCGCTCTATTTTTAAATAATCCCCTGCCGTATAAGGATATTGATCTTCATCAAAACTTTTAATGCTACGACCGTTTTCATAAATGCCAACAATATTGCCAGAATTATGTACATAGATTGCGAAATCTATTGTGTGATAGTTACCTTCATTATTGTTATTATCGGTAGACAGCCCAACCATTAAATCTTTATTGTTACTGCCAATCTTGGCAATCACACAACCATCACCAGAAAAACCCTTGGTGGAAGTAATAGCAACATTCCAATCCCCGTTAAAGGTGTTTTCGTGAACACCCTCTTTTTCAATCAATGAGACTGATTTAATTTTGCTAACATCAAGATCCATGAGACTGGTGCTGTCAAGGGTTTGTTTATTAGTACCTATGGGATTGATTTCATCAAAGAGATTTTTATTAACATCTATGGGTCTGGTGCTGTCAAGGGTTTGTTTATTAGTACCTATGGGATTGATTTCATCAAAGAGATTTTTATTAACATCTATGGGTCTGGCGCTGTCAAGGGTTTGTTTATTAGTACCTATGGGATTGATTTTATCAAAGAGATTTTTATTAACATCTATGGGTCTGGTGCTGTCAAGGGTTTTTTCGTAAACACCCGTAGATCTGTCAGAGATTTTTTTATCAATATCCATGCGACTGATGTCGCCAAAGGTGTTTTTGTAAATATGCTTGGGTCTGTTAGAGGTTTTTTCGTAAATACCCTTGGTTTGGCTTATTTTATTACAATCGCTAATTCTAAAGCCTGTATCCAGCACTAGATTAGCAAGTTCCACAGAGTCGGTGATAGCGCTAAAATTAATACTATTGCCATCCACATCTTTAACATCGCTTAACACAATGTCTTCTTTACTGTCAATATCAAAGTTTTCAGCGCTAATATTGTCATTGAGCTTCACAATGTAAACAAACTCTAATGTGTCGGTGATTACCCCGTTAGTACCTGTTAACAAGAATTCCCTGTTGGCAACGATAATTTTATTACTGCCAACCTTTGCCAAAGTAACGGACTCATTCAAAAACAGTCTTACTTTGATTTTATCGCCAGTGGTAAATGCACCACTGCTATCGATAATCTCACTATTAATACGCCAAGCGTTATTTTTCAGGGGCTCTGGGGCGCCAGAATCTATTAATAAAGTTGAATTTTTACCTAAAATCTCCACTTCACGGAAATTTTGTGCATCGCCACTAAAAGTGAGCCTAACTTGATCAAAAACAACATCACTTTCTGGGATGATTTCAACAATCTCACCTGCCTCATCAATAGTGCGAGTTGAAACCACCACGCCTTCTTTAAGAAAATCAACGATTGAGCCGTTAATCCTATCAGTATTCCTCTTGCGATTAAAAAGTTTAAAACTGCCGTTGTTGTAATGAACCCCTTTAAAGTCAAACAAAATGTATTTTCCATCAGCATCCAATGGGTGTACGGCATAATCTAATGCACCACTTGAACTGGTATTACCATCGGTCATTTTTGCAATATTGGAAGCGGTGCCATTGGCATGCCAACTAGTAACATTGGTGCTGATGGTCGCCAGCCCTTTGCTGCTTAGGGCAAGGTTTTGACTGCTGGGGCTAATATCCAAGCCTCTGGAAATGTTGCCAAAATCAATGTTGTTGCCCTCTGTATCTTNCATGCCATCGGTGCCTGTCAACAGGAATTCTTTGCCAGCAACAATGACTTTATTGCTACCAACATTAGCCAAAATAATGTCTTTATCCAATGTTAATGTTAATTTAATCTCATCGCCAATAGTGAATACACCTTTACTATTAGCAGCTCCACTGTCTATACGCCAAGCATCAGCGATTGGCTTTGGTGCGCCAACATCTATTGAAAGTGGTGGATTATTGCCACTGAATATTTGCATATCTATTAACTTAGCACCAACATCATGAAAAGAACTGTCTAGAAACAATTTGGTATTTGCATTTGAAGTTTTGCTTGAGGTGTAAAGCAAAGTGCCTTTGGCATGAGGACCATCACTTGCTTTAATATGGTAATATTTTATTTGGGTACCTGATCTAGCGACTTTCATATAGTCGCCAGCGACATAAACAACACCTGTGTTACGCTTTTTCCCACTACTTTCATAGATGATAAATTTATTACCTATACCTGAATCTGCATACAAAGCGTAATCTATGCTAGTGTAAGAGCTATCAGTATTATCACTTGAAAGTCCAAGCATTACCCTGCCAGTGTTACCAAGCTTGGCAATAACATAGCCGTCATTAATAAAACCCTTGGAAGATGTAACATCGGCATTCCAGCCAGCACTAGCGGTTTTTTTATAAGCACCATTGGTGTGAGTTATTTTGCTGTCATCACTAACAATAAAATTAGTATTAATTAATGTGTTAGTAAGTATCATAGGGTTAGTAACACCCCTCATATTTATTGAATTGCCATCGTTATCCACAATACCCGTTAAAACAACATCAAAATGTCTGCTTGTGGCAACCATCTTGTCGTTAGCCTTAACGGTATATGCAAATTCCAATGTTTGGGTAACGGCGCCATTGGTGCCTGTTAAGAGAAATTCTTTGCCAGCAACAACAATTTTATTGTGACCCACATTTGCCAAAGTAACCTTTTCATTTAAAATGAGTTTTACTTTAATTTCATCGCCAATGGTAAAAACACCTTTGCTATTAGCAGGTCCACTATCTACACGCCAAACATCAGCAGTTGGCTTTGGTGCGCCAACATCTATTGAAAGTGGTGGGTTATTGCCACTGAATATTTGCATATCTGTTAACTTAGCGCCAACATTATGAAAAGAACTGTCTAGAAACAATTTGGTATTTGCATTTGAAGTTTTGCTTGAGGTGTAAAGCAAAGTGCCTTTGGCGTGAGGACCATCACTTGCTTTAATATGGTAATATTTTATTTGGGTACCTGATCTAGTGACTTTCATATAGTCGCCAGCGGCATAAACAACACTTGTGTCACGCTTTCTCACACTACTTTCATAGATGACAAATTTATTGCCTATACCTGAGTCTGCATACAAAGCGTAATCTATACTTCTGTAAGAATCACTAGAATCATCACTTGAAAGTCCAAGCATTACCCTGCCAGTGTT
>NZ_UEXF01000071.1:0-1547 GCF_900127505.1 thiotrophic endosymbiont of Bathymodiolus puteoserpentis (Logatchev) | reverse complement strand
TGAGGACCATCACTTGCTTTAATATGGTAATATTTTATTTGGGTACCTGATCTAGCGACTTTCATATAGTCGCCAGCGACATAAACAACACCTGTGTTACGCTTTTTCCCACTACTTTCATAGATGATAAATTTATTACCTATACCTGAATCTGCATACAAAGCGTAATCTATGCTAGTGTAAGAGCTATCAGTATTATCACTTGAAAGTCCAAGCATTACCCTGCCAGTGTTGCCAAGCTTGGCAATAACATAGCCGTCATTAATAAAGCCCTTGGAAGATGCAACATCGGCATTCCAGCCAGCACTAGCGGTTTTTTCATAAACGCCGCCATTAGTGTGGGTTATTTTGTTGCCGCCCCCAATCGTCAGATCGGTATCAAGCGATTCATTAGAAAGTTTCACAGGACTGGTGATACTACTCAAATCAATAGTATTGCCGTCTCCATCAACGATATCAGATAAAAAGATGCTGTTTTTACCATTAATATTAAAAAACTTATTGCCAACTGTATCGTTAATTTTCACAGTGTAAGTAAACACCAGTGTGTTAGTAAGGGTGCCATTGGCACCTGTCAATAGAAATTCCTTGCCAGCAACAATGATTTTATTACTACCAACTTTTGCCAAAGTAACTGCTTCATCTATGGTAAGGGTAAGTTTAATTTCATCGCCAATAGTGAATACACCTTTACTATTAGCAGCTCCACTGTCTATATGCCAAGCGTTAGCAATGGGTTTTGGCGCGCCAACATCTACTGAAAACGGCAAATTCTTGCCACTGAATATTTGCATCTCTGCTAACTTAGCACCAACATCATGAAAAGAACTGTCTAGAAACAATTTGGTATTTGCATTTGAAGTTTTGCTTGAGGTGTAAAGCAAAGTGCCTTTGGCGTGAGGACCATCACTTGCTTTAATATGGTAATATTTTATTTGGGTACCTGATCTAGTGACTTTCATATAGTCGCCAGCGGCATAAACAACACTTGTGTCACGCTTTCTCACACTACTTTCATAGATGACAAATTTATTGCCTATACCTGAGTCTGCATACAAAGCGTAATCTATACTTCTGTAAGAATCACTAGAATCATCACTTGAAAGTCCAAGCATTACCCTGCCAGTGTTGCCAAGCTTGGCAATAACATAGCCGTCATTAATAAAGCCCTTGGAAGATGCAACATCGGCATTCCAGCCAGCACTAGCGGTTTTTTCATAAACGCCGCCATTAGTGTGGGTTATTTTGTTGCCGCCCCCAATCATCAGATCGGTATCAAGCGATTCATTAGAAAGTGCCACAGAGTCGGTAATACTGCTGAAATTAATACTGTTACCATCCACATCTTTAACATCAGTTAAAACAATATCATCGGCGCCATCAATGTCAAAATCTTGTGCGCTAATCTTATCATTAGCTTGCACGGTATAAACAAAATCCAGCGTGTTGGTAGTGGCGCCATTTACGCCCGTTAAAAGGAATTCTTGACCGGCAACAATGACTTTATTGCTACCAACATTAGCTAAAATAATGTCTTTATCCAATGT
>NZ_UEXF01000070.1:0-2112 GCF_900127505.1 thiotrophic endosymbiont of Bathymodiolus puteoserpentis (Logatchev) | reverse complement strand
ATGAGGCTTTAGAGTATTGGTATAATTTGAAGCCTGATTTGTTTATCAGAAAGCCTGATATGTTTCGGAGTGTGGTTTTTGAAAGTAGGGAATAACGTGGTGAAACCTGACATTTATTCATATGAATGGTAGAGTATATGACCCACAGATTGGAAGATTCCTCAGTGCGGATCCATATATCCAAGACCCTTACAACACACAGAGTTATAATAGATACAGTTATGTAATGAACAATCCGCTTAAATACACCGATCCAAGTGGTTATTCGTGGAATCCCATTAAAGCAGTAGCTAAAGCATGGCGAAGCGCTTGGAGAGGTGTTAAAAAATACGGTAGAGTTATTATAGCGGCTGTTATTGCTTATTATACGGGTGGCTTGGTTGCAAACAGTGCTTGGGCAAATTGTACAGTGGTTGGGTCGTCTTGGGTTGGTACAGCAGTTGCAGGTGCCGCAGGTGGCGCTGCTTTTGGAGCAAGTAGTACTTTGCTTTATGGCGGCAGTGTATCTGATGCAATTAAGGCCGCTGCTATAGGCGCAGTTTCAGGTGCAATTTCAGGCGGAATTTCAGGAAGTTATGGCAATACTTGGAATGCACAAAGAATAGGGGCGAGTGCAATGGGCAGTGGCATCTCGGCTGAGTTACAAGGAGGTAGTTTCAAGGACGGATTCAAGGCTGGGATGATTAGCTCCTCTCTTAGATATCTTTATAATAAGGTTGTAAGATATGATATTGATGCTAGAGCTGGGGGTGAGGCTGCTGCTCCTATTAAAGGCGAAAATAGGGGGCCATTAAAAGGATATAATAATATTGGCATTCAAGATGATTCTTTGTCTATTTTTTATGAAGGTAAAGCACTTAGTAAGGTATTAAATATTATACCTGCTGGCATTAATGCAGTAGCAGGATTGCATGATAAGTTTCAAGTTAGTATGACTGGTTGGGTGCGAAATGTATTCAATGTACCAGGAATGATTCCAGCAGCGGTTATCACCTATGGCGGTATGGCTGATGCTTATGGCATTAGTGCGCAACTTACAGTTAAAGATAGAATAAGGAAATAACGATGATTCTTAAATTGTTAATTGTTTCTATATTCTTATTTTCTTGTGCAAATGGCCATTTTATTAGTAAAACAGAGTATTTTAAAATAGTTACTGGACTAGACTTTAGAGAGCATGTGGAGAAGCGGTATACTTATTTTGGAGGAAAAGGCGTTCCAAGAAAAAACAAACCTAATTTGTTCAAAGAGTTTAAATATATAGAAGAAGTTAATAAAACATTACCTAATGGTAATAAAATTTATAGATATTCCCATCCGTATAATGATTGTAAAAGCACTTTTATTGTTAATCAGAAAAATATTGTTATCAAGGCCTTTGGTGATGGGGAGGATTGCGATGTTGCCTTGTAACTCAAGAAATAAGAAGATAGGCACAAAACCTTATTCACAAGTTTAAAAACTTATTGGGACGCACTGTGTCACTATCTCCTTATCCAATCGCCATGGGATAGTGTAATCAAAAACGGTTTTTGGTGTTGATGATTGTCATGATGCGAGGGGATGTATTTTTTCCTTTTGGGGGATTGATATATCTTCTTTTTAAAGGAGAAATGTATGAAAAACAAAAATACAGAAGAAGCTTATAAAAGAGTATGGTCAAGAAAGGCAAATAAAATTTTAAAAGATTTAGTTGTTCAACGAGTTAGATGGATGACTGAAAAAGAAGTAAGCGAGTATGGTTGGATGGGGAGCGCCCCAGTTATTGAATTTACCAATGGAGTGTTTATTGTTGCCTCAATGGACGACGAAGGCAATGATTCTGGTGCATTATTTACTAACCATAAAGACTTGCTAGTTTTACCGAGAATATAATATTAGTTAGAGACTTTTGCATAACTCATAATTATCCACCCTAATTTTAATTTTTAGATTTTTTCAAAAATATTTTCAAAACTACCTTTATTTTTTCATAAAGTTCAAAAAAAACCTTATTTTCCCAGCTGTTTATTGCTTTATTTCCCTATTTTTAGTCCTCTCCCACTCATTGGGCGTAATAATCCCCTAGACTTCGCATTTGTTTAAAAATATTCATCCCAGTTTTAAGATTGT
>NZ_UEXF01000069.1:122530-123055 GCF_900127505.1 thiotrophic endosymbiont of Bathymodiolus puteoserpentis (Logatchev) | reverse complement strand
AGGAGTGGTTAGCAAAAAAGCTAAAAAGCTTGGGCTCATCTAACCGCAAACAGTTAGTTGATCTCAAGCCTTCCCTATTGCACGCCTCATATTCTTTGTTGTCCAGTTCCACCACGTTATTCCAGTTTGAGCATTTGAATCAATAATTCTTAAGCCACTTACAATCGTCATTTTAAGGGTTTGAGTTTTTGCTTGCAAAAAGCTAAAAAATAAAAACTCAAACCCTTAAACTTCCCCCCCTAAATTAGGGTGGTAGTTGCCGTAACATATTAACTTTTTTTCTACTACAAAAAGGAGAATATATGAAACAGAACTACCACATGAATGCGAATACTAATGCACATTCAAGAGCGATTATACACGGGGCTAAGGCTTCGAATACTACCTTAGCACACCGCTTTGGTGTTAGCACTAAAACCATTGCCAAATGGAAGAGTCGTGATTTTGTTAAAGACAAAACCTCAAGACCAAAGACAATACACTACGCTTTAAATGAGACCGAGCGTGAGATTATTCGAGTAGTAC
>NZ_UEXF01000069.1:118217-121230 GCF_900127505.1 thiotrophic endosymbiont of Bathymodiolus puteoserpentis (Logatchev) | reverse complement strand
CAACAATTACTTGAAGACGGCTACAAGGTGAGTTTAAACACCGTAGCACGCTATCGGCAAGAATTAGGTTTAAAGGCAGTATTAGCAGTTAAACAAGTTAATACAACTATACCAATCAAAGCACACAAGAAATACAGTTACAAGCTACGAGGGCTTAATATCAGTCATTCTAACCATGTATGGAGCACCGACATTACCTATGTCAAGATTGCAGGGGGTATGGTCTATATGGCAGCTATTATTGATTGGCATTCAAAAGCTGTTCTATCACACAGGATATCCAATACCATGGATTCTCAATTGGTAATGGGTGTACTTAATGACGCTTTAGAGAAACACCCACACCCAGAGATATTTAACACTGATCAAGGTAGTCAATATACCAGTGAGATACACACTAAACGATTAAAAGATTTAGGTATTACAATATCTATGGATGGTAAAGGTAGGGCTACAGATAATATCTGTATTGAGCGTTTCTGGAGGAGCGCAAAATGCGAAAGAATTTATTTAAATGAATATCAATCCATCAGTGATTTAATCACTGATATGGATGATTATATTGAGTTTTACAATCATCAAAGATTCCATGAAACATTGAAATATAAAAAACCAATGGATGTGTATCAAGAAAGTATAAAATTGAATCAGGAAAAGAAGAAGGTCTCTTAAGATGTTCTATATAAGAAATTTTAAAAAGTTGTCAGGGGTTTTGGGGTAATGTAAAAAATGCTATTTTATGGGTTTTATAAATTATATTGGGTTAATGCAGGAGTCTCAAAAATTGAATTTTGCCAATCACCCCTATTTATGCAAAGGTCTTTAATAAAGTATTTATCTATGCAACGATAGAATGCAGTATAGAACATAATTTCCTCTTTTGAAATTAAAAAAACTTTTGTGTTTCAACAGACAAATTTATGTTTGTTGAGGTGAATTATTGAAAAATAGTTTATTTGATTAGGGTATTATATGTCTTTCAACTTTGTCACTTTTTATGACAACAAAATATATCTTTATTACTGGCGGTGTGGTTTCTTCTTTAGGTAAGGGCATCGCTTCTGCTTCTTTGGCAACACTCCTAGAATCTCGCGGACTTAAAGTTACCATGCTTAAGTTGGACCCTTATATTAATGTTGACCCAGGTACGATGAGCCCATTCCAGCATGGTGAAGTTTTTGTTACCAATGATGGTGCTGAAACTGACCTAGATTTAGGTCATTATGAAAGATTTGTACGCTTACAGCTAGGTAAGAAAAACAACTTTACAGCAGGGCGTGTGTATGAGCGTGTGATCAAGCGCGAACGCCGTGGTGATTATTTGGGTGCAACGGTGCAGATTGTGCCACACATTACCAATGAAATTAAAGAATTGACACGAATAGGCGCACAAGGTGCGCAGGTTGCCTTGGTTGAGATTGGCGGCACGGTCGGTGATATTGAGTCATTGCCATTTATAGAAGCCATTAGACAGATGAGTCTTGAATTGGGCCGTGAAAATACCTTATTCGTGCATTTAACCTTATTGCCTTATATCAAAGTTGCAGGGGAGTTGAAAACCAAGCCAACGCAGCACTCTGTGAAAGAATTGCGTAGTATTGGTATTCAGCCTGATATTTTAATTTGTCGTTCCGAACACGAGCTGCCTGAAGAAGAGCGTGCTAAGATTGCCTTGTTTACTAATGTAGCGTCAGATTCAGTGTTCACATCTCTTGATGTTGATACTATTTATAAAGTCCCGAGAGCTCTGCATGAGCAAGGTTTGGATGATATTGTGGTAAAGAAATTATCTATTGATTGTAAGCCAACCGATTTGAGCGAGTGGGACAGTGTGGTTAACAAGCTTTATTCACCTGAGGCTGCTGTTGATATTGCTATGGTGGGTAAATATATAAATTTGACAGAAGCCTATAAGTCGCTCTCAGAGGCTTTATTACACGCAGGCATTAATACAAAAACCAAAGTTAACATCCATTATTTTGATTCTGAAGAAATTGAAGAAAAAGGGGTGGGTTGTCTAAGTGAAATGAGCGCGATTTTAGTACCAGGTGGCTTTGGTAATCGTGGTGTTGAAGGTAAGATTGCTGCTGTTAAATATGCACGAGAAAACAAGGTGCCTTATTTAGGTATTTGTCTTGGTATGCAGGTTGCGGTGATTGAATATGCGCGTAATGTGGCAAATATGGGCGGCGCTAATTCTACTGAATTTGATCAATTTAGCCCATATCCAGTTATAGGGTTAATTACTGAATGGCAAGACGAAGATGGCAGTACACAAACGCGTGATAAAGGTTCTGACTTGGGTGGAACAATGCGTTTAGGCGGTCAAGAATGTGCTTTGATTGGTAATTCAAAGTCTAGAGAAATTTATGGCAAAGAAGTGATTACTGAGCGTCATCGTCATCGTTATGAAGTCAACAACAACTTGATTGATAAAATAGAAGGTGCGGGGTTGGTAATTTCTGGTCGTTCAATTGATGGTTCTTTGGTGGAAATGGTAGAAGTTTCAGACCACCCTTGGTTTGTGGCTTGCCAGTTCCATCCAGAGTTTACTTCTTCACCACGCGATGGACATCCATTATTTGAGAGTTTTGTTAGGGCGGCATCAACGGCACACAATCTTATCTTATCTTCGTAATGCTGTTTCAACAGACTTAGATTCACATCATAAGTGCAACACTCAATTAGTCGGTCAAAGGGTATATTAACCACCCTTAATCCGACAAGAAAAAGGAGTGAAACATGCAAAAATATACACAATTGACCTACGAACAAAGATACCATATTTACCTGCTAAATAGTCGCCCCTTAAAAACTACCCCAAACAAACCAAAACCACCCATTTTGCCAACCATCTAAATCAACAAAACTGCTTTTTATACAGCACCACAAAAAACCTTAGGTATTTTACAAAAAATAAGCCCAGTTTTTGCCAAAACAAAAAAATAGTGGCTATCACCAGCCATTTTCTCAAATTCCAAGCACAGGCAGCCATTAAAACATTAATCTCATC
>NZ_UEXF01000069.1:103224-115297 GCF_900127505.1 thiotrophic endosymbiont of Bathymodiolus puteoserpentis (Logatchev) | reverse complement strand
AAACTCACAGATTGTGTTAAAAATTACATTAGTGAAAAGCTAAAAGAATATTGGAGTCCTGAACAAATCATGGGACGCTTGGAATTAGATAAAAAGATTAAAATTAGCACTGAAACCGCCTACCGCTTTGTCTTGCAAGACAAAGCGGTAGGCGGAGCGCTTTACAAATACCTACGCCATCAGCATAAGAAATATCGAAAACGCTATGGCAAAAATGATTATCGAGGTAGGATACCTAATCGCATTGACATTGATGAGCACCCCAGTATTGTTGATGCTCGCACTCGCATTGGCGACTGGGAAGTTGACTTGGTTATTGGTAAAGGACACAAAGGTGGCTTTGCCACTCTTGCTGAGCGTAAGAGTAGGCTATATCTTGCACTACCCATTGTCAACAAAACCGCACAAAATGCAAATGACGCTATCAATAAACGACTCACTCCACTTAAACATTGGGTCAAAACCTTGACTTTTGACAATGGCAGGGAGTTTAGTTGGCATGAAAAGCTAGCAGAAAATCTTGACTGTAACACTTACTTTGCCAAGCCGTATCATAGTTGGGAAAGGGGCTTAAACGAGAATCACAATGGACTGTTAAGGCAATTCTTCCCTAAGCGAATGGCTTTGGATAATGTGAGTGAGAAAGAAGCATTTAGGGCAACAGATTTAATGAATAATAGACCTAGGAAATGCTTGGGGTACAAGACCCCATTTGAGGTCTTTGCCAAGATGACTGGCAAGGACTATTTTTTAAATGGAAGTGTTGCACTTATGGGTTGAATTCGCCAGATATGTGATAAATTTGAAAATGATAAATTCAAGCAAGCGTTTAAATCCTTGATACTTGATGACTTGCCACTTGCTGTGTGTTGCCATCATAGTGGAGATATTGACAAAGATTCTATTGAGATTGCAATTCTTTCAAGTGCTGAATCTGAGAATATTATTCAATTAAAAACAGGTGTATTTTTTCGTGAAGTGCTAGCAGGATGCGCTTGTAGTGATGACCCATCACAGGCAATAAGTTATGAAAATGGCTACTGTGAACTGCACATTAAATTTGATAAAGATGCTGATAAGTTGGAAATAGTGTCACAATAAAGACATATAGCGTACAAAATAAAAGAAGATGGAGTGCTTTTTATTTCTTCTTTTTAATAAATTTCATTAGACGACGCTTTTTAGAAATTTGTCTAGCGTTTAAACTATTCTTCTTACCTTTAAAAGGGTTGTCCCCACTCTTATATTCAATATGCATTGGTGTATTGCTAAGTCTTAAGGCGTCGATAAAGAAGTTTTTTAAGTAGCGGTCGTAAGCATTAGGCACACTTTGCAAATGGTTGCCATGAAAAGTTAAAGTGGGTGGAAACACATCGGTTTGATTAACATATTTAATCTTAAGTCGCCTGCCTTTGACAGGGGGTGGCTGGTGTCCATGGTTAGCATCTGCCAAAATCTTGTTGAGTTCAGGGGTGCTAAACTCAGCACCTGCATTTTTGTAAGCTTTGATAATGGGTGCGAATAACTTACCAACGCCTGATCCATGTAGGGCAGAGATGTAATGCACACTGGCGTAACTAACAAACGATAATTTAACTTCTAATTTACGCTTTACTTCTTGTTTTTGATAAGCATCCAGCCCATCCCATTTGTTAATCACAATGAGCAAGGCTCTACCGTTATCGGCGCTCATGCCTAATAAGGTCGCATCTTGTTCAGTAATGCCTTCATGTGCATCTAATACCAATATTACTACATGAGAGCGTTCTACCGCTTCTTTCGCTTTTAAAATTGAGAATATTTCAACCTTTTCATGTGTGGAGCGTTTACGACGAATACCTGCAGTATCAATTAATGTGTATTTTTGCCCCTCTCGTTCAAAAGGGATGTAGATACTATCACGGGTTGTGCCGGGTAAGTCAATTGCCAAGACACGCTCTTCGCCTAATATACGATTAACCAAGGTAGATTTACCAACATTCGGCCGACCTAAAACTGCAACTGCGATACCTTTAACTTCGGCTTCCTGCTCCTCCCCCTCTTCTTTTGGAAGTAACGGTAGGGTGTAATCAATTAAATCACCAATCCCTTGCCCGTGTTCTGCTGAGATGAGTTGTGGCTCGCCTAAGCCTAACTCGTAAAATTCTGTCGCTAAAGAGGGGTCTAGGCCTTCGGCTTTATTACAAACCAAAACAATATCTTTTTTGAGTTTTCGTAATTGAATAGCAATCTCTCTATCCAAGCCAATCACACCATCTCGACTACTGAGAATAAAGTAAATAATATCAGACTCTTCAAGTGCATTGAGCACCTGCGATTGGATGCCGTTATCAATAATATTGTCTTGATTAGTTAGACCGCCAGTGTCAATTAATGTGACATAAGTTTCGCTGTCATTGTCAAATAAAATTTCTCCGTATTGACGGTCGCGTGTTAAACCTTCAAAGTCAGACACTAATGCCTGACGCGATCTACTTAGGCGATTAAATAAGGTGGACTTACCAACATTTGGGCGTCCAACGAGAGAGATAACGGACATAGCAAAAGATGCTTAGCAATTAATTTAAATCATTGAGTTTGATTTGAATTAAAGACACTAACTTTGAACCCTTATCTAATTGAGATATTGCCAATTGGTAATGTTTTTTTGCAGCGTCAATATTATTCTGTGCAAAATAAATATCACCTTTGATATGGTCATACAAAGCACCAAATGCTTTGTTGGTGTTTTCTCCTAATGTACTAAGGGCTTTATCGGCATCATTGATTTCTAAATACACACTGACCGCTTTAAATTTTGCATTTTGTGCGATAAATTTATTTGTGCTGTTGGTTAATGGCAATAAATAATTAAGTGCGTCTTGATAATTTTTTTGGCTGACTGCTTGTTTTGCCATTACCAAATCTGCTTGCTGTGCGTAAGTACTCTGAGCATGATTTTCTTTAAGTGTCTTTAAAGCATTAGTATTATTCGGGTTGGCGACCACTGACAAGTAGTAACCTCGTGCTTGAACAGTCTGTTGGCGCTGTTGTCCTTTATAATAATCAAAACCCCAAAGACCACCTAAACCCAGAGACACACCAACAATAATCTGCAACGCATTTTCTTTAATCCACTTTTTGATTTGTTCAGCTTGTTCTTCGTCGGTTTTTCTTACTTCAATAAAATTTTTCATATTTCTCCTTTTAAATAATTTATTGCGTCTTCTATACGCATTGCTTGTTGTCCACCTTGACCTTTGAGCGGTTTAATCGCTACTTGGTTGTTGTTTAACTCTTTTTCTCCTAAAATAATAGCAAAATCGGCATTCGCTTTATCAGCTTTTTTAAATTGCGATTTGAAACTACCCATCGTGATATCATTATAAAGGATTAATGCTGGTAATGCTTCATGGAGTTGCTCGGCAATTTGCAATGATTTTATTTGTGCCTCATCACCTAATGCCACGATATAAGCAGACAGTGTATCACCAGTAATTGATAAATTTTGCTCTTGAATCAATAAAATCAGACGCTCTAAACCCAGTGCAAAACCAACGCCGGGGCAAGGCTTGCCACCCATTTTTTCGACCAAACTATCGTAGCGACCACCCGCACATATTGTAGCTTGTGCACCTAAGTCAGTGGTGGTCCATTCAAATACGGTGCGATTGTAATAATCCAATCCACGCACCAAACGCGTGTTAATGACATAAGGAATATCCATACATTCTAAATATGCTTTAAACGCATCAAAGTGCTTGGCAGATTCTTCGTCTAGATGTGCCATTAATTTAGGTGCTGCTTCAATCAATGTATGTAGATCCTCATTTTTAGAATCTAGAATTCTAAGCGGATTGGTTTTTAAGCGCCTTGTCGAATCTTCGTCTAATTGGTCTTTGTGCTGCGTGAAATAGTCAACCAATACGCTTCGATAGTTAGCGCGTGCCTCGTTAGAGCCAAGTGTGTTGATTTCTAAGGTGATATTCTTTAGTCCTAAGTTTTGCCACAATGAATGCGTGATGGCAATTAATTCAGCATCACTCTTTGCATTATGTGCACCGAATACCTCAGCGCCAATTTGATGAAACTGACGATAGCGACCTTTTTGAGGGCGCTCGTGTCTAAACATTGCGCCTTGATAAAAGACTTTTTGAATGCCTTCTCTTGGTAGATTATGCTCAATCATTGCACGCACCACACCTGCGGTATTTTCAGGTCTAAGGCTTAATAAATCGCCATTTGAGTCCGTCCAAGTGTACATTTCTTTTTCAACAATATCTGTTGTTTGTCCAATTGCACGACAAAAAGTATCAGTCTTTTCCACGACTGGGGTGCGGATATTCTTAAAGCCATAAGCAATAAATGTATCAAAGATGATTTTTTCTAACGACAGCCACAAATGAGAGTCTTTGGGTAGACAATCGTTCATTCCTCGGATGGCATTGATTTTGTTTGACATTGCTAAGTTAAATAATAAATTGGGTGTATTTTACTATGATTTACTTATTAATAATACCGTTTGGTACATGTCCGGCAGGCACATATTCGGCGGCTGATTGGCAGTGTTTGTGTTGGTCATCAAAGAAGATATCAGCGCCAAATTTTTTGAGAAATACGCCTTTATCAAGTCCGTCTAAAAAGAAAGACTCGTCAATACGGATATTCCAAGCGCGCAATGTTTTGATAGCGCGTTTATGTGCGGGCGCACCTCTAGCGGTAACAAGAGCTGTTCTGATTGGGTTGTCTTCTTCTGGGAATGAGGATTGAATGTTGTGTAATGATTTTAAGAAACACTTAAATGGACCTGATTTTAATTCAATATTAGCAGATTTTTTTTCGTTTGCTGAAAAGGCATCCAGTCCTTTTTCTTGGAAAATTTTCTCAGCCTCATCAGAAAATAACACAGCATCACCATCAAAGGCAATACGCAGCTGCGTATTGTGTGCGTTTTTGGTACCAGAGCCAACAATTGATGCAGCGGCAAAACCAGATGCTATGGCTTTTTGTACATCTTTGTAATGACTGGATAAGAATAAATCTGCATTAAACGCATCTAAATAAGTGTGTGTACTTTCGCCACGGGTGAATACAGCTTTGGCAATATTTAAATCATAATGTTCAATAGAATTAAAAATACGCAAACCTGTATCAGCACTGTTGCGAGAAAGCAAAACCACATCAATCGGTGTTTTCTTGCTGTTAAGATTTAGTAGTTTTTTCACCAAAGTAAAGCCAACACCAGGCTTTAGTACAACATCTTCATTTTCTTGCTGATGTTTAGCATACGCTTCAACACCTTGTTCTTTAAATATTTTGTGCGATTTGTCTAAGTCAAACAATGCCCTTGATGAGATGGCAACAACCAGTTTTCCATCCGCATTTTTTTCTACTGCGTGTGCCATGTAAATCCTTTATATTTATCCAGACAGTATTCTATCCATTTTTCAATAAAAATGTTAAGTTCCCATTGTATAATTCATATCATTGCATTGTGCAAGATATGGATGTGTACTGTTCAGTGTGGCTTCATTACAAACTGATAATACTTCTAAGAGTTCGGCATCAAAATACACCTTAAATTTAATATCAGGACGATTTAGCGAGCCGAGTTTGTGTGTGAGTATAAAGATGGCAGTGTAAGGTGTTTTATCTTCAACAAATAAATACAAATCTTGCTCATTGTCATGACATATCACACTATTATGTGTAATATCTTTGAGCGTGGGAATGAGGTTCAAAATCTTTTGGTAGTTTGATTCGAACAACCTTGAGACTTCCCTGTAAGTCTTAGGACTACGTTGTGTGTATAAAGATTTTAAGAATTTATCCATTGTGTTTCATAGTCTAAGCAACCGTCATCAAAAAGGGTGTAATAATTAAAGCCAATGCGTCGTTCGTCATTAAACTGCGTGGCAGTTGATGGACAGGCGATAATTTTTAAACCATTTTTATCAAATTCTGCCGACTCGTGTGCGTGACCAAACAGCACTGCTTGTATTTTAGGGTGTTTGTCTAACACGGCAAATAAGTCCTGTGGATTTTCCAAAGATAAGGCGTCATCCCACGCACTATTCATCGGCACGATAGGGTGGTGTAAGACAATAAGATTATATTTTGTATTGGAATGTTGCAGTTGTTTATCCAGTGTTGTGAGTGCATTTTTTGTGACAAAGCCACTGGTTTTACCTAGTTGTACCGAGTCAATGTTAATAATATCCCAAGCGCCCAGTGTAATACAATCAAATAAACAAGCGCCAAACTCACTAGCAAGATTATTTGAGTCATCATGATTTCCAGCAATGACAAAAATATCAGTTTCAATAGGTGTGAGAATTTCTTTTAACTTTTTGTAAGAGTGAGGCGTGCCATTGTGTGTCAAATCACCACTAATTAGCAATGCATCACTTTGTAGGGTAACGATTTTATCAACAACTTTTGCTAAGTTTATATGGCTGTCAACTTCCATGGTCTGGGCGTTATCATCAATATGACAATCGCTGATTTGGATAAAATGTTTCATTTTTTATTTTTCACTAACAAAGCTTACTCGAGCGCTAACACCTGTTAATAGTTCATAACCAATAGTGCCACTATGATGTGCCACGGTTTCAACCCGCAGTTTTTTATCCCCCCACAAAATTGCCTTATCACCAATGGCTACTTTTGCGCTACCGATATCTACGGCTATCATATCCATTGATACGCGACCTACCAATAGATGCAATGCGCCATTAATCAATACAGGCGTGGTGTTTGTTGCATGCCTAGGATAGCCATCACCATAACCAATGGCAATTATTGCTATAGTGGTTTGTTTATTAGCTGTCCAACTTGCACCATAACCAACACAATCACCTGTTTGTAATGTTTTGATGGAGATAATAGGCGCTGATAGTTGCATAACAGGCTTAAGTGTAAAACGATTATCCTTAAAAGGCAAAGCACCATACAACATAATGCCAGGGCGCACCACATCAAAAATCGATTCTGGTAGTGATAAAATCGCAGCAGAATTTGCCATAGAGCGATTATTTTTATTGTCTGTTAATGTGTTGAATGTCTTAAGCTGTGCTTGATTCATTGGATGATTTTGTTCATCTGCACAAGCAAAGTGACTCATGACACATTTGATATTAATCAGTGGATTAGACTTAAAACTGGACAAACATTGCTGGTACTCATCACTTGATAGACCAAGTCTATGCATGCCTGTGTCAATCTTCAACCAAATGTTTAATGTTTGTGTTGTGTTATTAATGAGCGTGATTTGTGAGCTATGATGCACCATACAATGGCAATTCAAATTTATCGCTTGTTGTAACTCTTTACTAGAGTGAACGCCTGATAATAATAAAATAGGTTTGTCGCTTATTCGTCTGAGTTTTTGCGCTTCTTTTATCTCGCTTATCGCTAAAATATCGGCGTTTTCAAGTAGTGGTGTAACCAAATCTAGTTGATGACCATAAGCATTGGCTTTCACCATTGCTACGACCTTTGCTTGTGGCGCATACTTTTTGACAACGGATAAGTTATACAATAATGCAGATTGAGAGATTGTTGCCACGCCACGCATATTAATTCAAGAGAATTAAAAATCTTCTGCTTCGAAATTGGCTTCGCTGTTGGCGTAGGCCGCATCGATCATCGCATCATCAGGTGTGTACTGCGCCATAGAATCAGGTGCCAAATCTTCAAAACGAGTGTATTGACCAATCCATGCAAGTTTAATGCCACCAGTTTCGCCATTACGATGCTTGGCGATTTGAAGGTCTGCCTTGCCAACTTCTTCTGGATTGGAATAATTTTCATCATGATATTGCTCGTCTCGATAAACGAAAGCAATGATATCAGCATCCTGCTCAATCGAGCCTGATTCGCGCAAATCTGACATTTGTGGCATCCGACCTTTATTGGGCTTGGGGCGTGATTCAACACCACGATTAAGTTGTGATAAGGCAATCACAGGTACACCAATTTCTTTAGCCAGTGCTTTAAGGGAGCGAGAGATTTCTGATATTTCCTGCACTCGGTTTTCACTCTTTCCGTGTACCGTCATCAACTGCAAGTAATCCACCATAATCAGTGCTAACTCAGGGTATTGTCTTTTAATGCGACGGGATTTTGCACGAATTTCTGTTGGGGTAATAGAAGGTGTTTCGTCAATTAAAATATCGTTTTTATCCATTGCACTAATAGCATGACTAAAACTATTCCAATCAGTTTCTGTCATCTCACCTGCACGAATTTTTTTGCTATCAATATGTCCAAATGAAGAAATCATTCTAAGTATTAATGCTTCAGTCGGCATCTCTAGAGAAAATACCAATACGGGTTTACTTTGTTGAATAGCCACATTACCGACAATATTCATTGCAAGGGCTGTTTTACCCATAGAAGGGCGACCTGCAATAATGATTAAATCACCTTTTTGCAAGCCTGAAGTTTTTTTGTCTAATTCCGTGAAACCAGTTTCTAGCCCTGTTAATCCACCCTTACTTTCTGCCCATTCATGCGCTAAATTAGCCACATCCTTAGTCATATCTTTAACATTAATAACATCTTGTTTGCCACGATTGATATGCTCTGCAATATCAAATATTTCTCTTTCAGACAAATCAATTAATTCTTGCAGTTCAATGTCTTTTGGGTTGTAGGCTTTGTCGGAAATTGTGTGGCTAGCTTGAATCAATCGTCGATAAACAGACAACTCACGCACATGTTTGGCATAGGTTTGAATGTTTGTAACACTGGGTGTATTCTCAGCAATTTGTGCCAAATAGGCAAAGCCACCCACAGCTTCTTCATCACCTGTTTTTTTTAATCGTTCTTTAACCGTTAGAATATCTGCAGGCTCTGCGTGTTCTAACAGTAGTTTAATTGCTTCAAAGATAAGTCGGTGTGAGGCAGTATAAAAATCATCTTTGTTGATAGCATCGGCTACTTGGTCCCATGCTTCGTTATGCAATAGCAAGCCACCGAGCACAGATTGCTCTGATTCGATTGAATTTGGCGGTATATTAATGTTTTCAATATCCATAATGATTGTAAAAAATAAGCAGTAAAAACCTTGCAAGACAAGGACTTAATTTTAACTTAATTTATTGTTAGCGCCCCATAATGTTTCATCAAAAACCCAATCAAAACAAGTAGACAATAAAAAACCCTCGCAAAGAGGGTTTTTTATAACATTTGATTTGTTGTTCTTTATTGCACTTCTTCAGAGGCCTCAACCACCACCTTGATGTCAACAGTGATACTAGTGTGTAAAGTGATACTAATATCATACTCGCCAACATGATGAATTGCTTCGGGTAAGTTAATATCACATTTTTCAACTTCATGACCTGCTTGTGCCAAACTTGCTTTAATGTCTGCTGTGGCAACAGAACCAAATAGCTTACCTTCTTCACTTGCATTCGCTTTAAGTGAACAAACCGTACCAGCCATTGCATCTGCTTTTGATTGCGCTGCTTTGATTGCAGCTACTTCTTTTGCCTCTAAATCGGCCTTTATGGTTTCAAACTCTGCTAGGTTAGCTGCTGTTGCTGGCTTCACCTTGCCTTGTGGAATTAAGAAGTTGCGTGCATAACCCGCTTTAACATTAGCGACATCACCTAAACCACCCATCTTACCAATTGTTTCTAATAAAATTACTTGCATGATTAACTCCTATTTTTTATGCTTGTCAGTGTAAGGAATCAATGCTAGGAACCTAGCACGCTTGATTGCAGTGGTTAATTGACGCTGGAATTTGGCGCTTGTGCCCGTCATTCTTGATGGGGTAATTTTGCCACCTTCGTCAATGTTCTTTAACAAAACATCTACATCTTTATAGTCGATTTCTTTAACACCTGCTGCTGTGAAACGACAAAAAGTGTTGATTTTAATTTGAGGTCTGCGTTTTCTCTTTTGTTGCTTAGCCATAATACTCTCCTATCTCCTATCTTTCTTTTTTTCGTCTGAGTCTTTGGCATTCATCATTACTGAAGCCTCAGTGATTGCGCCTTTCTTGGAAATGATTAAATTCCTTAAAATAGCATCGTTAAAACGGAAGTTGTAATTTAATTTATCAAGTGTCTCTTGGTCACACTCAATATTTAACATTAAGTAATGCGCCTTATAAATTTTGTTGATTGGATAAGCAAGGTGTTTACGACCCCAGTCTTCTTCACGGTGAATTTTACCGCCATCGGCAGTAATAATCTCTTTGTATTTGCCCATCATCGTTTCAACTTGTGTTGATTGATCAGGATGCACAATTAGTGTAATCTCATAGTGTCTCATGAGTGTTTTCTCCTTATGGTTATATTAAAAAAATAGCTTGCCAAGTTGGTACCCAGTCAAGCAAGGGAAAGCGCATTATACACTGTTTTGCATTTTTAGATTAAGAGTGTTCCCCAAATCCAAAAATAGAACCACCCAACCCAAAAAATACCAATCAAAATCCTAAAAAACCACCCCATTCAAGTCTTGCATCCATAAAAATACAGACAATACCCCCAATTTGATAAGATCAGCACAAATTATTCGATATTTTGGATCGTTTAGGTTTTTCAGGTGTGCTTAAGCCTCCTTTGTTTAGGCAGGGCTTGTTTTGTTGTTCGTTTAAATCAAGATAGCAACGGCTTAAACGCTTTGATGTTGTTTAGCACCTGAGTAAGTAAGTCATAATATTGTGCTTGGCACTTAACAATCACTTGTCTGCCATGTTGAAGTACTTTAGCGGCGATAGCATAGAAGCGATTGCGCACATACTTGGCTCTTTTATTGGCAAATTCAAGGGGTAATATTTGACGCATTAGTGCAAACAAGTTGTAAGACAAACTACAAATATCAAAATACAAGGCATTGGCATTAAAATCACCACAAGGCATTTGTCTTGCACCAAAATCATTTTTCAATTCTTTGATACGGTTTTCACTGTCTTCACCTCGTTGGTTGTAAAAATGGATAACCTTGCTGTCACTCAAAGTTTCAAGATTGGTGGCGATAGAGCGATAAATATATTGTCCACTGGTGATTTGTTCAGGGGCTTGGGTGCTGTTATTGCTGTCTAATTCTAAGTCTAATTCTACCTGCCCAGTAACAGAGCTCCTTTGCACGACTAAATCAAAGACTTTGCCATTATTACCCATAAAATGGCGCATTCTAAAAGTGGCTTGCCCATCAATGGCTTTGCCTTTTTTATCAACCAAAGGTTGCCATTGGTTGTCCTTATCTACAAAAATATCTTTAAGAGATTGACATATCTTTGCTCTGATACTAAATTCAATATCATGTTCAAAGCAATAATCAATAATACTGGCTTGATAGCCTGCTGCGTCTATTCTAAGTTTTTTGATGTTAGTGCCTTTAGGTAATGCGTCTTGAGAGATTTTGATAAAGTCAAGGTTGTCTTTTGCTGGTGATACATTACCCGCCCTAAAGTTAGTGGCAACAATCTGCCCTGTTTGGGCGATATGTCCTATTATTGGCATATAGCCCTTGTGTTTCTTATAAGTCCACTGAGCATCAGCTTTATTGGCAATGACTTCACTGGCATCAATATCAAGGGTGATGTTTTTGCAATGATTAAGCGTGGCTTTAAGCACAGTTTTATTGACCTTTTGTAAGGCTTTGATTCCTTGGTTGTCTTCACCTAAACGCCGAAGCCAAATGCCAATAGCCTGTGGGGTTGGCACGCTTTGATTGGTGATTAAGCGTAGCGCCTTGTCTTTGGCAATGTGGGTAGTATCATCTAAGCACTGACCACCTTCATGTTGACTTAATATCAAGGTATTGATAAAAGTGGAGGCTTTGAGTGCACAATTGCTACCAAGGGCTGGGAAGTGTTGATCAATGGTATTAGACAAACTCAATGTGTTAATGGTATGTGCAGTAGCAAGTAATCCAATGCGAGCGGTTAAAAGTTCGTTGGTAGAGGACAGTTTGTAGTTTAAAATTTTCATAAACGCAGTAAGGTTTGGTTGTGTATAAAAGGGATGTGGTTGTCTTTTGTGTTTTCACCCAATGGGTGAAGCGGTTTTTTGGTTGAAATCATTATACCAGTTGGGGTTTGTGTGTTTTTTTGATTTCTATTTTTGGATTAGGG
>NZ_UEXF01000069.1:98905-101567 GCF_900127505.1 thiotrophic endosymbiont of Bathymodiolus puteoserpentis (Logatchev) | reverse complement strand
TTTTTTAGCTTTTTGCAAGCAAAAACTCAAACCCTTAAAATGACGATTGTAAGTGGCTTGAGAATTATTGATTCAAATGCTCAAACTGGAATAACGTGGTGGAACTGGACACTTTAGCTTCAATGACGGTGGCATCAATAATGTTGATTGAACCTAGAGAAACAATAATACTGTTTTGTTCTAAATGATGATTGATTTGTTCTAGTAGTGCTTCTAGCAAATTTTCAGTATTGAGTAATTGTCTAAAACGCCAAATGGTGGAATGGTCTGGCACTGCTTCGCTTAAACTTAAATCAATGAAGCGTCTGAACATTAAATCTCTAGCAATTTGTTTTTCTAAGGCTTCATCGCTAAGCGCATACCAAGCCTGAAGAATTAGGATTTTAAACATCATTATGGGTGGATAGGCGCTTGCACCTGTTTTGGAGGTATAAAGATTTGATAGTGTTTGTTCTATCTCGCCCCAGTTAATGATGTTATGCACATCGTCTAGTTCTGATAGAGATTTATGTTCAATAACAAGAGAATCTGCAAATGAATTTTGTTGGATATTTTTCCAAGACATTTTGGGTGTTTTATGGTTGTTTTAGATGGGTGTTATTTTATCAGGTTGGTGGTTTTTTGGTTGGGTTATGCAAAGGTCTCTAACGATTTAAAAGCCTTAACAAATCACTCTATCTGGTTGGTGATTGCAACCATGAAGGATTCAGTATTGATGTGGATTTATCTATGCCAGCAAGACGGGTTATTTAATCGTTAGCGTGTTTAGTTGCGTGGCATTGAAATTAAATATATCCAACCAGACAAACCAACTCAAAATGCCTATTATTGAGAGATTTAATCAAACAGCAAGGCAGGAGCGCTTGAATCTGCATTTATTCAATTCAGCCCAACAAGTAAAATACATAACCATACAACGGTTATGTGTTTATAATAATAAACGACCACATTTTGTCTTAGGCGGAATACCATCAAAGGTAAATGTGGCGTGATAAGATGACTCTAAGTAAGTTAAGAGTCGTACGGAAAATGGAGGTACTCACAGTACCTTAAGAGACCTTTGCATAAATAGGAACAATCATCAGAAACTCACTTTTCACCCACTTGGCGATTTTTTCAGCGACACTCGGCAGCCCTCTAGGGGGGTAAATCCAGCATTAGCCCTGCTAGGACAAGGTTTAAAGAAATCACCAAATGGGCAAAAATTAGATTTTACCAATCACCCTTATTTATGCAAAGGTCTCATTAAATAATTAACAATATTAGGACGGTTAAAATGAAAAGAGTATTTAGCGCAATTAATAAACATAAAAAAAACACCTTGTGTCACAAATTATTCAAGGATATTCATACAATTAATCAGGCAGATGTTATTGAAAAAATGCATATATGGGCGCCTTTGTTTGTTCATCTTTCAATGACATTTAGAGATATAAATCAGATGTTTTATTTCTCTAAAGATCCAAAAAACAATATGCAAAAAGCAATTAATGCACATGCTGAAATAGATAGTACGCATTGGGATATGTTAAAGGGTGATTTAAAAACTTTAGGGCTTTATAACAATGTTAAGAATTATGGTGATGCTATGAATATGATTTGGCTAGATAGCGGTGCACCTATTAGAAATTATATGTACCATGCTATTGCTAGAGCTCAAATGTGTGGAGATAATGTTTTTTTAAAAATAGCTGCATTGGAGTCTGGAGAGGCCACAGTAAAAATATTTTTTAACACAACTAAATATGTTGCTGAGTTGTATGAAAAAGAAACCGGAGAAAAATTACACTACTTTGGTGATCAACACATTGATAGTGAGGTAGATAATGCCATTGATTTATCAATTTTTGAACAAGAAGAACTTGATGATGAAACTTGGAGTAAGTCCTTGCATATAATTGACGCCCATTTTGATGAATTTCAAAAATTTTTAGATTATAAATACTCAATTACATTCCCAGAAAAAGTTAATCTTAAGGAGGGTTGATGCAAAATAAAATCAAAATGTGCATTATTGGAGCAGGACCTTCTGGGCTTTGCACTGCAAAAGAAATTCAAGAAAACAATCCGAATATTGATATAAAAATTTTTGAAAAATCTAGCGATATTGGCGGTGTATTTGCAAACTGTTATCAAGATTTAACCTTGGTCAACAATCCTTTTTTAGTTAGTTTTAGTGATTTTCCTCCAGAAATAAATTGCAATAACTTAAAAATGTGGCGGGCAACAGAATATGTTAATTATTTAAATAATTACGCAAAGAAAAATAATATATTAAAGTTAATACATTTTAACAATACTGTTAAAAAAATAAGCAATATAAATGGTCAATGGAATATTGACTTTGAACATAATGGAAAAGTAAAAACAAATACTTTTGACTATTTGACTATTTGTACTGGCACTAATCAAAAGTCCAAAGAAATCCCCCTAAAAAACAAACAAAATTTCTCTGGCGAAATTATACGCAGTTCAGACCTCAAAGATGTATCTAGCTTAAAAGATAAGGCGGTTGTTTTCATAGGGTTGGGAGAAACAGCATCTGATCTAATTTATTTATCTCGCAATGTGGTAAAAAGCAGTTATGTCTCAATCCGTAGATGGCCAGGATACTTTATTCCAAGATACCATGACAACAAACCGACAGATTTGGATACATCTA
>NZ_UEXF01000069.1:74521-96833 GCF_900127505.1 thiotrophic endosymbiont of Bathymodiolus puteoserpentis (Logatchev) | reverse complement strand
AAATATCCTTACCTAATCAAGAAACAATGCAAAAATGCATTTTAAATCAACAAGAAGCCTCAAAATGGCAATTTCCCGTTGATTTTGATCGTGTATCCCACATTGTTGATTACCGTAACTACACAAGATCTTTAGCCAAGGATTTAAAAGTTTTACCAAAACAATGGCGTCTATTTTTTTCAGATATTCACTTATGGTATAAAATTAATTTTTCTTTTTTATATCCAGGTATTTACAGAATACACCAAAAAGGCCCACAATCTAAAAAGGCAACATCTATCATCAAGCAACTTCCTACAATGCCTAAAAAAATATTGTTACTAGAAGGTGTTTTATATGTTTTAAATAAATTCAATTTCCGTAAAAGATAAAGGGACTCAAATATTAATTGAGACCTTTGCATAAATCAATTCATCTCACCAATCTGGCAAAAAAAAGCCTTATATAAAAACAGCTATCCTTGTTTAGCGTAGCAAAATATCAGATTTGCTTGTAACGCTGAATACAAAAGTAGCATTATTGATTTTTATTGTCGGTAAAATCAAAGCTCTTTTATGAGCCTTTAAGAGACAGTGAATTAATATTTTGGAATTTATGCTCCATTTAAAAAGAGGGTTTACCTACTTTCTTTGTTTTAATATAATCATTACCAGCTTTCCTGGTTGGGTGTTTGCCGCTCTTATTCAGTCTCATTTTATCACCCCAAAACCTCTGACAACTTTTTAAAATTTCTTATATAGAACATCCTAAGAAGCCTTCTTCTTATTCTGGTTCAATTTTATACTTTCTTGGTACACATCCATTGGTTTTTTGTAATCTAATGTCTGATGGAATCTTCTGTTGTTGTAAAACTCAATATAGTCATCCACATCAGTGGTTAGTTCGTTTATGGTCTGGTATGCGTTCAAATAGATTCTTTCGACTTTGGCGCTTCGCCAGAAGCGCTCAATGCAGATATTATCGGTTGCTCTGCCTTTGCCATCCATTGATATAGTAATACCCAATTTTTTGAGTCTTTGAGTGTGCACTTCACTGGTGTACTGGCTACCCTGATCGGTATTAAATATCTCTGGATGTGGATACTTCTCTAAAGCTTCGTTAAGCACACTCATTACCAGCTGAGAATCCATGGTGTTGGATATCTTGTACGATAGCACAGCTTTGCTGTGCCAATCAATAATAGCAGTCATATAAACCATACCGCCTGCAATCTTGATGTAGGTGATGTCAGTGCTCCATACGTGATTAGCATGGCTGATATTCAATCCTCGCAACTTGTAACTATACTTCTTATGCGCTTTGATTGGTGTTATCGTGTTAATAGGTTTAACCGCTAGTACGGCTTGCAAGCCTAGTTCTTGACGGTAGCGTGCTACCATATTTAAGCTTACCTTGTAACCATCTTCCAGAAGCTGCTTATGCACCTTATTCTCACCGTAGATGGGTATTTCTTCAAATACTTTGGTGATGTGATTTTTAATGGTTTGCTTGGTGTGATTAACGCGTGGCTTATAATATAAGCCACTGCGGTTAATGCCAAGTAGTTGACATTGTTGATTAATGGATAAAGAAGAGGATGAAGAATGGACTGTAGTCGGCTTGAGATCAATCAACTGCTTTAGTTTAGATGAGCCCAAGCTTTTTAGCTTTTTTTGCTAACCACTCCTTCTCGACAGTTACCTTGCCCACTAGCGTGGTTAAATGTTCGTTTTGCTCTTGTGATTTAATAAGCTCTTCCTTGTATTCTTTAACTGCTTTAGATGGCTCCATAGCAATCTCAGCGTTAGCAAGGAAGATCTTCTTCCAGTTCACTAGGTTTTGTGGCAAGATGTTATGCTTGCTGGCAATCTGCGCCAAAGTGCTTTCATTTTGCAGCAGCTCAAGAACTAATTTAGTCTTGAATGCTGATGAATAGTTTGTTCGTTTTTTACTCATAATTTTTTACTCCGAATTGTTGGGTTAAGTTTAACTTGTTCGAAATAAGAAATCTTAATTTGTTGTCTTAAATTGTTGGGGTTTTATAGTAGGGAATAACGTGGTGAAACCTGACAAGAAAGTTTAAATTGTTGTCTGAAATTGTTGGGGTTTTATACAATCACTAGGTATCTATTTTTCAGCTACTTGGAAATTTTTAAGCTTTGTCCTAGTGAGGCTAAGATTGAGTTTACCTTTCTAAAGAAATGCTGGGTGTTGCTGGAAAAACTACCTAGTCGTTAAAAAGAGGCGTTAAAACTAACACTGAAAGCGTGATCGCGTTTTCGTGTGTGATTTTCACCATACTCAAGTGATAATTTTTGGTTGAATATGTTGAGTTTAACGCCAATGCCCTTGCCATCAAGTCTACCCCCATCAGTTCTTTTGCCTGAGAAAATATACCCAATATCGTATAATAGGTAAAACTGAGGATCCGATGGAGAAAGCTTCGTAAAAGAAAAAGTTGATCGAAAATAGGCGCCTTTAGCCCCCGATATGGCTATATTGCTATGCCCTCTAACGGATCCAACGCCGCCTATTTGAAACATTTCCCCACCAAATAAAATATCATCAGAATATTGAGAGTCAAATGCTAGCTTTAGATTTATCTTATTTGCTAGCGTGGTATTATAAGATCCCCCTATTTTATATATTGTAAAGTGTCGCCCTGGAAAACTCTTAGGTGTGGGGGTGATTTCCCCGTTATTGTTATGAAATACAACCTTTGATCCCAATCCATGTTTAATTTTGAAATCTAGGGAA
Source organism: thiotrophic endosymbiont of Bathymodiolus puteoserpentis (Logatchev) (assembly GCF_900127505.1). Classification (NCBI taxonomy): domain Bacteria; kingdom Pseudomonadati; phylum Pseudomonadota; class Gammaproteobacteria; species thiotrophic endosymbiont of Bathymodiolus puteoserpentis (Logatchev). The sequence goes on along the minus strand of NZ_UEXF01000069.1, from coordinate 94,097 downwards.
TAGTCGCTATTTTCTTTTGTTTTTTTAGATAAGTTGATGCCTACTGCAAGATGATTTCTAGTATAAGTACTAACCTCTATATTGGCTTTGTTCACCTGAGAAACCTTATCTTTTTTATGCCAAGATATATTGAATGATATTTTCTTGCTTTCATCTCTATATATGTTTTTTTTGGCATATATTTCTATGTTGCTATTGATGTTTCTCAATTGAGTCGCGATAGACTGATTGTTTATGAGAATATTATTGTTTATAAGAGAGACATTTTTGGTTTCATTTAAGCGAGTGCCAAAATTCCAGTCAATATACGGAACATCGTATGAAAGTGATATCGTTCTGTTTAATTTTTTGCCTTCATCTGGATTTGAATTGGATCTCAAATCAATCATTAATTGGTCGTTAATACCAACAAGATTGTTTATTGATGTGCCAATATTGGCCACAATTTCCCCTGTGCTTTCTGAACCACTATTGTCAAACCCCGACCTAAAATAAATATTCTTTTTATAAGCACTTTTTATAATAATATCACTATAGCCTATTTTGCTGGTAGGTTTAATATCAGCTTTTGATTGATAGCCTTCTAATCTGTTAATTTGATCTGTTCCTTGTTCTAAGTTTCTTATATTTAAATAACTTTCTGGTTTATCGGAAAATAAATTATTTAAATATAAGTTTTTGTTATCAGATGATAATGTGTTAATTTTCCCCTCTATTATTATCAGTTTTAAAATACCTTGACTTGTTTTTTGTTTGGGAAGATAAGCTCTGGTGGTGATATAGCCGTGATTAAAGTAAAGTTGATTTAATAACTTTATAATATTATCGATATTAACCCTACCTAAACATCTATTTGTAAAAGGCTCAACAGCGGCATTGATGGTTTTATTGTCAATAAGAGATGCCCCTTGGACATTGATTGTGTGAATATCAATACATTTTTCTTCTTTTTTAAATTTGCCGCTTATCTTTGAAGGGGATTTAAGTTTCTTTAAGAATTGCGTTATATTTGCCAATCTTTCAGTATTGGCATTTTGTCTATCTAATTTAAGATTTTCTTCCAAGCCTTGTTCTAAAGTTATTGCATATAAATTGGAGGCGTGAAGTAATGCAATTAGTGTAAGGAATTTTAATAAGTTACACATGTTATAAGATTTTTTAACCATAGATGATTTTATTACAACTTACAAATATTTGAATAAACCTGAGAAGCGATAAGAGAATAAAGATGCTCATATTTTACACAAAGGTTTTTTTAAAAAATAGTATAATTTAATTTTGAATTAAAGGAGACCTTTGCATACAGTAAATCAAGCGAATGTTTGTATCGCAATTTAGTATTCGTCGAAATATGATTTTATAGGTGGATGGATTAATGGAATCAAAAACAAGATAAAACCTTTAAAAGAGTCGCTGATACTACCAATACATCACATCAAAAAGTAACACACGCTAAATTATTACAAGAGAACAAACATTTTTTAAAAAAAGCTTAAATTAGCGCAAACGGAGGTCGAAATCTCAAAACAGTGCAATTTTAGAAATAGACAGAACTTATGTTGTTTTTGTGGCTTCGGGTATATAATACAAACCACTTTTTAAGAGTGTTGTAACGCAATGAGGTAAGGTGTGAAGTTTAGAGCTACAAAATGGTTAAAACGCTTAGCGTTACTCAGTATTGTGGTTTTTGCCGTTTATTTGAATTATCTACATAGCGTGGTTAAAGATGAATTTTCTAAGCCGCTTGATTTGACGAATTCTCAATTATCGTTAGAGATTTATCCTAAGTCATTGGTTAATATGTTGTTAATAATGGAAGACCAATCGTTTTTTAATCATTCTGGTGTGGATTTTATGGAGATTGCTAGAGTTTTGCGTGATAACTGGTTTTACGAGCGACCAATGCGAGGTGCCAGTACATTATCTCAGCAAATGATTAAAAATTCATTATTAACGCGTGATAAAACCTTTGAAAGAAAGTTCAAAGAGGCTCTGATGGCGTTGTTGTTAGAATTTTCATTTGACAAGAAAGACATTCTTATTCGTTATATGAATAGTGTATATTTGGGGCAGTATGGTCGATTTGAGGTGCATGGATTTCAGCGTGCGGCACGATTTTATTTTGATAAAGAGATCGGTAAATTGTCTTTAGAGGGTTTGGCAACTTTGGTGGCACTAATAAAAGGACCGAGTTATTATCATCCGACTCGACATCCTGATAGATTGCTAAAGCGTAGAAATTTGGTATTGCGTGTGTATCATAAACATCAAAAGGTTGTAAAATGAAAAATCATCATCTATAACCCTGCAAAAGTCTCGTTATGACAAATCAAAATATACTCGCTATTGATACCTGCACTGAGGTGTGTTCTGTGAGTCTTCACACACAAGGTGAAACTGTCTCGCGTTTTGTTAAAGATGTAGCGAAGAGTTCTGGTTTAATTTTGCCATTGTGTGATGAGGTATTTGAGCAAACAGCTTTATCGGTGGCAGACTTGGATATTATTGTCTATACCAAAGGACCAGGTGCATTTACTGGAGTGCGTATATGCATTAGCGTAGTGCAAGGAATGTCTTTGGCATTTGATATTCCTACCAAAGGTTTTTCAACGCTTGAAGTATTAGGTGCTGGCGCTGCTAAAAAATACAAGTCTAATAAGATTGCAGTCGCACTTGATGCACGAATGAATGAGGTTTATTGGGGTGTGTATGAAGATGGCGTATTAACAACACAACGCTTAGCAAAACCCGATGAAGTGGATACACTGAATGATGAATTTATCGGTGTGGGTACAGGCTGGGGCGCCTATAAGGATGAGCTTATTAAGAAAACAGGTGTTGGCCACTGTACGCCAGATTTCCACCCTAAGTCTCAGAATTTGATTGATTTGTATTTAAGTCAAAAAACCACGCATGATGATGAATTACCATTGCCTACTTATTTACGCAACAATGTGGCACAAAAATCGTTAAAATAACCCCAATTAGCAACAAATAAAGTAATTATGTGGAAGTGGATTCAGGCATTTGCCTCACCAAGAAATTTTTATCAAACCAGTGAAAAAATCATTCCTTGGTTAATGGTTCCATTTATTGGCTTGTCATTAATTGGTTTGTATTGGAGTTTTGTCGTCTCACCAGCTGATTATCAACAAGGTGACAGTGTGCGTATTATGTATGTACATGTGCCTGCTGCATGGATGAGTTTATTTATTTATGTAGTAATAGCAATTGCGGGCGGTATTGGGCTTATTTGGCAAATTAAACTCGCCCATATAGTGGCAAAAGTATCCGCACCTATTGGTGCTGCTTTTACTTTGTTAGCATTAGTTACAGGTAGTGTGTGGGGTAAACCGATGTGGGGCACTTGGTGGGCATGGGATGCACGACTGACCTCTGAGCTTATTTTGTTGTTCTTATACTTGGCTTATATCTCACTTCATAATGCCTTTGATAACCCAAAAACGGCTGATAAGGCTTCTGCTATCTTGGCAATCGTTGGTTCGGTGAATATTCCCATTATCTATTATTCAGTTGAGTGGTGGAATAGTCTGCATCAAGGTTCGTCTATTGGTGTTACTAAGATATCTATGCAAATAGATATGTTTATTGCATTAATGTTAGTCAGTTTTGCTTTTAAGTTTTTATATGGTGCCCTGGTGTTGATGCGTGCGCGAGACGAGGTATTAGTGAGGGAGCAAAATTCACGCTGGGTTAGAGAGATTATTGTTGGAGTGGGTAAATGATAGAATTTTTGTTATTTGATAAATACACTGCTTATATTTGGGCTTCGTATTTGCTTACTTTTGCCACAGTAGCGATTTTGTTTGTTGGCACGAAAGCAACACATAAGCGCACTATAACACAATTACACATTAAATATGCGAGGGACAAGGAATGACTAAAAGACAAAACAGAATGGCATTTGTGGCATTGCTTATCGCAGGTGCGATGCTAGCAGTAACGCTTTTATTTCGAGCACTTGGTAGTAGTAGCAATTATTTTTATGATCCAACTCAGGTGGCACAGGGCAAAGCGCCAGTTGATAGAAGTTTTCGCTTAGGTGGTTTGGTTGTTGTTGGTAGTTTTAAGCGAGAGGATTTGAAATCAACTTTTGATGTAACGGATAATAAAAATAAATTTAGCATTGAGTATACAGGTATCTTGCCAGATTTATTTAGAGAGGGGCAAGGCATTATCACCACAGGATCTTTGGTAAACGGTAAATTTATTGCTACCGAAGTTCTGGCAAAACATGATGAGAACTACATGCCACCAGAAGTGGCAGACGCCCTGAAGGAGGCAAAAGAGTAATGGGTAAGTTTATACCCTTAGCAATTTTTGTTGTATTGGCTTGGTTTTTGTATGATGGTTTGGGGCATGATACTAAAAAATTGCCATCGCCTTTAATCGGCAAAGCTTTTCCAAGCCTTGAAGTTCAAGATTTCAAAACGGGTGAAAAATATCACCTGCAAGAGAAATTAAAAAACCAAGTGTCGTTAGTCAATGTATGGGCGTCTTGGTGTGTTACCTGTCGTGCAGAACACCAAATGTTGAACAATATTGCAAAACAGGGTGTTGTGCAAATGGTAGGTATTAACTATAAAGATACCAAGCGAGAAGGTCGGTATTTTTTAAAGAGATTGGGTGATCCTTTTGGTTTTATAATCTTTGATGAGCAAGGAAAGTTAGGTTTAGAGTTGGGCGTGTATGCCACACCTGAGACTTTTATTGTTGATAATAATGGCGTGATTCGTTTTAAGCGTATTGGTGAGATTACTGAGCGACTTTGGCAAGAAGAAATGTTGCCATTGATTCAGCAACTTAAAAAATAGATAAATTCATTACAAAAAGAGTATTTGATTTGAGTATAATATGCGACTTCTTGATTTAAGTATCAGGTATTTTTTGGGCGCTTAGCTCAGTTGGTAGAGCATCGCCCTTACAAGGCGAGGGTCACAAGTTCAAGTCTTGTAGCGCCCACCAAAAAAATGGAGCGGTAGCTCAGCTGGTTAGAGTGCCTGCCTGTCACGCAGGACGTCGCGGGTTCGAATCCCGTCCGCTCCGCCATTTTTAAATAGCACTCTTTATGAGTGCTATTTTTTTGTCTGTTTTAAAAGGAGTAGACAGTAGTTATGTCAGGATTAATTGGATATATTGCCACACTTGCTGATGATTTGTCAGTGGTGGCTACAAAAGTTGCTGCTGGGTCTTTGGATGATATTGCCAATCAAACAGCCAAATCTTTGTCTCAAACGGCAGGTATTCTGGTTGATGACACAGCAGCCATCCCCCAGTATGTGAGTAATACTACGGCTAAAAGAGAGTTGCCAGTTATTTGGAAAATTACTAAAAAGTCATTAATAAATAAACTCCTTATTATTCCAGTTGCTATTTTAATTACTTATTTTGCACCGTGGATTATGTTGCCAGTTTTATTGCTGGGTGGTTCGTATTTAGCCTATGAAGGTACAGAGTCTATGGGGGGAAAGTTAGGCTTTATTGAAGTGCACGAGTATAATAATCATCATTCTACACCTAATACAGATGACTTGTCTGCAACAGAGGATAAAACGATCGCCTCAGCGGTGCGAACAGATGCTATTTTATCTATTGAGATTATGGCATTAACTATCGCCGGTGTTGCTGAAGCGCCGATTGTCACTCAAGTAGGTGTATTGGTTCTAATTGGCTTGATATCAACATTTGCTGTGTATGGTATTGTTAGCATGATTCTTAGAATGGATGATATTGGTTTTTATCTAAGAGATGAGAAAACCAACAGTCAATTTTATCAAGCTATAAGCAAGGTATTAATCTTGGGTATGCCAAAAATTCTAAAATCATTGGGTTGGATTGGTGCAATTGCAATGCTCATGGTAGGCGGTAGTATCATCATTCATAATGTTGTGTATCTACATTGGTTAGCTAAGCTAAGTCAAGGCTTACCAGTGCTTTTATCGGTGTTTGTTGAATATTTTGTCACGCCAGTTATTGTGTCAATTATGACGGGTGTGGCTTTAGTATTAATAATTACTTTATTTAAGGGTGAAAATTAATTATAATTCCCTGTTTTAAATTTTTATAAAATTATACTATGTTAAGTTCTATTAAAGATAAAACCAAAGGTTGGGTTGCTTATTTAATTGTTGCCCTGATTACAATCCCGTTTGCTTTGTTTGGTATTAACCAATACTTTACAAACACTTCAAATATTGTGGTGGCGAGTGTTGGCAGTGATGATATTTCTAAAGAGGCATATTTAAAAGAGTTTAATGCTGCTAAAAGACGCTTGCAACAACAGCTGGGTAAAAACTACACAGCTGAGATCAACCTTAAAGTAAAGTTTTCAACGATTCAGTCAATGGTTGATAGACGCGTGTTAGCGCAATTGGCAGATGAATCGGATTATGCAACAACACAGCGTGAATTGCAGATGCTCATTCAATCAAACGATGTATTTAAAGTCGAAGGTAAGTTTTCTATAGATAGGTACAAAGATTTGCTTAGATTAAATGGTATTTCAGATGTTGAATATGAGCGCATACAAACAGAAGGATTGACGCAAAATCAAATCAAGCGCAATTTCTCAGACTCTGCATTTTTGACGCCATCAGCACTAAAGCGTATACAGTCGTTGAATGACCAAGAGCGCAAGTTTAGTCATATTATGCTTAATACAAAAAATTATATCGATGAAGTGAAAGTTAACCCTGAGAGTGTTAAGGAATTTTTCGATGAAAACAAACAAGTTTTTCTTGAGCCACAAAAAGTAAAAGTTGATTTTGTTGAATTATCAACTAAAGAAATTGCTAAAAGTATTAAAGTGAACGATGATGATTTGTCTAATCTTTATGAAGATGAGCAGGCACGCTTTAGCACGGAAGAAGAACGCAAAGCGCAGCATATTTTGGTTGAGTCTGAAGAATTAGCAAATACGATTATCACACAGTTAAAACAAGGTGAGTCTTTTGCTGAGTTGGCCGCTAAACATTCTCAAGATACAGGCTCAAAAGACAGTGGCGGTGATTTGGGATTTTTTGCTATGGGTGCGATGGTACCTGAGTTTGAAGCTAAGGTATTTGCTATGAAAGAGGGTGAAGTCAGTAGTCCAGTCAAAACTGATTTTGGTTATCATATTATTAAGTTAAATAAGATTAAAGCAAGTGAGGTTAAACCTTTTGAGTCGCTACGCAGTGAGTTAACCAAACTTTACACTGAGCGTGAAGTGCAGAAATCTATTTACAAACTCACAGAGCAATTAAGTAATTTGTCATACGAGGAAGATTTGGAAGCAGCAGCCAATCAAATGGATTTAGAGCTTAGAACTTCTGAGTTTTTTACTCAAGACACAAAAGAACATGATGCTAAATTTGTAGCAGCAGCTTATAGTGATGAAGTCTTGAACAAAGGCGAGAGCTCTAAATTGATTGAATTGTCTAAAGATAAGTTTGTGGTATTAAGGATTAATGAAAAAAATCCTCAAAGAGAAAAGACATTTGATGAAGTTAAAGTTGAGATTGCTAAACATTTATCTGGACTATTAGCTAAGACTTTTATTGATAATGTTGCCGATAAAATTACCGCTTTACTGAGTAAGGGCGATACGACTACCGTTCAAAAATTAATGGAAAAATATCAACTTACATGGAAGGATGTTGGTTGGGTTAAAAGATCCTCAAGGGAAGAAAATACTGGGATTATTAATATCGTATTCTCCTTGCCGAAGCCAAATGATGGTGTGATTTATGATGCACAAAGTCTGAATGCAGAGCAATCCATTGTGTTGAAGTTATCAGCAATCAGAGTATCTAATAATGTACCAAATAATGCATTGTCAAGCGTCATACTTGGTTTTGAGTCTGAAGCGTTTTTTAATAGCATTTTGAAAACACTACACAAAGATATTGATATTAAAATATTCTCAGACCGATTATAAAAAAACAGGCTGAAACCTTCAATAAAAAGCCCCGCAATGCGGGGCTTTTTATTGGCTTCAAACTATCAATCAGGACCTTTGTCGTAAAAGTTATACCCTGAGTCAATATAGGTAATTTCACCGGTAATACCTGATGCTAAATCTGAACATAAGAATGCAGCAGCATTACCCACTTCTTCAATTGTTACATTGCGTTTGAGCGCCGATGAGTTGGCCGCATGATCCAGTAATTTACTAAAATTTTTGATACCAGACGCCGCTAAAGTTTTGATTGGGCCTGCTGATACCGCATTCACACGAATGCCTTTTTCAGGGCCCATTGCCGCTGCCATATAGCGTACATTTGCTTCAAGTGAAGCCTTAGCAACACCCATCACATTGTAGTTAGGAATGGCACGAATGGCACCCAAGTAACTTACCGTCAATAGTGCAGCGTTTTTATTTAGCATGGATTTTGAGCCTTTTGCCAGTGCAGTAAAACTGTAAGAACTGATGTCATGGGCAGTAGCAAAGTTCTCACGAGTAGTGGCATCAATATAGTTACCATCTAATGCTTCACGCGGTGCAAAAGCCACTGAATGCACTAAAATGTCAAAGTTATCCCAATGATTTTTTAACGCTTTAAAGGTTTGCTCGATGCCTTTATCACTAGCAACATCACACTCTATTACAATATTTGAATTGCAAACCGCAGCACATTTATCAACCCGCTTTTTAAGTTTTTCATTTTGATAGGTGAGTGCAATTTCACAACCTTGTTTTGCCATAGCCTCGGCAATACCCCACGCAATTGAGCGGTTAGAAGCAACACCAACCACCAATGCTTTTTTTCCATCTAAAAATCCCATAATATTCTCACTATATTAAAATAGACAAATTATAATGGGAAAATTCATCTAAATAACTGCTATGTTAAATATTTCACTTTCACTAACAAAATCCTTAGCTGTAGTGCTGAGTGTTTTATTGACACCGATTAGAGCGCTACGATTGCGCTATGTGCCACTCTTGTTGGTGTATTTTGCCTACGGCAGTAGTGTTTTTACCGCTATTGCTTTGAATTTTTGGGTGAAAGAGACACTGGATATGAGTGCAGCAGATTTGGCAGAGTTGGGCATATGGCTGACGGTGCCATGGACGGTGAAAATGATTTTCGGCTCATTGGTTGATAGTGTGCTGATTTTTGGATCCAACCGTAAATCTTATGTCTACATTGGTGCACTGCTCATCACCATGAGTTCTTTAATGATGATTGCGGTGGTGGGTGAGCATTCAATTGTTGCGGAGTTTTCTAAAAAGAGTGTTTATATTTTTGCCAGCGTGATTGCTGTTGTTGGTTTTGTGATGCAGGATGTGGTGGCAGATACGATGAGTACTGAGGTGATAGACAAGAGTCAGTCTGAAGAAGAAATCCATCAAGAATTAGCAAGTATTCAAGTATTGGCGCGTTTGTCATTAGGTTTTGCGATTTTTATCACGGGTTGGATTGGTGGTGAGCTGGCAGATGTTTTTAAAGATGAGCGTGAAGTAGTCTTTATGATTGCGTTATTTATACCTTTGTTGTCAATTCTTGGGGTGAGTTTGGTACACCTTAACCCTGTGCCAGTATCTAAGATTAACAAACATGTGTTATTTGGTGGCTTGGCTTTTGCGTTCTTTGTTGTGATTATGGGTTATGCACAAGTGCCTTATGCACAAGAGATTGTATTTGTGTTTTCTCTTGGTATTGTATTGACTTTACTCAATGGTTTGATTGGTGATTTAAGTGAAAATGCGATTCGCCATATTAAGATGGCAATGATTGTTATTTTTGTTTATCGTGCTATGCCCTCAGTCGGTGCGTCTTTACAGTGGTGGCAAATTGATGTGCTTGGTTTTGATGAATCATTTTTTGCTAAGTTATCAGCAATTAGTGGTGCGATAGCTTTGGCAGGGATGTGGCTGAGTGCTAAATTTATTGTTAAGCGCAATATTGGCGAAGTATTGATATTTTTAACTATTATTGGCACTTTGTTGTTTCTACCGATTGTGGCAATGTATTATGATGTACACACATTATTTGGTGTTGAAGCCAGAACGGTGGCATTAGTAGATACTGCATTGGCTTCGCCGTTTGATTATATCGCACAAGTGTTGATGTTAACTTTGGTGGCAATTTATGCCCCTGAAGGCAAAAAAGGCACTTGGTTTGCACTGATGGCATCGCTGATGAATATTGCCTTATCTGCGAGTGGTTTGTTAACTAAGTATTTGAACAAAATCTTTGTTGTTAGTCGTGAGGTGGTGAGCGATGGTGTTGTCACTGTTGCGCAAGATTACGCACAATTGGGTGGTTTGTTGTGGGTGGTGGTAATTTCAAGTTGTATTATTCCCATCATTGTAATTATTAAATATAATCCGAGTAAATTATGAAAATTAGATCTTATTTTTTATGGGTGCTAATTTTGGTCATACTTGACCAAATGAGCAAATGGCTAGCTTATGAGACTTTAGGCGGTATTGGCAATTCAGTTGATATTAATGCATTCTTTTCTTTAACTTTTGCACATAATTATGGGGCAGCATTTAGTCTTTGGGCTGATGGTGGTGGTTGGCAGCGTGATTTTTTATCAAGTATTTCTGTTATTGCGAGTATCGCTATTACCATTTGGATATTCAAAACACCCTTAAAACAAAAGTTTAAGCTTATCAGTCTAACCCTGATTTTATCAGGCGCTGTTGGTAACATGATTGATAGAATTACAAATGGCTTTGTGGTTGATTTTATTCATTTTCATTATCAAGATTTTCATTGGCCAATTTTTAACTTTGCCGATATTTTTATTACTGTTGGTGTGGTATTGCTACTAATAGTGGATTGGAAAAAATGAGTGATTGCTTAATCATTGGTGGTGGTGCGATTGGCATGATGAGTGCAAGAACGCTATCAATGGCAGGTGCTCGTGTGACTTTGCTAGACCAGCGTGAATGCGGGAAAGAGTCTTCTTGGGCAGGTGGTGGTATTATCAGCCCACTTTATCCTTGGCACTATAGTGATTTGGTGAATGAACTAAGCATTGCCTCTCAAGCGGTGTACGGTGATTTATGTGCTACTTTGTTTGAGGATACGGGTATTGACCCTGAATATATCCGATCAGGTTTGTTAATGATGGATGAATACAACACACTCAAAGCACAAGCATGGATGGACAAATACAAGCTTACTACCAGCACACATCCCAAAGGTGGTTTATTTAAAAATATTGCACAAGTACGCAATCCAAGATTATTAAACGCACTTAAAGCTGATATTCTTAAACGCGGGGTTGAGATTGTTGAACACACCAAAGTTGATGATTTGATTATTAAAGATAATATTGCACTGGGTGCTAAGACTAAAAACAAAGATTATTATGCCGATAATACAATTATTTGTAGTGGCGCTTGGAGCTCGTCTTTGTTAGGTGATGATGGCAAAATATTTCCCATTAAAGGACAGATGATTATCGTTAAGACTGAGGTAAATGCATTAGAGCATATTGTGCTTGACCAAGGTCACTATATTATTCCTAGAAAAGATGGGCAACTTTTGATTGGCTCTACCATGGAAGACGCCGGCTTTGATAGAAGTACTGATAAGCAGGTGGGTGATGAGTTACTTGCCTTTGCTGCTGAGCGGCTTGTGCAGTTGAAAGGCGCTAAGATTGAGCATCACTGGGCGGGTTTTCGACCCGCAAGTAAATCGGATGTGATTGTTGGTAAGCACGCTCAGTTAGAGCGCCTGTATATCAACACTGGGCATTTTCGTAATGGACTTAATATGGCACCAGAAAGTGCCAATAGAATAAAAAACCTAATATGTTGATTAGAACAATAGAGCAAGATTTGTTTGTATCTTATTCAGATGACATCCCCACTTTCTTAAAAAATATTTATGCTGCTAGAGGCGTTTCAGAAGCGCAGTTATCTTTGGGTTTAGATAGTTTACTAAGGCCTAACTTTGGGCAATTGGATATCGCACTTGATGTGCTTGAAAAAGCCTTATTGTGCGATAAGCGCATTTTAATCGTGGGAGATTTTGATTGTGATGGTGCTACCGCATCGGTTGTGGCAGTTAAGTCATTACGATTGATGGGTGCTAAATATGTTGACTTTTTAGTACCTAATCGTTTTGATCATGGTTATGGTTTGAGTCCAGAAATTGTTGAATTGGCAATTAAAGAGAAACAACCTGATTTAATTATTACGGTTGATAATGGTATCTCAAGTTTTGAAGGGGTAGCATTGGCAAAAGCATCTGCCATTAATGTGATTATTACCGATCACCATTTGCCTAGTGAGACTTTGCCTGAGGCAGATGCGATCATTAATCCTAACCTTAAAGGTTGTGATTTTTTAAGTAAAAATCTTGCAGGCGTTGGCGTGTGTTTTTATTTGATGTCAGCACTTAAAACACATCTTAATAAGCGTGATTATTTTACCAAGCAGAATATTGCATTGCCAGATTTGCGCACAGTATTAGATTTAGTGGCACTTGGTACGGTGGCAGATGTGGTTAAACTTGACCAAAATAATAGAATTTTAATTGACCAAGGGCTTAAGCGTATTCGCGCCAAACAATGTTCGCTAGGTATTTTGGCGTTGTTGGAAATCGCCAATAGAAAAGCGCAAACCTTGCAGGCTAGTGACTTGGGTTTTGCCGTAGGACCAAGGCTTAATGCAGCAGGGCGCTTGAGCGATATTTCTCGTGGTATTAAATGCTTGCTAACGGATGATATAAATGATGCTCGGCGTTATGCAGCAGAGTTAGAGCAATTTAACCAAGCCCGCAAAGCGCAGCAAGCACTTATGCAAGAACAAGCGCAAGCTATTATTGACACACAGAGTGTTGAAACTGATAAATTTGCACTGAGTTTATTTGATGCCTCTTGGCACGAGGGTATTGTTGGTATTGTCGCTGGAAAATTGAAAGAAGATTATCATTGTCCAGTAGCAGTATTTGCACAATCAGGCGAAGAATTTATAAAAGGCTCTATTCGTTCTATTCCTGATGTGCATATTAAAGATTTGTTAGATCTGATAGATAGAGAAAATCCTAATTTGATTTTAAAATTCGGCGGTCATGCAATGGCGGCAGGGCTAAGCATTAGAAAAGAGAATTTTGCAGTATTTAAAAAGGTATTTAATGATTTTATTCAAGCGTATTTGAATAACGAACTTCCTAAGGCAGAACTCTTAACTGATGGACGATTAGAAGCGTTTGACATAACTTTAGACAATGCACAACTAGTGGCAGATAGCGGACCATGGGGGCAAGGATTTGAAGAACCTATTTTTTATGGGGATTTTGAGATAGTCACTCAAAGAATTGTAGGTGAAAAACACCTTAAATGCAGCCTTAAACTTGTTGGTGATAATATAGTACATGACGGGATTGCATTTTTTCAAGCACCCATTGATAAAACAACAGCACAAATTGCTTACAAGTTATCCATTAACGAGTGGCAAGGAAAAACCAACTTACAATTAATGGTTGAGCAAATTAAATGATAAATAAGTGTTAAATAGTATTGATATTATCAGTAATAGCGAATTGTAAAAAGAGTTGCAGGCGTTTTTTGATAGCGAATTATCTGATTTTAAAGAGACGCTGGAAAAATCGCCAAGTGGGTGAAAAGTGGGCTTCTGATGATTATTCCTATTTATGCAAAGGTCTCTTAAAGTTTAAGGGTCTTAGCTAGCCACGAAAAGAAAAAGTAAGTATTGTAATCGTTTTTGCATTTCGAAGAAGGAACTTAGAGAGATAATCAAGAGCAAAGCCAATACATCTTTAAACATATTTGGCGCTGTTCGAAGTGAGGTGGGTATTGGGATTAACTTAAAAAAATCAAATTATAGCTTTAAAACCATTTAGCCTCTTTCTGATAAATCACCATGTCTGTCTCTGGGGATGGCAAGCTGATGAAATTGGATGTTTTATCCAATAGACGCACCAGCTACCTGTAAATCTGCATGATACGATGAGCGTACCATAGGGCCACTAGCAACCTGAGAAAAACCCATTTGAGTTGCAATTACCCTGTATTTTTCAAATTGCTCAAGCGTAATGTATTCCTCAACCGCTAAATGGTATTTACTAGGCTGCAAATATTGCCCAAGCGTAAGCATATCTACATCGTGTGCTCGTAAATCAGACAGTACATCCAATATTTGTTGTTTAGTCTCACCAACGCCCAGCATTAAGCCTGATTTGGTAGTAACATCAGGATGTTGTTGTTTGAATGATTTTAATAACTTTAACGAATAGGCATAATCAGCACCTGGACGCACTTTTGGATATAGACTTGGCACAGTTTCAAGATTGTGATTAAACACATCTGGCGGGCAAGTTTCAAACACCTCAAGCGCTTTTTCCATTCTGCCTCTAAAGTCAGGTGTTAGTATTTCAATCTTTACCTGTGGTGTGGTTTGTCTAATCTGATTAATACATTGCTTAAAGTGACTGGCACCACCATCACGCAAGTCATCTCTATCAACTGAAGTAATGACCACATACTTAAGTTTCATTTTTTCAATGGTTTGCGCTAAATGCTTTGGCTCTTTGACATCTAATGGCTTGGGCTTGCCATGCGCCACATCGCAAAATGGACAACGACGGGTGCAAATTTGCCCCATAATCATAAAGGTCGCTGTACCGTGGTTAAAACACTCGCTAAGGTTAGGGCACTGTGCTTCTTCGCAAACGGTAAACAACTTCTGTTCTCGTAGTGTGCTTTTGAGTTTGTCAACTTTTGAACCAGAAGGGTGTTTTATACGAATCCATTTAGGCTTTCTAAGTGGCGTACGCTCTGAATCAGGCTTAATTCTTAAGCGTGATACTTTTGATTCGCCTTTCAAGGCTTTGATTTCAACTTCTTGTGACATGATTCATTAAGATTTTAGTAAGTTTGTTGGCAACGGTTTCAAACTGGCTATTATCCGTTAAATTTGACAGTTGTGTTACTGCTAAGCCCTGATATCCACAAGGATTTATCTGAGAAAAGGGAGAAAGGTCCATGTTTAAATTTAAACTCAATCCGTGATAAGTAATACCATTTTTCACTTTAAGTCCTAATGCGGCAATTTTTGCACCTTTTACATATACACCAGGCGCATCTTCTTTTAACTGCGATTCAACATCATAAGACTTCAGCAAGTCCATAATTGCTACTTCCATCAGTGACACCATCTTTTTAACCCCGATACCCAGTCGTTTTAAGTCAATTAAACAATACACAATCAATTGCCCAGGGCCGTGGTAGGTGATTTGTCCGCCACGGTCGCTTTGTACCACAGGAATATCGCTGGTTTGTAATAAATGTTCAGGCTTGCCAGAAATACCCTGCGTGAATACAGCAGGGTGTTCAACAATCCACAATTCATCTTCACTATCGGCTTGACGCTTGGCAGTAAATATTTTCATTGCCTCCCAAGTCTGCGTGTAGTCTTGCAGTCCTAAATTGACAATTTTCATATAGAGGTCTTTACAGTATATAAGCGACTAAAGGGTGGTCTTGCAGTTCTTTATTGATTGAATCGAGTTGCGACACGCTGGTTGCAACAATTCTAACAGTGTAGGAAATATAGTTACCTTTAGTGCTTTTTTTGCTGCTAATTTGACTCAAATGAATCTCACCTGCATGGCGTTCAATAATGCTACACATTTCACTGTGTAATTCTTTGCAGTCTTTTCCCATGACTTTGACAGGGTAGTCGCAAGGAAAGTTAAAAATGGCTTCTGGTGTGGGTTTTGGATTAAGCTTATTCATATTGGGTAATTTTATCGTCTATTGCTATAAAATAGTGTCAATTTTAATATTTTCAAGTTAATTATGCGTCCAGAGCAAGTCAGTATTATTTTAAATCAAGAATTTGAATCAGTGCTTCACGGTTATCATACGCCTGTTATGTTGTGGGGCG
This sequence comes from thiotrophic endosymbiont of Bathymodiolus puteoserpentis (Logatchev), assembly GCF_900127505.1. Taxonomy (NCBI): domain Bacteria; kingdom Pseudomonadati; phylum Pseudomonadota; class Gammaproteobacteria; species thiotrophic endosymbiont of Bathymodiolus puteoserpentis (Logatchev). The sequence continues at coordinate 78,220 of NZ_UEXF01000069.1, read as the reverse complement.
CACCAGGGATTGGAAAATCCCAAATCATCTCTCAAATTGCTATGGAACACAATGTAAATATGATTGATATTCGTCTGTCACAAATGGAGCCGAGTGATTTACGCGGTATTCCTTTTAAAAATGGTGAACAAGTAGATTGGGCAATTCCCTCGTTATTGCCTGATGAAAAACGACACGGCAAGCAAGGTATTTTATTTTTAGATGAGATTACTTCGGCGCCACCCACTGTTTCTGCTGCGGCTTACCAGCTTATTTTAGACAGGCGTTTAGGGGATTATGTAGTGCCACAAGGCTGGGTAATTTTTGCTGCTGGCAATCGCCAAGGTGATCGTGGTGTGACTTATTCAATGCCAGCACCTTTGGCAAACCGTTTTTCACATTATGAGCTTGATGTCAATTTAGATGATTGGGTGGATTGGGCTTATAAAAATAACATTGATGAGCGAATTATTGGTTTTTTGCGTTATCGCCCTGAGCATTTATTTGAGTTTGATTCTGCGCACAATCCTGTGGCTTTCCCATCACCAAGAACTTGGGAATTTACGCATCGCGCTTTGCAAAAATTTGATGATAATTTGAATTTATTTGGAGCCGCTGCCAGTGCCTGTGTGGGTGAAGTGGCGGGTATTGAGATAGCCACCTTTATTGAACATTTAGAAGATTTGCCAGATTTAGATGCGATTGTGAATGGCGAATCAGTTTCAATCCCAGATGCCATCGACCTTCAATATGCTATTTGTTCTGCGTTAGTCGGTAGAGCGATTAGTGTTAAAGATCAAGACAACGCCCAACAGGTTTGGGGTAATATTCTCAATTTTGCCCGCGACTTTCCGCAAAAAGAATTGGGTGTAATGCTGGTATCTGATATGCAGCGTGCTATCGGCGAAGAAATTTTTGCTATTCCAGAGTTTGCCGACTGGGCAAGCAAAATTGCGGACACCTTATTTGACTAGTGGACAAACAATCGCATTACCCAACATGGCAAAACAAGTCTTTAAAACCTGAAAAAAAGGTTAGCGTAGTCGGCGAAGACATTGTCCCAACAGAGGAAAAACACATACTTAGCACAGAAGAGTTAAAGGCTATTAAAGCGCGACTCACTAAAGCACGCACGCAACTGATATTGGATAAGCCTTTCTTAGGTAATTTGGTATTGCGCCTACCTTTAATAGCGGCGGATTCTTGGTGTAAGACCAGTGCTACTGATGCTAAAAGTTTTTATTATAATGCTGATTTTATTGATTCACTAAATAATCATCAGATCAAATTTGTTTTAATTCACGAAGCACTACATTGTGCATTGACACATTTTGCACGACGGGGCAATCGAACTAAACACAAGTGGGATTTAGCCTGTGACTTTGCCATTAACCCATTATTAGTCAAAGAGGGTTTTCATCCGCCGATTGATGTGCCGATTTTTCAGCAATATGTAGGGATGATTGCTGAGGAAATTTATCCAATGATTGATGATAATCTTAATCAAGAGCCAATGGACCAGCACTTATATGATGACCAGGCGAATGATGATTCTCAACAATCAGAGGGTGGCATGCGTGAAGATCAACTACAACAAGAGCCTAAACCGAAAAGCAAAGCCAGTGAAGGTGAGCAGAGCAGTGCATCTTCTTTGGCGCAACAGCCTGCCAAGCTACAACCTGATGAGCTTGAGAAGCTTGCTAGCGAGTGGCAGAAAAACCTTGCTTCAAGCGCACAACTTGCGCAACAAGCAGGAAAACTTGATGAGGAATTTGCTAAATTAATTGATTTTTTTTTACAGCCTCAAGTTTCATGGCAATCCTTATTGGCGCAATATATGTCAACATTTGCACGAGATGATTTTAGTTACTCTCGTCCATCACGCAGAACAGGCGAAGCGATCCTGCCTTCGCTTAAATCTCATCAGATTGACATTATCGTGGCAATCGACACTTCTGGCTCTATTTCTCAAGAAGAAGTGGATGAGTTTGTCTCAGAAGTGAGTGCCATCAAGTCTAATTTGCGTGCCAGTATTACACTGCTTGCCTGCGATGATAAGCTCTGTGAACACTCGCCTTGGCGCTTTGAAGCTTGGGATGAATTACAATTCCCTGCTTCTTTGGGTGGTGGCAAAGGCACTAATTTTAACCCCGTATTTGACTATATCAATGCTCAAGACAGTGCCTATGATGTGGTTATTTATTTCACCGATGCCAAAGGTGTATTCCCTGAAGTAGAGCCAAATTATCCAGTTATGTGGCTCATTAAAGGCAAAGAGTGCACACCTTGGGGTACTCGCATACAGCTCAATTAAACTTATGAAAGATTTTAGCGTCATTGAATTTGAAACTTATTTAAAAAACAATCAACCTTTATTGTTAGATGTGCGAGAACAATGGGAGTGGGACAAATGTCATTTTGAAAATGCCAAATTATTGCCGATGGGGCAGATTATGAGCAATATAGATTCATTAGACAAAACACAAGAAACCGTTATTATTTGCCATCATGGTATTCGCTCTATGCAAGTGGCACGCTATTTTGATTCTATTGGTTTTGAAAGAGTTATTAATTTGTGTGGCGGTATTGATGCTTGGGCAAAGACAATTGACCCTTCTATGCCGTTATATTAATTTCAAAGAATGCGTTAAATGCCTTATGTGCTTGTTGTGTTTGATGTATGTCTATCAATTGAAATCTAACTTTGGTAGTTAGGTGTTGTTGTGCAAGTTTGACTAAATCTAGCGAAAATACAGTTACAAACTTTAAGGATTTTTAAGATCTTAAGATATCCCAAATCCAAAAATAGAACCAAAAAATCCAAAAAATAATTTTCTCACATAAAAAACTACTTTTCAACCAGCCAGTCTATGATTATTACTAACAGTCAACTAATTAGAAGTGTTATAAGCTTGTTCAAACAGTTTTTCATTGGTTTTTCTGATTTTTAGACGAGCGTCGTCCTTACTTAATGGGGCTGTTGAAAATAAAAACCCAAAAAACACCATATTTATAGTAAAATACTATAAATATCAACAACTTAAAAAAATAATGACCACTCAAACAGAAATCATCAACCTAGAAGACTTAGTTCCAACCAACCACCTCTATCGTAAATTCACCAAACTTATTGATTTAGACAAAATAACCAATAAGCACTTAACCACAATTGCTGGTAATAGTAATTACAAAGGCTACGGTATCAACACCCTATTTAAAACATTGTTATTACAACATCTAGAAGATATTAGCGACAGAGCGTTAGAAAGATTCTTACAAGAAAATACCGCTGCCAAATGGTTTTGTAATTTCGCTTTAAGCGATAAAACGCCAACTTATAGTATCTTTTCAAAGATGCGAACAAAAATAGGCACACATCTTTTATCCAAAATTTTTAACGAAGTTAAAAATATACTTAAATCCAAAGGCTATCTAAATGAAGTCTTTACCTTTATTGACGCTTCTCATTTAGTCGCAAAAGCCAACCTTTGGCAAGCGCGAGATTTAGCCATTGCTAATAAATTAGAAAAACTCAACAACACAACGCTACCAAAGGTGGCTTATGACCAACAAGCAAAGTTTGGCGCCAAAGGTAAAAATAAATTCTGGTATGGTTTTAAAAAACACATTAGTGTGGATATGCAATCAGGGTTAATCAACAAAGTTGCATTAACCCCTGCTAACATCACAGATGCCAAAGGTTTAAAACATGTACTACCA
>NZ_UEXF01000069.1:74086-74410 GCF_900127505.1 thiotrophic endosymbiont of Bathymodiolus puteoserpentis (Logatchev) | reverse complement strand
AATCTAAAGGCTATCTTGAAAAACAATATGAAAAATAAAAATAAGGGTAGAGACAGTTTTATCACAAAAATGCGTAGTCCGTATGAGCGAGTATTCTCTCAAACTAATCATCGAACAAGGTATAGGGGTGTTGCTAAAAATCAGTTTGCAATGTTTATGGAATCATTGGCGTTTAATCTTAAAAGAATGGTGATTTTAAATGAAGAGTATGGTTTTTAAGGGAGGGGTATTGTTTGTTTTTTGTTGATTTTAAGGGAAATTGACAAAAAATGGGAAGATAGCGGGGTTTAATGGGAGAAATATGAAAAAAAATAGGGAATAGCG
>NZ_UEXF01000069.1:56161-72594 GCF_900127505.1 thiotrophic endosymbiont of Bathymodiolus puteoserpentis (Logatchev) | reverse complement strand
TGACTATTGATCATGATGGCACTAGAGTATTGGGTAATTCAGTAACCATTACTTTGGAAAATATTGCCTATACCAGTACATTGTTGGCTGAATTAATTACTAATGGCAACTTAGCGCTTTCCCCAACATCCATAGCCTCAAATATTACCACCACCTCTGCTCTTACTATTAATAATAATAATAATTTAATCACTGAATTTACTAATCACAGAGTTGTGGTAAATGGTAACGACTTTACTTGTGTTAATTTAACAGCTGATTCGGGCTGGGGTAATGCGGGGTCCTTCTCTAATCAGGGTTTTAAAGGTAACGGTGCATTGACTTTTACAGCGGCAGCTGGTACAAGCAGTCAAGGTGTTGTAATTGGATTATCTAATAGCAATGTGGGTCTAGATCGTGATGATAGTGGCTATAAAAATATCGCCTATGCGATTTATCTTGATGCTGATGGCACGCTTGATATCTACGAACAAGGTAATGAAAAAGCTAGTAACTTCAACGGAGGATTCGCAGAAAATGACATCTTTAAAATCGAGAGAATAGGCACAGAGGTTAAATATTATAAAAATAACATGTTGATATACACATCAACAGTCGTCTCCACTGAGACGCTAAATTTTGATTCTGCATTTTCTGCAGAAGGACAAAAAATTAACAATGTCCAACTGTTTGGCATTGACGGCACTGCCCCGATTACTCAGATGAATAGTGCAAAAGTTTTAGAAAGTGCAATCATATCTGTGAAAAGCTCAGAAGTTGGGACTGCTTACTTGATTAAGGAGGGTGAGAACATTAGCACACTTGACAAACTTGAGATGGCAGTAAAGAAAAACACAGGAGCTAAAGTTACAATTAACATTGCTAACACTACACAAAACCTAGACACCTCAGGTCTAGTGGAGGGTGCTTACAAACTTTATGCTATTGATGATGCAGGTAATATTTCAATTGCTGCCAATATTACGACATCTACTAACGGAATTGTAAATACTACCCAGATAATCAATGTTACTACTGGTAATACCTTAAACGGCACTAGTAGCGAAACATTGATTGGTGGGGCAGGTGATGATACTATCAATGGCGGTACTGGTCACGATACAATCTATGGTGGTACTGGTAATGACATTATTAACAGCGGTACAGGCGGTAATGCTATTATCTATGGAGGTGCTGGCGATGATAATATTAACGGTGATGGTGGCAGTAATATTATTTTTGGTGGTACTGGTGATGACATTATTAAAGGCGGTACAGGCGGTAATACTATTATCTATGGTGGTGCTGGCAATGATAATATCAACGGTGGTAGCAGTTTTAATATTCTTCATGGTGGTGCTGGCAATGATAACATCAACGGTGGTGGTAGTTTTAATATTCTTCATGGTGGTGCTGGCAATGATAACATCAACGGTGGTGGTAGTTATAATATTATTTATGGTGATGCTGGTGATGACATTATTAACGGCGGTACAGGCGGTAATGCTATTATCTATGGGGGTGAAGGTGCTGATACCCTCACAGGTGGTCTAGGCCTTGGTAGCTCTAACGATGTTTTTTTATATGGTGCTGTTACAGATAGTACGATTGCCAGCGGTGGTGATACTATTACTAACTTCCATTTTATTGGCTCTACAGTGGACCGTTTAAATCTTAAAGATGTAATGGATTTCAATACTTCAGATATCGCTACTAATTTAGCTAAATATATTCACGCCGAAGCTGATGGTGATAACAATGTTAAGCTTTATATTAAGCACGATGGCTTAGAATCAGGAACAGTAGGTAGTTCTACCGCAGACATGCTTATCAATCTAACTGTGACTAATGCTGCTAATGCTAATGCACTTGCTGCATTACTTAATGATAATAATCTAAACGAGTATTACTTTTAATAAGCGCACAAAAGCCAGTCAAAAAATTACAATCATTGGTGCGATTGTTGATTTTTTCCTTGCTATTTTTAAAATTATTGCTGGTGTGCTTGGCAATTCTAGCGCACTCATCGCTGATGGCATCCATTCGTTCTCAGATTTGTTGTCTGATGGCGTAGTACTATACGCCACCAAACACTCTGCCGAAGAAGCTGACGAAGAGCATCCTTATGGTCACGAACGCTTTGAGACTGTTGCCACACTAGGTTTGGCAATCATTTTGGCCATTGTTGCTATTGGTATTATTATTGATGGTTTTGAACGCTTAAACAATCCAAGCTCTCTTTCGCACAACACGCTACTTTTAAGCGTTGCTACGCTCTCCATTTTTTCTAAAGAGATACTATATTGGTATACCTTAAAAGTGGCCAAAACCTATAAATCAGATATACTTAAAGCCAACGCTTGGCACCATCGATCAGATGCTTTATCCTCTATTGTGGTACTTATAGGTATTTTAGGTAGCTTGAACGGTTATCGCTATTTAGATGGCATTGCTGCTATCGTAGTTGGTTTAATGATTCTTTATATTGCTTGGAAATTAGGCACAGGTGCAGTCAAAGAATTGGTCGACACTTCAATTGACGCTGAGAAAGTCGAACAAGTTAAAAATGCAATTGGTATGATTAGCGGTGTGAACAGCGTACATTCACTACGCACACGAAAAATTGGTAGTGCTATTTCAGCTGATGTGCATGTACAAGTTGATCCATTTTTAAGTGTTAGCGAGGGACATATTATCAGTGTTAGCGTTGAACGAGTCGCCAAAGAATGTTTAAAAGATTTATCTGATGTTACCGTGCATATTGACCCCGAAGACGATGAGGCAGCAGCACCTTGTGAGCATCTACCTGAGCGCGCAGAAGCGCTCGGTATTCTCAACAAGGCGTTATTCAATAATGAATGTGATGGTGAAATAGAGCGCATCCAATTACACTATCTTGATGGCAAGATTCACGTGGATTTCTTTTTACCAGTCAGCTGCCTATCAACCAATAGAAGTCATAATGACATTTTAGTCAAACTCACTGAAGTGGTTGCTAAGTTGCCAGAATTTGGCAAAATTAAAGTTTATTTTAGTTAAATCATTATTTCTACAAGATGACAAACTTTAGAGGGTATTTTTCTTTTATCTAAGGCGGATTATCAAAAATACGAAGTTAAAGACAATGATAGGCGTGGCATATCGCACCCGCTAATGCATCCGCTGCATCCTCTTGTGGCGCTTTGTTAAGCTTTAAAGACTCACACACCATATAACTCACTTGGTCTTTAGCAGCATGACCTTTGCCAACAATTGCTTTTTTAATTTGATTAGGGCTATATTCCACCATAGGAATATTACGAGACCCCACTGCTGAGATAATTGCACCGCGCGCATGACCTAATTTGATAGCGGCATCTGGATTGGGGCGATCAGGTCGCATAAACGCTCGCTCAATCACCACAATATCGGGCTGATATTTTATAACAATTTCGCTAATACCTTCAAAAATAGTAGTGATACGCTGTGTTAATTCACCTTTAGTGCGAATGCAACCACTGGCAAGATAGCTAAATTTGAGACTTGAAGCCTCAATCAAACCAAAGCCTGTTACTCTTGAACCGGGATCAATCCCTAAAATTTTCATACAAATTATTTTATCAGTGTTGATATAATAGTGGCTTTTATTTATAAGGATAGAATCATGGCAGTATTAGAACTCAACAAAGACAATTTTGACGAAACAATCCAAAAAAATGACATTGTTATTTTAGATTTTTGGGCGCCGTGGTGTGGTCCTTGCAAGCAGTTTGCACCTACTTATGATGAAATTTCTGAGAAGATTGACACTGTTGTTTTTGCAAAAGTTAATACTGAAGATGAACAAGAATTAGCAGGTAGATTTCAAATTCGTTCAATTCCAACTTTAATGATTTTCAGAGAGAAAGTTGCGATCTTCTCTCAACCTGGTGCAATGTCGGGTGCCGATTTAGAAGCGGTTATTAAAAAGGCACAAGCCTTAGACATGGAAAAGGTTCACTCAGAAATCACCAAGCAAAAAGAAGAAAAATCATCAGACTAAACGCTGATAAAGGACTTTATCAAACCCAACACTAACACCCTCTTTTGTTACTAAAACAGGGCGTTTGATCAGTGTCGGGTTTTTTAATGTTAGCGCTAAAGTGATGTTTTGTTTTTCATCATTATTCAGATTTCGATAAGTAGTAGAGCGTTTATTAATAAGCTTATCCCACCCTACCCCATCAATAAAACTTTGTAAGGTTTGTACATCAATAGGGGTTTGACGAAAATCAATAAATTCAAAGTCAACACCCTGATCCTCCAAAAACTTACCCGCTCTTTTGATGGTGTCGCAATTTTTTATACCATACATTTTTATCATCGTTTTACTTACCGCTCTAAGGGCGGCGCTCCTGCTTTGTTGCGTAACCAATTAATTGCTTGAAAAGTTGTATCATTGCTAATCAATTTTAATTCTAACTTGCGTTTACCAGGAAATTCCATCAAAAATAAACCCAACAAAATAGAAATAATACCTTGACCTGGTGTAACTAGCATAATAATGCCAGCAAGTAACAACACTAAGCCAACAAGGTTTTTAATCGTGGCAACAACAAAATTACAATCACGCTTACACTGATTACTCTGGGAAAAATAATCCACAGGAATTTTCCCCAATAAAAAAGGCATTGCCAAAAGACTAACAACAAAAACAATCCCTGAAATAATGCCTACTATTAGCAACATCTCTTCGTATTCAATAATAAGTTTGTTAATAAAATCTAACATTTAAACGCTCAACATTTTAGCAAAAAAGTAACTGGCCCATCATTGGTAAGTGACACTTGCATATCAGCACCAAAAATACCACTGGCAACTGTTGAATGGGCAAGCTTGATTCTACTTAAAAAATAATCATAGAGCTCTTCTGCCAATACTGGCGGTTTTGCTGTGGAAAAAACAGCACGCGTGCCTGATTTAGTATCCGCCACTAAAGTGAATTGGGACACCACAAGCACACCGCCATTAATGTCAACAACCGATAAATTCATTTTTCCTTGCGCATCAGTAAACACCCGATAAGCCAATAACTTCTTAATCATTTTATCAACTTGTGGTTTTTCGTCGTTTTTTTCAAACCCTAAAAAAACCAAAACCCCTTGTTTAGTTTGTCCGACAATTTGACCGTCAACTTCTACCTTTGCCTTGCTCACTCGCTGAATAAGTGCCTTCATTATTTTGACAAATATAAAAAATTAGCAATAGAATAAAACGAATCTCTCATCGCCCAAAGCAAACAAACTCTATCCCTTCTAAGCTCTAAATCGTCATCAAGCACCCTAACATTATTAAAAAAATCATCAATAGCAGGTTTCAATTCTAAAAGAGCATCTATGATAACTAAATAATCTTGTTGATCTTTATCTATTTTTCTCCAGAGTTTCATATATGCATTTAAAAGATTTTCATCAAATTGATTGGTAAACTCTATATCTCTATAAGTATTTATGTCGCTACCATCTGTCCTTCTACTTATACCTTTAGATGAATGATTACATCCACCAGCCATATCTTCAGAACTAATATCTTTAAATATACTTACAATACGCTTGTTAGCCTCAATCAAACTTTTTGAATCTTCATTTTGCACAAATTTGTATATTGCTTTAATGCGTAAGTGCCAATCATAAGTAACATTGCTAGAGCTTTTTATTGCTAATACAGCCCTTACAACTGATTTATCAATGCCTTGTTCTTGGTAATACATCTCTAAACGACCAACAATAAAATCATAAATTTCTTGAATAATTTCTTCGCCAAATTCATACAACTTAACTGATTCACGAATCAATTTAAACAAATCCAACTGTGATTTTGACTCAATCATCATCCGTAACAAACCCAACGCCGAACGCTTGAGCGCATAAGGGTCTTTTGAGCCAGTGGGTTTATGCCCAATACCATAAATACCCACAATACTATCAACTTTATCAGCAATTGCAACACATAAACCCTCTTTTGTACAGGGCAATGTATCGCCTGAAAACCTTGGGTGATAATGCTCACTAATAGCACTTGCAACCACAGGGTCTTCACCATCATTAAGTGCATAGTATCCACCCATCACCCCTTGCAAATCAGAAAATTCACCCACCATATCCGTGATTAAATCTGTTTTTGATAGCAGTCCTGCGCGGGCACTGTGCTTTGTATTTGCACCAATAATATCAGCAATATAGGTAGATAATGTTCCAATGCGTTTGGCTTTCTCACCCATTGAGCCAAGTCCATCCATAAACAACACACTGTCTAGTTTTGCAATTCTAGACTCTAAAGTCCTTGATTTATCTTGCTCCCAGAAAAACTCTGAATCGGTTAATCGTGGACGAATGACACGATCATTACCATCAACAATCACCGATAAATCGCTAGATTCAATATTTGCCACCGAGATAAATGCAGGCAATAATCTACCCTCATCGTCTATCATGTGAAAATATTTTTGATGTGATTTCATCGCAGAAATCAACGCTTCTTCTGGCACTTTTAAAAATCTTTCGTCAAAGCTCCCTGAAAATGCACAAGGGTATTCAACTAAAGCACAAACTTCATCCAATAAGGATTCATCAATAACAGCCGTTGCGTTATTCTCACTCGCTACTTGCATCACTTGATTACGAATGGCTTGCTTTCGAAGGTCAAAATCTACTTCAATTTGCGCCTTATCAAGCAAAGTTTTTTGATAATCTTTGGCATTATTAATGCTAAATACCTGCTCACCCGTAAAACGCAGTCCACGAGTGCTATTGCCACTATCAAGACCCATAATATTTGCCTTGACTATGTCGCTACCCAGTATCATGACCAGCCAATGCACAGGACGCACAAAATTAAAGTCTAAATCACCCCAACGCATTGCACGAGTAATAGGGATATTTTTAATCGCTGTGTCAACAATATTTTCTAACAAATCTTGCGTTTTTGAGCCTTTTTTCTCTTGTGTGAAAAAATAATAATCCGTGCCTTTAAGTGCTTTTTTATCTAAGGCATCAATTGCCACACCACAAGATTTGGCAAAGCCTTCAATCGCCTGTGTAGGCGCACTAAGCGCTGGACCTTTGCGCTCGATAATTTGGTCTTCTTGCTGACATTGTAAATTATTAACCAAAACTGCTAGGCGTCTTGGTGTAGCAAAAGATGTAGCCTTATCAAAAGACAAATTCAACTCGTTGAGTTGCTTGGTCAAATTACTACTGAGTGAGTTTGACAGTTGTTTTAGTAATTTAGGTGGCAATTCTTCGGTGCCAAGTTCTAATAAAAAATCTTGTGTATTCATGTTATTTAACTATTTGAAATCTTAACTTTCCATCCTTTAAATCAATCATCACCGAGTGTCCTTTTAGCTTATTTGGCACCACTTCAAATTGTTTGTAAATACCCGCAATGGCAACCAACTGTGCATTAAACGAGTGAATAAAAATAGTGGCATTTTCGTCACCATCTACACCTGCAAATACCTTGCCACATACCTCCCTATAAGCAGAAATACAGCCATGTGATATCACTTCTCCATCAAACTTGACAAGTCCCAATAATACCAAATCACTGTCTTTAGCAAAAACCTGCTCTGATGAGGCAACTTCATTAATCACAATTTTGGGTAAACGATGTTTTTCGTTTTGTGCTACTTTAGATACTGGTATAGACTTAGATTTTACTTCTTTATTCAACTGCTTAAGTTTTTTATCTTCTTCTAATGTCACAGCTGGCTTATCAAATACTACCAAACCTGAAAACCTAGCAAAATCAATCAACTCTTTCACTTCCGAGCGAATGCCGATGGTCACCATGTTGTTTTGCGTTAATATCTCTATCAATACTGCCAATTCATTTGCTTGAAAATGCTTATTTTCAATCTCTAAAACAACCGGTGCATACTGAAACTTATCTTTATCAACTTCTAGTAAACTGGTAATTTCATCAAAGAGTTTTTCGGTGTTTTTGCTCGGTACTTTAAGCGCATAAAATGCCTCACCTTGTATTCGCATTTCAACCAAGTTTATTTTTTCTTTTTCCATTAGATTAATCTCTCCAACCTTGTGTGCAATCTAAGAAATGCCAAACGCGTTTCATGCCCACTTCACCGCTCAACATTAATTCTAATGGTGCTTTGTGCTTAAATTTTTTAACGCCTCGCTTCAACCACAAGCTCGCATAATCGCGATTAGCTGGGTAAGTCGTGCCTAAAGACTCATGAATACCTAAAATCATTTCAGCGCGCTTAATTGAAGTCTCATCAAAATCAAAAGACTTATCACCCCTTCTATATAAATACAAATGCCTTGGCTTGATTGACTTTAAACCCAACAAAGTGATTTGTTCTTGATCCGCCAATTGCCAATTTTCCATTACTTGCGTCAAGCTAAATGTTAATTGATTTTTTTGTTCTTCAGTCATTTTTTTAAGCTTCTATTTTGATAAAAATTAAATATTATATTACGCTCAAAAATACTCTTATCTGGCGCACTCGGTAATGGTGAGGCTTTGTTTACTGCTCGTATAATCGAGTTTTTAAAAGATGTTTCTCTGCTTTTGTTGTCAACATTGCAAGATTTTAATTTAACACTTTTAACAACACCGCCCTTATCTTGCACAATATGCACTTCACAAGTCCAATCATCTTTTGCGCCTGAATAACGCCATTGACTGTTAACTCTTGAAGCAATTTGAGTGATGTAGTTTACCTTAAGTTCATCCAAAATACTTTTCTGAGCGTCTTTTATCTTTTGCGCTTCTTTTAACTGAGACGCCTTAGTCAGATCGCGCCTTCTTTGTTCTTCTTTAAACTTTTTGGCTTCGGCTTTACGCTGTTTTACAATTTTTTGTTTTTTCTTTTCTGCGGTTTTAGCTTTTTTCTCAGCTATTTTTCTTTTTCTCTCAGCCTCTTTAGCTTTTTTCTCAGCAAGTGCTTTGGCTTGCTTTTCTTTTTTTACCTTGGCCTTAAGTTTATTGATTTTTCTTTGTTTTTGATAACGCTTATCTTCTAACTCTTTTAAGCGCCTTTGTTCACGCTTGAGTTTTGCTTGTTTCTTTTTTTGCCCATCAAGTAATCGTTGTGTTTCTTTCTTAATTTCACTCAAATCAACCGTTACCGCTTTCGGGATGGCTCTAGAATTGACTTTTTTAAGCCTCTCTTCTGGCTCTTGCTCTACACGCTGCACACTAGAAAAAAGCAAGCCAACAAACAGCACAAGATGTAATGCCATAGCCACAGAAAAAGCAACTGGATGGTGTTTAGCAATCTTAGGTAATCTGATTTTTTGAATAAAGTCTTGCATATAACTACTCATCTGACTCGGTTACAATACCAACTTTTTCAACACCATTTTTTTGCAAGAAAGCCATTAATGCAATCACTGCACCATAAGCAACTTCCTGGTCACCTCTAACAAAAACCCTCATCTTTGGAAAAACCTGCAATCTAGCCTGCACGCGTGCGGCAATCTTGCCTACTGACAAACGCTCAGGCTTGGCACCTGTTATAGAATTGATAAAATATTCACCATCACGATTAATACTAATAATGCTCGGCTGTTGCTCAGTAAAATCTACCGCCTTTGTGTCAGCATTAGGTAAATCTACTTCAATGCCTTGTTCAAGAATAGGCGTAGTCATCATAAAAATCACCAACAACACTAACATTACATCAATATAGGGAACAATATTAATATTCGCATCTGCGTCTGCTCTAGTGCGTTTTGGTAGTGCTATCATATTATCTTTGGAATATGACAAACATTTTTTCAATAAAGGCGGTGTATTGATGACTGATATCACCAATTTTAGATGACAGACGATTGTAAGCAATGGTCGCTGGAATCGCGGCAAACAAACCAAAGGCAGTTGCAATGAGTGCCTCGGCAATACCTGGTGCAACTACCGCAATACTTGCCTGTTTGACAGACGCTAAACCAATAAAAGAATGCATAATACCCCACACTGTACCAAATAAACCAATATACGGACTTGAAGAGGCAATCATGGCCAAAATACTCAAATTACTATCTAGACGCTCAATCTCACTATTCGCTGTAGTGTTCATCAGGCGGTAAGCACGCTCAGCATTTGCTTGCTTGTCACCCAATTCTAAGTGGGTAAACTCCTTATAACCTGAAGAAAAAATATCTGCCATTGTGCCGCTACTTGGTATTTGAGATTGTAACTCGTTGAGTGCTTTATCTGTTGAAAAATACGCAGAAAAGTTTTTAATATCCCTTTTAGAATTCAATAAAATTTTCTTTTTAGATAAAATAACAGTCCAGGAATAAATACTCATCGTCACCAAAATCAGCATCACCAATTGTACGACAAAATCAGCCTCCACAATCAAACCTAAAATACTAATACTATCATTGACACTAGCACTATTAACAATAGTAATATTATCCATCTATTTTCTCCTTTATCATAAGTGGAATACCGCAAGGCTTAAAACTATCAGCATGTAAACACGCCACAGTTACTTGCGCTTCGAATAATACCTGATTTTGCCCTGAATGCATTATTTTCTGTGTAAAAATCAAACTGGCACACCCTACTTTTTTAATCAAAGTTTGCACCGTTAATAAATCATTAAATTTTACAGGTAGATGATACTGTGCATTAAGCCTACGAACAGCAAAAATCGTATTATGCTTGGCAATAAGCACATCTTGCTCAAAACCCAAATCACGCAAATACTCACTACGCCCTCTTTCAATAAATTTTAGGTAATTGGCATAATACACCACACCGCCGCTGTCTGTATCTTCATAATAAACTCTAATATTTATCTCATTCATTGAACAAATCTTCATTATTAATTATAAGTGTTTAATTTTAGCATTTTTTTAAAGTCTTTTACCAGATCAGCGTAGTGGTTGCAACCAGTAAGACTACAAAGTATAGAGATATTTTATCTTCTTCATAAGGTTATATCGTAATATCATACGAGACCAACAGGGGAAAATAAGAGGCGAAAAAAAACCCTAGTTCAAATAAAACTGGGGTTTTTAAAGTGTTAATTTAGCACCTTAAAGACACTAAATCAGACTTCTAACTAGGATTAGAACTTAACATCAAATCTAATACCTTTGTTAGTTCCGTTCATGGCATCAAAATTAGCACCACTAAGCTTAGCCAAGTTAGCTGTTAACTTACCGCCAGACATAGCGTGAGTAAGAATTAATTCAGCACCTGTCACCTTATCAGCTGCACCCAGTGTATTCTTAGTGTAGATAGCCTTAATTGTATTACCTGCAACCTTAGTGCTTAGCGCAACACCTAAGATTTTAGAGAAATCACCGACAGTCGCTACTGCTGTCTGTGTGCCACCACGAGCACTTGCACCGACCAGCATAGAGCCTAATGGTGCAAATTTAGCGTTGTCGCCTGCATCAGAATCTTCGTTTTTATACTGAGCAACATCCCATTTAATAGCACCTGCTTTACCGCCAACATAAAGTAAAGTTACTTTTTCTGGAACATCACCATTGACTGATTTTTTCTTAAAATGCTCAGCAGCAACTAAGATACCGCCAAAAGTACTCTTAACAGAAAGGTCTGTCCATTTAGCCTTAGGGTTGTTGATTACTTTAACTTTTACATCAGCAATTTTGGCAGCAATGCTAACATGTGTTGTGCTGGCAATATGCCTAGTAACAGAAGTGAAAGTAACAGCACCATTGATCTCAGCACCTTCAATAATATCAACATCTCCTCCATTAGTTGTATACATACCTAAAGTAACAGGACCCACTTTAGTTGATAAAGATAAAGCGTCTGTGCTTTTCTCACTCTTACTCCATGCACCCAAACCAATTGTACTATAGAAATCACCCGCTTTAACATTAACAGGACCAATTTTAGTAGTAATATAGAATTGATGTAAATTAGAAGCTCCAGAACGAGCTGCAGTTTCATCGTCAGTTCTAAAACTAGCAACCACTGTAGTTGCACCAGATTTGCCAATGACATTTAAGTTAACACGCTTGCTATTTTTAGTATCACTACCACTGACACTAATACCATTGTCAGCATATTGAAGATACGCATCGCCCTTGATTGAAATATCAGCCATTGATGCTGATGCCATTGTTATCACTGCTGCAGCGACCATTAATTTTTTCATTACATACTCCATAAGTTGTGAAAAAACCCCGCAAAATTGCAAAGATAGTGCCAATTATACGAATACTTACATCAAAGTCAACCCCCAATCCAAAAATAGAAACTAAAAAAACACAGCAAGCCCAGTTGGTATAATAGTTTTAACCAAAAAACTGTTTCACCCATTGGGTGAAAACAAAAAGATAACAACACCTTTTTTATACACAACTAAACTTTACTGCGTTTATGGATATCTTAAACTACAAACTTGATACTACCAAAGAACTTTTAACCTCTCGTATTGGACTACTTGCCACTGCCCATACAATTAACACACTTAATTTATCCAATGTCATTGACAAGCACTTCCCAGCACTAGGCAGCAATCGTGCCCTTAAAGCCTCAATCTTTATCAACACCTTAGTATTAAGCCAGCATGAAGGTGGTAAGTGCTTAGACGATGTTACTCATATTGCCAAAGACAAAGCCTTGGGTATGCTGATTAACCAACAAACACCAACCACGCAAGCCATCGGCACTTGGCTAAGACATTTGGGTAAAGACAATCAAGGTATTAAAGCTTTATCAAAAATTAACAAAACTTTACTTAGTGCTGCCTTATGCAATTGCAAAAACATTACACTTGATATTGACGCCTCTGAAGTGATTGCTAATAAAACAAGTGCTCAGTGGACTTATAAAGGCAACAAAGGCTACATGCCCATGGTAGGACACATTGCGCAAACCTCTCAGATTGTTGCCACTGACTTTAGGCAAGGCAATACTTCTCCAGCAAAAGATAATCTTGAGTTTATTAAACACTGTCAAAAGGCACTACCAAAAGGTGTTAAAGTCAACAAACTACGCATTGACGGTGCAAGCTATCAAGCTGGCATTATTGATTTTTGTTTTGACAAAAACATCGGGTTTGCCATCAGGGCAAAGATGTGCAAATCCCTCAAAGATATTATCATTGACAAAAATAATAATTGGCAAGCTTTGCGTAACAAAGATGGCAAAACAATTAAGGCACAAGAAGCCTTTAGAATGCAACACTTTATCGGCAAAGATGGATCCGTTTTTGATTTAGTGGTGCAAAGAAAGTTAATCAAAGGGCAGAGCGAGATGGACTTAGGTGTAGATATAAATAATGCTATTAATGACAGCGACCAAAGTCTTGCTATTGGTGAATATGTTTATCGAGCCATTGCCACTAATCTTGAGGGTTTAACTGATAGTGAGATTATCCATTTTTACAACCAACGAGGTGAAGACAGTGAAAACCGCATTAAAGAGTTAAAGAATGACTTTGGTGCAAGACAAATGCCTTGCGCTGATTTTAATGCCAATGCCTTGTATTTTGATATTTGTAGCCTGTCTTACAATTTGTTTGCTTTAATGCGACAACTGCTACCGCTTGAGTTTGCCAATAAAAGAGCAAAATATGTGCGCCATCGTCTTTACGCTATTGCTGCCAAGGTTGTTCAACATGGTAGGCAGGTGATTGTTAAATGCCAAGCACAATATTATGATTTACTCAATCAAGTATTAAACAGTATCAAGGCATTTAGACCTGTATTAACCTGAACTAGTGCCTTAGTACCATGAGTGCTTTTATTAAGTAAGGACGACGCTCGTCTAAAAATCAGAAAAACCAATGAAAAACTGTTTGAACAAGCTTATAACACTTCTGATTAGTTGACTGTTAGTAATAATCATAGACTGGCTGGTTGAAAAGTAGTTTTTTATGTGAGAAAATTATTTTTTGGATTTTTTGGTTTTATTTTTGGATTTGGGTCAACACTTTTTTGAAAGAGACAAAATAGAATAAGGATATTTTATCTTCTTCATAAAATACCTAATAAAGTTTAATTTCGCCATAGAGGCTAACAGGAAAAAAATAAGAGACGAAAAAAAACCCCAGTCTCAAATAAGACTGGGGTTTTTAAAGTGTTAATTTAGCGCCCTAAGACACTAAATCAGACTTTCTAACTAAGATTAGAACTTAACATCAAATCTAACACCTCTGTTAGTTGCGTTCATGCTATCATCATCACTGCCATTAATCTTGCCCAAGTTAGCTGTTAACTTACCGCCAGATATGGCGCGAGTAAGTATTAATTCAGCACCTGTTAGCTTATCAGCAAAACCACCTGCATTCAATGTATTCTTAGTGTAGATAACCTTAAGTGTATTACCTGCAACCTTAGCACTTACTGCAACACCTAAGATTTTAGAAAACGAATTAACACTCGCTACTGCTGTGGCTGTACCACCACGAGCACCTCCACCGATTAGCATAGAGCCTAATGGTGCAAGTTTAGCATTAGCGCCTGCAGCAACGTCTTTGTTCTTATACTGAGCAACATCCCATTTAACAGCGCCTACTTTACCGCCAACATGAAGTAAAGTTACTTTTTGTTCAGCATTAGTGCCTACTGCTTTTTGCTTATGATGCTCAGCAGCAACTAAGATACCGCCGAAAGTACCCTTAGCAGAAAGGTTTGTCCATTTAGCCTTAGGGTTATCAATTACTTTAATTTTTGCACCAGCAATGTCAACAGCAACGCTAACATGTGTTGTGCTAGCAACATGCTTTGTACCCTTGACAGAAACAATAATACCAGTACTAGGATCAGGAGTATTAGTGACAGTATCAACCTCTCCTCCATTAGTTGTATATATACCTAAAGTAACAGGACCTACTTTAGTTGATAAAGATAGAGCATCTGTGCTTTTCTCACCCTTACTCCATGCACCCAAGCCAATTGTACTATAAAAATCGCCCGCTTTAACATTGATAGGACCCACTTTAGTAGTAATATAGAATTGATGTAAATTAGAAGCGCCAGAACGATTTGCATCATTATCGTCAGTTCTAAAACTAGCAACCACTGTAGTTGCACCAGATTTACCAACGACATTTAAGTTAACACGCTTGCGATTTGAAGTGTTACTACCACTTTGTGCAATACCATTGTCAGCATATTGAAGATACGCATCACCCTTGATTGAAATATCAGCCATTGATGCTGATGCCATTGTTGCTGCTACTGCAGCGACCATTAATTTTTTCATTATATACTCCGTAAGTTGTGAAAAAAATCTCAGCGAAATTGCAAAGATGGTGTTAATTATACGAGTGTTTATTGTAAAGTCAACACTTTTTTGCAAAAAAAATACAAAAAATAGTTTTTTTACAACAAAAAGTAAAAATAATGGCTTCTTAGCATGTGTTTAGCGCCACAATCTTATGGTTTAAAATTTTTGTTTGTTTTATTCATCAAACAAACTTGAGGCGGATGCATCAGGGGTTTTTAAGCCTAAATGTGTATAGGCAAGATTGGTCGCACTGCGCCCACGCGGCGTACGCATAATAAAGCCTTGCTGAATTAAATAGGGCTCTACCATGTCTTCCAAAGTGCCACGATCTTCGCCAATCGCTGTTGAAAGTGTATCCAAGCCCACTGGGCCACCGCCAAATTTTTGTGTTATCATTGATAAATATTCTCTGTCTAATTGCTCCAAACCTAATTCATCTACCTTGAGTTCACTCAATGCTTCATGTGCAATGGCTTGATGCACGATGCCATTGGTTTTAACATCAGCAAAATCACGCACTCGGCGTAATAATCGATTCGCAATTCTTGGTGTGCCACGAGAACGCTTAGCAATCTCTAATGCACCGTCTAACTCTATTTGGATATCTAAAATATCGGCAGAACGCACCACAATTGTTTGTAAATCTTTGACTTCATAAAACGCTAAGCGTTGGACAATGCCAAATCTATCTCTAAGTGGTGAGGTTAACATACCTGCACGCGTGGTTGCGCCAATCAAAGTAAATGGTGGTAACTCCAGTTGCACAGAATGTGCAGCTATACCCTCACCGACCATAATATCGAGTTTAAAATCTTCCAACGCAGGGTATAGAATTTCTTCAACCACAGGATTGAGGCGATGAATCTCGTCAATAAACAACACATCATAAGGTTCAAGTTTAGTGAGTATTGCTGCCAAATCCCCTGAGCGCTCTAATACAGGGCCAGAACTTTGCTTAAACCCTGCACCCATTTGATTAGCAATCACATTTGCCAAGGTGGTTTTTCCCAGCCCTGGTGGACCATAAATTAGGGTGTGATCCAGTGCATCGCCACGCTTTTTGGTAGCTTTAATAAACAATGACATCTGAGATTTAACATCTTTTTGGCCGATATATTCACTGAGCAATTTAGGGCGAACCGAAGTCATAATAATGGCTTCGTTTTCCTGATTCTCTGCACTTACTAAGGAGTCTTCTTCTATCATATTGCGTTATTTTAACCGATTAACTTCTTGCAACAGCA
>NZ_UEXF01000069.1:45229-56080 GCF_900127505.1 thiotrophic endosymbiont of Bathymodiolus puteoserpentis (Logatchev) | reverse complement strand
CTCGTGCTAATCTGCCAACCTTGTCTCTTGTTGTTATTACCTTTAAAAACAATATCCTCTAAAGCCTCTACTGGAAAATACCAACCCAACTCAAGCTTCATCCACTGCTCTAAGGTTAATAAAGTGGGTTTGTCATCAATAAACAAGCCTTGTTCGGTTTGCTTTATTTGTCTTTGCCCAAACCCAAGCGAGCCACTAAATGTTAATTGATAATACCCGCCTTGTTGGCTAAATTCAAAGCCGACTATGTCGGTTTTTTTATTGCGCATGACACTGAGGCGCCCTTCTATCGTCCATGCACTTGGAATATTGTTTGAATAAACCAACTCTTTGGAGTGCTCTGGTATTGTTGAACAAGCGGATAAAAAGCCAAATAGCAACAATAATACAAGTGTTTTCATGGCTGCGTATTGTAACGCTAAACAACGCTCTTATGGTATAATTGAGCGTTTATTTCTCTAATTTTTTTCGTGCCTAAAATTGCCATTTTAAGTGTTAACCATCAACTTGCGCCTGTTGCAGTGCGTGAGAAAGTTGCGTTTTCAGCCAATGAATTACCCAATGCTTTGAGGCAACTCAACAGCACGCAAGGTATTGAGGCTTGCGTCATTCTATCAACTTGCAATCGCTCTGAAATTTATAGTATTGTTGATAGCAACAATGCACAACAAATACTGAGTGATTATCTTGCCACCACGCACAATGTTGCCAGAGAGAAATTAGACCCTTATTTGGTTTATTTTGAAGGCGACGATGCACTCAAGCATATCTGTCGCGTAGCAACTGGACTGGATTCTTTGGTATTGGGAGAGCCACAAATCTTAGGGCAACTTAAAGATGCTTACCATACTGCCAAAGAAGCAGACACACTAAACAAGTTATTAGAAAAACTTTTTCAACACGCTTTTTCAACGGCCAAAAAGGTTCGAACTGATACAGGAATCGGTTCATCTGCTGTTTCAGTTGCTTATTGTGCAGTCAAACTCAGTGAAAAGATCTTTGCCGACTTATCGCAGCAAACAGTGCTGCTCATTGGTGCGGGTGAGATGATTGAGTTGTGCGCTCAGCACCTTAATCAAAAAGGCATAAAAAAAATGATTGTTGCTAATAGAACAGTTGAAAATGCCAAGAAAATTGCCGATTTATACGATGCCCAATCCATCAGTTTGAAGCAATTCTCATCAGTGGTATACGAAGCAGATATTATTATTTCTTCTACTGCTGCTAGTGTACCAATCATCGGCAAAGGCTTGATTGAAAGCGCACTCAAACTGCGTAAACACAAACCAATGTTTATGCTGGATATCGCTATTCCTAGAGATATTGAGCCAGAAGTCGCACAACTCGATGATGTGTTTTTATACACAGTCGATGACTTGCAACAAGTGGTAGATAATAATATTAACAATCGCAATAAAGAAAAAACACTGGCTGAAGAAATTATTATCAGTGAAAACAAAAAATTCACACATTGGGTGGCAGCATTACCTAACGAAGAAGTCATTCAAGCTTATAAGAAAAACGCCTATCAAATTAAAAAGTCAGCCGTTGAAATGGCCCTTAAAAAGCTTAAAAATGGTGGTGATGCGCAGACAATTATCGCCCAATTAGGCGACCAACTGACCAATAAATTATTGCACACACCCTTTAGCAATATCAAACAAAAAAATGCGAAGCAACTCAATCATTGTGCGTTTTGCATCCCTAAAAACAAAGCGAAAAAATCATGAACGCTTCACTCATAGCCAAACTTGAACAACTCTCAATGCGACTTGAAGAAGTTGGTGCCATGCTAAGCGACCCAGATGTTGCTTCAAACCAAAATAAATTTCGTGAATTGTCTATTGAACATGCACAACTCACGCCTGCGGTCGAACAATTCTGTGAGTATTTAAATGCACAAGAAGATGTTGAAGCCGCTAAAGCCATGTTGTTGGAAGATGATGATGAAATGCGTGCTATGGCAAAAGAAGAAATTGCCTCGGGTAAGGATAAATTAGAACAACTTGAATTAGACCTCAAAAAAGCATTGCTACCTAAAGACCCAAATGATTCACGCAATATTATTATTGAAGTCCGTGCAGGCACAGGTGGCGATGAAGCGTCGCTCTTCTCAGGTGATTTATTCAAAATGTATTCACGCTATGTTGAAAAACAAAAATGGCAAATAGAAATCATGAGCTCTAATGCAGGTGAGCACGGTGGTTTTAAAGAAATTATCGCGCGTATTAGCGGTGTTGATGTATATTCAAAACTCAAATTTGAATCCGGTGCGCACCGTGTACAACGCGTACCGGAAACTGAATCCCAAGGTCGCGTGCATACTTCTGCTTGCACCGTGGCAATTATGCCAGAAGTAGAAAATATCGAAGAAATTAATATCAATATGAACGATGTGCGTGTTGATACCTTTAGAGCCTCTGGCGCTGGCGGTCAACATGTCAATAAAACCGATTCTGCTGTGCGTGTCACACATATCCCCACCAATACGGTGGTGGAGTGCCAAGACGGTCGCTCACAACACAAAAACAAAGCACAGGCAATGTCAGTATTGGCATCACGCATCTTAGATGCACAGCAGCAAGCACAGCAAAAAGAGCAAGCCTCAACTCGCAAACAATTAGTCGGCAGTGGCGACCGCTCACAACGCATCCGCACTTATAACTATCCACAAGGTCGTATTACCGACCATCGCATTAACTTAACGCTTTACAAATTAACAGAAGTCATGGAAGGCGATTTAGAATCGGTGATTGAGCCACTTATTGTTGAACAACAGACCAATCAACTAAGCGAACTCAATGATGCCCTTTAAAGTATTAATCTGTTAGTCAAGCCAAGGTTTTATTTGTGAACAACTGAGAAAGCCCAAACAAAACACCAAGTGCGATAACAATCGCTGGACCCGTTGCCACATCATAGTATATTGAGCTATTTAGCCCAATGACAACAGCAACTATTGAAACGACAATAGACAAAAATACCATTTGGACTGGACTACCAGCAAACACTCTAGCAACAGCTGGGGGAATAATAAGTAACGAAGTGATAAGCAATACACCAACAATTTGCACTGAAACTGATACGGTAAGCGCAATCATCAACATAAACAATAATTGATATGCAAAACGATTAAGCCCACTTGCCACACCTAATTCCTCGTTGAGCGTTAGTAATAACAAGCGCTGCCAAAAGATACTAAGCAAAATACCAACCAAGATAAGAATAGTATAAATCCAAATAATATCTTGATTGCTGATAGACAAAATATCACCAAATAACAATGAGAAATAATCAGTATTTGTGCCACCCACTAGTGCCAAAACCACAATACCCAGCGACAAGGCAATGTGTGAAAAAATACCCAAGATAGCATCATTAGATAAAAAATCTTTTTGCTGTAAGGCAACAATCAAAGTGGCAAATAGCACACCAACAACAATCAATCCAATATGAATATCCAAACCACTTACCAAACCTAATGACACACCGAGTAGTGCTGAATGAGAAATGGATTCGGAAAAGTAACTCATTCGCCTCCAAATAACAAAACAGCCTAAAGAGCCTGCAATAATTGAAATACCAATGGCCGCTAAAAGCGCTCTAAAAATAAAATCTTCCATTAGCTTATTAAACCACTTGCTATTGACAATCCTTACACAGTCCATATAAATACAGGCAATGGTCGGTAAGTTGGTAGCCGTACTTTTTAGCAACATCGTGTTGGTGTTTTTCAATAGCTTCGTTTGTAAACTCGTCAATCTTGCCACACTTGACGCACACCAAGTGGTCATGATGTTCAACATTAGACAACTCAAATACACTTTGTCCGTTGTCAAAATTAAGCTTATTAACCATCCCAGACTCTTCAAACTGAGTTAACACACGGTAGATTGTTGCCACGCCGACCTCTTCATTTTGCATAATTAGTGCACGATAAATATCCTCGGCACTCATATGGTGATTTTCGCTGGTTTCTAAAATTTCTAAAATTTTAAGCCTTGGTAATGTAACTTTAAGCCCTGCACTTTTTAAATCTTGTGCGTCCATTACGCCCTCCTTAAGGTAAAATTAATGATTACACAATTATTTTAACCAAAAAATGATCAAATTAATTCTAATTACACTTTTATCTCTATTTTTAAACGCTTGTTCTTTTTCAAACTACATACCTAGCATACCAACACTATCATTAATAACACCTTATAAGGCTGATATTAATCAAGGCTCAGTGTTAAGTCGCCTTAGCATTAACCAATTAAAAATTGGGATGTCAAAAAAACAAGTACAAGAAATCATTGGAGCACCCAGTGTCATTGACCCATTCCATAATAATCAATGGGATTACATCAATCATTCAACTATGGGCTCTGGCGAAGTTATTCGCTATCGCTTAACTCTGAAGTTTGAAGGACTAAAATTAGTCAATATCAATACTGATGGCATTAGCTCCTTACCAAAACTAACCGACAAGCAAAAAATGCTACAAAATGCTCGTATTGCTGAAAAAAAAGCTAAAATATTAGAAGAAGAGCGTATTGCTAAGGAGGAAGCCAAAACCAAGGAGTTGGAAGAAAAAGCCAGAATATTAGAAGAAAAGCGTATTGCTGAAGAAAAAGCCAAACACATTGCGCAAGAAAAAATCAAAGCTAAGGAATTGGAAGAAAAAAACAAGCCTTAGTATAAATTCTGATAAATAACCAACACCACACTGTGTCAGTGCTTACATTTAACAATTTAAGCTGTCAAAAAGGTTACAACCTTTTATTTGACGACTTGTCATTAGTGATTAATTCAGGTGATATTTTGCGTATTACTGGCACCAATGGCAGTGGCAAAACTTCACTGTTAAAAATTTTGGCTGGACTTAATGCACAAGAACAGGGTGCAATTCACTTGGACGATCACCCTGTCAAATCAGAAGAATATCAAAATGCAGTTTTTTATTTAGGTCATTTGAGCGCGCTTAGTGCTGAACTTAGTTGCCTTGAAAATCTTAAATATTTAAACGCACTTAATCAACCAACTGATGAACAAAAATTAATTGATGCACTTAATAAAATCGGTTTACAAGGCTATGAAGAAGAATACTGTGGTAGACTCTCAGCAGGGCAAAAACGCCGTGTGATTTTGGCAGGGTTGTTTGTATCTAACGCTAAAGTTTGGCTACTAGATGAGCCATTTACCGCACTTGACCCTCAAGGTGTTGAAATCATTGAGCGGTGCATTGGCGAACACTGTAAGCAAGGTGGGCTGTGCTTATTCACCACACATCAAGACTCAGCGCTAAAAAATCAAAAGGTATTAGCGTTATAACAATGAATATCTACTTGCAAACACTTAAACGCGACTTAAATGTGGCAATTCGTAACCCATCAAGTGTGCTTAATCCTTTATTATTTTTCGTGATTTCTGTATCACTATTCCCATTAGCCATTAGCCCAGAAGCCACAACACTCTCACAAATTGCTGCTGGTATTATTTGGGTAGCTAGTATGTTAGCTGTGTTATTGTCTCTAAATTCATTGTTTCATCATGACTTTGAGAATGGTGTGCTTGAGCAAATGCTTATCTCTCACCATTCACTACCCTTGCTCATTCTATCCAAAATCACCGCTCATTGGCTACTGACTGGTATTCCTATCATTTTATTATCACCCTTGCTTGGCTTGTTTTTGTTCTTAGACAACGAAGGGGTTAAAATCTTAATGCTCACCCTGCTACTCGCCACACCAAGCCTTAGTCTAATTGGTGCCATTGGCGCCTCACTCATTGTCGGTATTAAAAACTCAGGAATGTTGTTGTCCTTGTTAATATTACCTTTGTATATCCCAATTCTTATCTTCGCTTCCTCTGCGGTTTCTCAAGTATCTGTTGGCTTAGACATTAGTGCTCAGTTGTACTTCTTAGCTACAATCTTAGTAGTAAGCCTGATGCTTGCGCCGTTTATTAGCGCACTGTCTCTAAAAATAAGTTTAGAATAATTAATCACCTCTGTTATAATCTCCACACACGCTGATTTATCCCAATTGCTAGCGTTTGTTACCCGTAAAGGCAAACTAAAACAAGCTAAAGTAGGATTTCTTCTGAAAACCTCACTTTGTGGGTTTTTTAATGAGAATTTTTAATAATTATTGATTGTTATTAAAGATTTTCAAATAGGAGAACAAAAAATGATTTTCACTTCCGAGTCCGTTTCTGCTGGACACCCTGATAAAGTTTGCGACCAAATATCTGATGCAATATTAGACAATATTTTAGCGCAAGATAAAAATGCCCGTGTGGCTTGCGAAACTTTGGTTAAAGATAACAATGTTATATTGGCAGGCGAGATTACCACTACTGCTAGCGTTGATTACGACAAGATTGTACGCGAAACCATCAATAATATTGGCTACACCAAAGAAGAATACGGTTTTACTGGTGACAATTGCAAAATCACCAACTTACTTGGTGAGCAGTCACCAGAGATTGCAATGGGTGTCGATACATCCAAAGACCATGAACAAGGCGCAGGTGACCAAGGCTTAATGTTTGGTTACGCCTGCAATGAGACCGATGTTTTAATGCCAGCACCGATTACTTACGCACATCGTTTGGTTAAGCAACAAGCAGATTTAATGCTAAGCGGACAATTGTCATGGTTGCGCCCTGATGCAAAATCACAAGTTTCTTGTATTTACAAAGACGCTCAAGTGGTTGGCGTTGATGCGGTGGTTTTATCCACACAGCATGATGGAGGTATTTCTCAAGCAGAACTTAAAGAAGCAGTGATGGAAGAGATTATAAAACCTATCTTACCCGCACAGTGGTTAAGTGATAAAACACAATACCACATCAACCCAACAGGTGCCTTTGAAATTGGTGGCCCAGTTGGTGATGCAGGACTAACGGGTCGTAAAATTATTGTGGACACTTACGGTGGCATGGCAAGACATGGTGGTGGTGCATTTTCAGGCAAGGACCCATCAAAAGTAGACAGAAGTGCCGCCTATGCAACGCGTTATGTAGCAAAAAATATTGTGGCTACTGGTCTAGCAGACAAATGCGAAATTCAAGTCTCTTATGCAATTGGTGTAGCAGAGCCAACTTCAATCAGTATTGAAACCTTTGGCACGGCAAAAGTACCCATGGTGGAAATTGAAAAATTTGTCAATGAAAATTTTGATTTACGCCCTAAAGGTTTAATCACAATGTTAGATTTAAAACGCCCTATTTATCAGCAAACGGCTGCTTACGGACATTTTGGTCGCACAGAAGATGACATTACTTGGGAAAAAATCAAGTAAAATATGCAACATACCAAAGGGCGTTGCATTGAAAAATATTTTTCAATCAGGCTTGGCAAAATCAAAACGACGCTTATTTTTTAACCTTTTAGGACAATAATAATGAGTAACAATACCCTTAATAATAACGACTACAAAGTTGCTGATATAGCTTTGGCTAATTTTGGTCGTAAAGAAATTGAACTGGCAGAAGTTGAGATGCCTGCATTAATGGCACTTCGCGCTAAATACAGCACAACACAGCCTTTAAAAGATGCAAGAATTTTGGGCTGTATTCATATGACCATTCAGACCGCTGTACTAATGGAGACCTTGGTTGATTTGGGTGCGCAGGTTCGCTGGTCAAGTTGTAATATTTTCTCAACGCAAGACCATGCGGCAGCGGCAATGGTAACTGCTAATATCCCTACTTTCGCTTGGAAAGGCGAAACTGAAGAAGAATTCTTGTGGTGCATCGAACAAACCATCCTTGCTGATGGCAAGCCTTGGAACGCCAATATGGTGTTGGATGATGGCGGTGACTTAACACAAATGTTGCACGAAAAATACCCAGCAATGTTAAAAGATATTCATGGTATTAGTGAAGAAACCACAACAGGTGTTCATCGTTTATTAGAAATGCTGGAAGAAGGCTCACTTAAAGTGCCTGCTATTAATGTGAATGATTCTGTTACCAAATCAAAAAATGACAACAAATATGGCTGTCGCCATTCACTTAACGATGCGATTAAGCGTGGCACAGATATGCTAATGGCAGGTAAAAAAGCCTTAGTGATTGGTTATGGTGATGTTGGCAAAGGCTCAGCGCAATCTCTTCGTCAAGAAGGTATGATTGTGAAAGTTAGTGAAATTGACCCAATTTGCGCGATGCAGGCCTGTATGGATGGTTTCGAAATTGTTTCTCCTTATAAAAAAGGTGAAAATACTGGTGAAACTAAGGATATTAATAAACGATTATTAGCCACAACAGACTTAATCGTTACCACAACAGGCAACCTTAATGTATGCGATAGCGCAATGTTGCAAATGCTTAAACAAGGTGCAGTGGTTTGCAATATCGGGCACTTTGACAATGAAATTGACACACAATATATGCGCGACAACTGGACTTGGGATGAGGTTAAACCGCAAGTTCATCGTGTGTTCAAAAGTGACAATAAAAATGATTATTTAATTTTATTATCTGAAGGTCGCTTGGTAAATCTCGGTAATGCCACAGGTCACCCAAGTCGCATTATGGACGGTTCGTTTGCTAATCAAGTATTGGCGCAAATATATTTATATGGAAAATCCTTTGCCAATACAGGTGGTGAGATTTATGTAAAAGTCTTACCTAAAAAACTCGATGAAGAAGTTGCCAGTGATATGGTAGCTGGCTTTGGTGGCGTGATAACCAAACTCACCGACAAACAAGCTGATTACATCAACACGCCAAAAAATGGTCCATTTAAGTCAGAATCTTATAAATATTAAAGATCGGCGAATATAAAACCCCAACAATTTCAGACAACAATTTAAACTTTCTTATTTCGAACGAGTTAAACTAAACAAAAAAATCGGAGTAAAAAAATGAGTAAAAAACGAACAAAATATACCTCAGCATTCAAGACTAAATTAGTACTTGAATTACTACAAAATGAAAGCGCCATAGTGCAGATTGCCAGCAAGCATAATATTTTGCCTCAGAATCTACAAAATTGGAAGAAGACTTTCCTTGCTAACGCAGAGATTGCCATGGAGCCATCCAAGGCAGTCAAAGAATACAAAGACGAACTTATCAAAGCACAGATGCGAAATGAGCGTTTAACTACACTAGTAGGCAAGGTAACCGTAGAGAAGGAGTGGTTAGCAAAAAAGCTAAAAAGCTTGGGCTCATCTAACCGCAAACAGTTAGTTGATCTCAAGCCTTCCCTATTGCACGCCTCATATTCTTTGTCAGTTAATCATCAATGTCAATTGTTAGGTGTTAACAGAAGTGGGATTTATTACAAGCCAAAAGTAAATAACACCAAACAATCTATCAAAAACCACATCACCAAGGTGTTTGAAAAAATACCCATCTATGGTGAGAAAAAAATCCATCAACAATTACTTGAAGACGGCTACAAGGTGAGTTTACACACCGTAGCACGCTATCGGCAAGAATTAGGTTTAAAGGCAGTATTAGCAGTTAAACAAGTTAATACAACTATACCAATCAAAGCACACAAGAAATACAGTTACAAGCTACGAGGGCTTAATATCAGTCATTCTAACCATGTATGGAGCACCGACATTACCTATGTCAAGATTGCAGGGGGTATGGTCTATATGGCAGCTATTATTGATTGGCATTCAAAAGCTGTTCTATCACACAGGATATCCAATACCATGGATTCTCAATTGGTAATGGGTGTACTTAATGACGCTTTAGAGAAACACCTACACCCACACCCACACCCACACCCACACCCACACCCAGAGATATTTAACACTGATCAAGGTAGTCAATATACCAGTGAGATACACACTAAACGATTAAAAGATTTAGGTATTACAATATCTATGGATGGTAAAGGTAGGGCTACAGATAATATCTGTATTGAGCGTTTCTGGAGGAGCGCAAAATGCGAAAGAATTTATTTAAATGAATATCAATCCATTAGTGATTTAATCACTGATATGGATGATTATATTGAGTTTTACAATCATCAAAGATTCCATGAAACATTGAAATATAAAAAACCAATGGATGTGTATCAAGAAAGTATAAAATTTAATCAGGAAAAGAAGAAGGTCTCTTAAGATGTTCTATATAAGAAATTTTAAAAAGTTGTCAGGGGTTTTGGGGTAATGTAAATTGCACCTAAAATCGCAATAAAAATAGGATAGGTAAACAAAGTCAATCTCTCCAACCCAGCAGAAATAGTTTCAAGACCTTTTAAATCCAATAAAGACGCCAAAAAATAACCGATAAAGCCCAGCCCAACAATACTAAATAGGGTTGTTTGAGCAAGTACCTTAGATTGGTCTTTTTTCCAAAAAATATAACTCAGTATGCCAAGTTAAATAGTCGCCCCTTAAAAACTCACTCCAAACAAACCAAAACCACCCATTTTTCCAACCATCCAAATCAACAAAACTGCTTTTTATCCAGCACCACAAAAAACCTTAGGTATTTTACAAAAAATAAGCCCAGTTTTTGCCAAAACAAAAAAATAGTGGCTATCACCAGCCATTTTCTCAAATTCCAAGCACAGGCAGCCATTAAAACATTAATCTCATCACCAACTTGCCCTTTGAGTAGGTTTCTAGAGAGTCTAAAATCTGATTTAAGATGTCCGATAATCGGCTCAATCGCTGCGCGTCTTTTACACAGTTTGCGCTTTTTGTCTTGTTGATAACGATTGTCTCGCTTAAGGGCTTTTTTAGGCAAAATGATGTTTGCACCGAGCACTACCTTTGCACCAACATAGCCTCGGTCGCATACCGCTTGTTTGATGGGTTTGTTTCTGTTGCTATTAGCATGGCTTATGGCAACATTTAAGGTTTTTGAGTCGTGAATATTTTTATCATGACTGGC
>NZ_UEXF01000069.1:37734-44199 GCF_900127505.1 thiotrophic endosymbiont of Bathymodiolus puteoserpentis (Logatchev) | reverse complement strand
GTTGTGATTTGCATTTAGGCGATAGTCAGTTACAATCCTTTTAACACCCCCCTCCCCCTATTATTAGTTGTGATTTGCATTTAGGCGATAGTCAGTTACAATGTGCTTAAGTGCTCGTCTGATATTAGCGTAGTTGTGATTTGCATTTAGGCGATAGTCAGTTACAATAGAGCAGCAATATTTTATCAAAGACCAAGAGTTGTGATTTGCATTTAGGCGATAGTCAGTTACAATTTAATCATTAGGACGCACAAAGACCACTTAGTTGTGATTTGCATTTAGGCGATAGTCAGTTACAATAGAGATACTGAGCTTGGGGATATATTGTCGCTGTGATTTGCATTTAGGCGATAGTCAGTTACAATCGTTTACATCGCGTCTTACAGGCATGTTTGTTGTGATTTGCATTTAGGCGATAGTCAGTTACAATCAACCATTGAGAAAGCAGTATGCTCTTATGGTTGTGATTTGCATTTAGGCGATAGTCAGTTACAATCCCGTAGTTAGAATGTGTCGAAGATACCATGTTGTGATTTGCATTTAGGCGATAGTCAGTTACAATCAACAGTGTTTGCTTGTGTGCGTATATTGTCGTTGTGATTTGCATTTAGGCGATAGTCAGTTACAATGTTGGTGTTCGGTGAGATAACTGTTTTATAGTTGTGATTTGCATTTAGGCGATAGTCAGTTACAATCAGAACCATAAACATCAGCAAGAGCTTTATGTTGTGATTTGCATTTAGGCGATAGTCAGTTACAATCTTGTTCGACGGCAGAGTGTACCCAATTCAGTTGTGATTTGCATTTAGGCGATAGTCAGTTACAATATGAAATAATGGGGTATCTGGCAAAAATAGTTGTGATTTGCATTTAGGCGATAGTCAGTTACAATCATTCGTAAAAGGAAAGTTAAGAAAGACTAGTTGTGATTTGCATTTAGGCGATAGTCAGTTACAATTGAACAAAGGGCTAAAAGAGATATACGACAGTTGTGATTTGCATTTAGGCGATAGTCAGTTACAATCCGAGTCAAATCGCCATATTCACCACAGTGGTTGTGATTTGCATTTAGGCGATAGTCAGTTACAATAGCATAATCATGGTTGCCAATGGTGTGTGAGTTGTGATTTGCATTTAGGCGATAGTCAGTTATAATAAACCTCCTGCCGCTAGACTTCAAATTAAGTTGTGATTTGCATTTAGGCGATAGTCAGTTACAATTGCAAAAATCAAAAATAGTCAAAAACAGTTGTGATTTGCATTTAGGCGATAGTCAGTTACAATAAGATGCCTTTTATCATTTATCGATTGACAAGTTGTGATTTGCATTTAGGCGATAGTCAGTTACAATTGTGCCAGTATCGAGTATAAGCACTTGAAGGTTGTGATTTGCATTTAGGCGATAGTCAGTTACAATGCAAACGGAAACGACAACCACTGGCTATCAGTTGTGATTTGCATTTAGGCGATAGTCAGTTACAATTAACACCAATTCCTAGCTTACTCGCGATTGTTGTGATTTGCATTTAGGCGATAGTCAGTTACAATGATAATAGAATTATTCAATTTTATATAGTTGTGATTTGCATTTAGGCGATAGTCAGTTACAATCACCTTGTCTAAAATGCTTTAATATCAGACTTTTATCATTTTTTCTAGTCAAAAAAATGATAATTGTTCTGGTGCTTTTTCGATAGGTCGGCGTTTTTTTCCGTAAAAAACCTCAATCCGTCCAAATTGTTTATCAGTTATTTTGATAATACGCACTTCGCCGTCTGATGGTAAGTGGACTTTAACTCGATTAATGTGTACTTGAGCATTTTCTTCGCTACTAGAATGGCGCATATATACTGAATATTGCATCATGGTGAAGCCATTTTCAAGTAAGAATTTACGAAAATAGCGATAGTCCCTTTTCATTTCAATGCCATCTGTCGGTAAATCAAACAAAACTATTGTCCACATAGTTTGCAAACCTCCAAACATTATTTTTTTGGATAGACCAGTCGTTTACTTTCTTTGGCAAAATTGCGTTTTAAATCTGCCATTAAATAATGCACAGATATCATTAGTGGCATTTGCTTATTTTTGAATTTAACATTTTCGCTAATTAAATTTAAAAAAGGAATTTTGACTTCTTTGGTGATATTGATATTTGCATTCTCTTGATATAATTTATAGACTATGCTATCTACCCAAGGGCGAAACGGCTCCATTAAATCGTCCGCCAAACACAAGCCGTTATACTGATTATGATGAAATAAGCCAATAGCAGGGTGTAGCCCACTTGCTACAATACTTCTAGCAATCATTGCTCGAATAATGGAATAACCGTAATTTAGCACAGAGTTTACACCCTCTGCATTTTGGTCACGCACAAAACCTTTACCAAATAAAGCCTTCCAATAATATTGTGCTGCTAAACCCTCACAATTTGTACTATCACCTGATTTAACTTCATTTGCTAATTTCTCTAAACGCATAAAAGATTTATCAAACTGTTTGAGCGTATTGGCTTGATTGGTGATTTTTTGCTGGATAACTTGTTTCCATAGGTTTTTACGCACTGGCTCAGTGATATTGATTTGTTGCTTGAGGATTTTTTGATGTAGATTATTACCCTCAGAAATTGGTAAAATAGTGGAATATGGCAGGTGCTTTTCATCGCAAAAAATAATAGCCGTGTTGTTCTTTTGGCATTCAATAATTAAGGGCTGAGTAATATTAATGGCACTATGCTCTAAAATTAATACCCCGATATCCTCTATTGGCACCTGCGCCACTACTTTATGATTTTGTTCAATAAATAGTTGCTTGTTCTTGAGGTGTAAATAACTAGGATTTGATACCTCAACAATGCGTTTAATCATCGATTAAACCGCCAATAGCGTTAACCTTGTGCTTGATTAGATTGTTTTCAATAATACCCTTTGTCATTAGAGGTAAGCACTGCTTCTTATCACTAATAGTTGATGCAATATTTAACCTAAGGGTAATATCGTAACCTCCACCTAACCTTTGTACTCTATAAAATATTCTTTCACCATTGTCTTTTTCTATACTTACTGTATCGTTAATATGTAACGCCATTAAAAATTGCCAATCATCGCCATAATTAGTTTTAATCATAGGTTCTCGCACTACTTCTCTTTTTTGTGCGTATTTTGTGCCAGTCATCGCCCTTTTATGTGCTTCCATCATTGTTACAAACTCACCTTTAACTTTGCCAGTTTTTTTGTGTTGAATAATTTCCACATGGTGAGTATTGCCATACGACATATATTTAAAAATCTTACCTGATTTGTCTTTAACACCAAATTTACTTTGTTGCAAAATATCTTCTGCCGTTTTATTTTTAGTCGTGTTTATTTTTGACTGCAAAACTCTTACCCGTTTAATAGGGTTTTTGCCCAATTTTAAGGTTTTTAAATTTTCCTCATTAAATGCTTCTTCGCTATTTGTGTGCTTGTTAATATGCTCTAGAACAATATTTTTAACTTGTTCATCAACAATCTTCTCGGCATTTTGAATGCTAAATTTTGGATTCAGTGTTTTACGATAAACCAAACCACCATGTTTGGCAATATATCCAGCGCCAGTCTCTTCATGCAAACCACCTGATAATTTGCATTGTGGTGTGTGCGATACAATCATATGCTTTAATTTTTCACCTAATTCTTGCAAAATATCGTTATAGGGTTGAGGAATTTTTAACTTGTTGCGTTCAATTTGATTAACGGCTTGTTGATATAAACTTCTAGAAGTGCTAGCAATCACAACTGCATCAATAGCATGATGCCGATGATCGGTACGCTCTTTTTTATCAGTTTCACCAATTAAATTATTAAAGCCCCATTGATGACGAATTTGGCTAACCACAAAGCCTTTGGTGACATTAACATCACAACCTAATTCACGCATATAATTCTGTGCAAGGCGTGAGATGTAGCGCGTATCGTTGAGTTGGGATGAAATAAAGCCTCGTTCCAAGTCATTTTCTCTCATATAAAAACGACTGATTTTTGATTTTAAAGATTTATCCCAACGACTAATAGCTTGTGTGATTTGATTCCATTTATTATTATCGCCACCCCATGCATCAATTGGTGTTTTATCTGCTTTATTTTGATTTTCTTTTTCAAAGCATAAGACTTTATTCATATAACTATCATCAAGCGATTTTTTAAATGGCAATATATGGTCAATTTCGCAGTCTGCTGAGAAAACTTGCCCCAATGCAATTGTATGACCACTATAAGCACACCTGTAAGATTGGTCTTCCCATAAGCGATAACGGATTTTTTCATCATGAGAAGGATATTTTTCGCCTGTTTCTTCTATAAATGCCTTGGTTGCCCTTTCATTGGCTTGTTGATTGTCTTTTTGTCTCTTTTGGTTTTCTTTATAGCGCGTGGTATTCATTTCCAAATCACGCGCCATTTCAATACGCACAATGTCAGGCTTGCCATATTGTTTGATAACGGCATTAACCACACGGCGTAATTCGTGCAAACCTTTGTTTACAATTGGATTGGAAGTTTCTGGTGGAGCAGGTAAGTTGTTTTGCACTTCAACCTCTTTTTGTTCATAGCCATAACCCGCCTCAACTCTAGCTTGGTCATAACGCAAACCTTGCTCTAAAAATGGCAACAACGCCTTAATTGCTTTTAAAGAGTGATTTGAATGGCTTGGTTCAAACTCAATCAAACAGAGTTTAACTGCAGTTTGTTTGTCAAAATCCCAATGAGTGATTAGCCTTGCCTTAAGTGAAGATTTTTTCTTAATAGTAAATAAATCTTCAAATAATTGGATTTGTTCTTTGTTTGAGTATTCATCCCAACTATTGCCAATGACATCACGAATTTCACAAGCAGTAATATT
The DNA here is from genome assembly GCF_900127505.1 of thiotrophic endosymbiont of Bathymodiolus puteoserpentis (Logatchev). Taxonomy (NCBI): domain Bacteria; kingdom Pseudomonadati; phylum Pseudomonadota; class Gammaproteobacteria; species thiotrophic endosymbiont of Bathymodiolus puteoserpentis (Logatchev). Next base: position 39,318 of record NZ_UEXF01000069.1, on the reverse strand, counting down.
GCCTTTTAAATTTTTTTTCTCTAAATTTATTTTGGTAGGTTTATCTAAACCTAATTCGTTCTTTAATGCAGTTATTGCAATTTCAGGATGATACTCAAAATAAATTTTTAATTTGTCTTTTTGCTCATCACTTAATTTAAGCCACTGTTCACTGTGACGCTCAAAATATTCTAAGTTATTCACATCTTGTAGGTATCTAAACTTTTGCACTTCTAGCCTTGCAGTATTAGCACGATAATGTTTTGACTCTAATGAGCATTTACCCACCCTATCTTTTCTAAGTTTTAAAGGGCGTTGATAGAAAATAATTTTTTTTACTTCACTAATAAATTCATCTGGCAAATCAAAATATACTTGTTGTTTTTTCCAAATTTTGCACAGTTCATCTTTATACATTGCTCTGTCAGTGCGCAAATGCCCACCATCATGTGAGCGATTGCGTTTAACCTTCCCAACTTCAAGATTAAATAAATACTCACCTAAAGTTCTAGCGTTATTATCCTCAATCGCTTGATAAACTTGTGCAATGTCCGCTTTAAATTGCCCTTCTTCGCCTCTGGTTTGTCTGCTATCAAGTGTTGATAAATAAGTTTGTGTATCGGGGTCATCCACCAAATCCCCTGCTATTTGTTTTTTACTGGATAAAAAGCCTCGTCTTGCGACAAAATGCAAAAGTACTCTGCCGAATTCGTGTGCTTTTAATTGTTCATCTAAGCCTTTAGTGCGAAGCTCATAAGGGTCACCTAACTCATTAAGTAATTTTTCTTGTCCAAAATTGTTACTTAATTCCTGAGGCAATAAATCAAGTGAGATTAAATAATGAGCCATTCTTTGCTTACGCCTTGCTCGGCGTTGTAAAACCCTTCGCCCTAGCCTCATATCTCGGCGTTTTTGATTTTTAGGTGTGGGTACTTTTTCCTCCACTGCCTTGTTAAAAATACGCGAACCTAAATCAATAATCTGATTTACTTCATCATCTGCTTCATTCATCAATGCCCAACCAATGGAATTACTACCCAAATCTAAGCCTAATATTTTTTTATTCATTATTTCCCCGTTAAAATTATTATTTAGTCGCCCCTTAAAAACTCATTCCAACCAAACCAAAACCCCCCATTTTGCCAACCATCTAAATCAACAAAACTGCTTTTTATCCAGCACCACAAAAAACCTTAGGTATTTTACAAAAAATAAGCCCAGTTTTTGCCAAAACAAAAAAATAGTGGCTATCACCAGCCATTTTCTCAAATTCCAAGCACAGGCAGCCATTAAAACATTAATCTCATCACCAACTTGCCCTTTGAGTAGGTTTCTAGAGAGTCTAAAATCTGATTTAAGATGTCCGATAATCGGCTCAATCGCTGCGCGTCTTTTACACAGTTTGCGCTTTTTGTCTTGTTGATAACGATTGTCTCGCTTAAGGGCTTTTTTAGGCAAAATGATGTTTGCACCGAGCACTACCTTTGCACCAACATAGCCTCGGTCGCATACCGCTTGTTTGATGGGTTTGTTTCTGTTGCTATTAGCATGGCTTATGGCAACATTTAAGGTTTTTGAGTCGTGAATATTTTTATCATGACTGGC
>NZ_UEXF01000069.1:5298-35479 GCF_900127505.1 thiotrophic endosymbiont of Bathymodiolus puteoserpentis (Logatchev) | reverse complement strand
GTGGTGTCAATTAATACTGTTGCTTCTTGGGCTTGTTTGCCATGCAAGGCAACACTCATTTTAAAAATAAGATTAAAACCTTTAACGCCTATACGCTTTCTAAAGTGCACCAACTCGGTGGCATTGCAAGGCATGCCTGGTATATAGTTTGAGTAGCCACAGAAGTATTGGTAATAAGGGTTGCGCTTAAATTGCAAAACAACACGCTCATCAGAGAGGTTTTCTAGTTGTTTAAGCAAAAGCAAACCTACCATCAGCCTGATGGGTTTTGAGGGTCTGCCATTGTTTTGAGAGTAATGTTGTTCAAAGGCATCATCAAAGACTGTCCAATTAATAGTGTTGGCTAGTTGTATTAAAGGGTCTTTGACATCTAATTGAGAAAAGAGCTCTGAATGAAAAAGATTTGATTGGGTGGATATTGGGCTGGATTTAGTTAACATTTTTTTAAGCAAAACGACCAAGAAATAAGAGGTATTTTAACAAAAGTTGGTTGATTTGTCTAGGGTTATTGTTGGTTTTATTGTTATAAATCAATTTGTTGTGTGGTTTTTAAGGGTTGACTACTTATGTAAACACTAACCAGTATAGTTGTTCTACTTCAGTTTATCAACTTCTTGTCATATATTTACAATATATTACAATTTTACTTTTTTATAGTTATAATGAAACCTGATTGTAACTGACTATCGCTTATTAAATTTGCTTTTCATACCAATGAAATTTATTTTTCGTAGGCTCCGCTTTTTATAGCGACCAAAATCTTCTTTATGGGGATTTTTTAATGCCTAAAATTCAGCAATGCACTGTTTAAACACTCGCCCACGCTGTTCAAAATTATCAAACATATCAAAACTGGTGCAAGCTGGGGATAGCAAAATTGCACCGCTGTCAATTAAGGTGCTGGCGGTATTTACCGCTGCTTCCATAGAGTTAGTATAGGTGACTTTTGCAGTATGGATGTTGTTGCCTAATTCTTTGGCGCTTTGCCCGATTAGAACAACATTGGATATATTATTATCAATCAATTCAAATAAAGCACTGTAGTCTTCTTGCTTTTTGATGCCACCTGCAATGAGTACAATATTTTCATATTTGTCTATTAGTGCGTTTAATGCTGTAATAGTAGCCATAGCATTGGTGGCTTTTGAGTCGTTATAGTAATCGATATTTTGCTTTTTTACTACCCATTCTAGGCGGTGTTCTAAGCCTTTAAAGGTTTTGACGGTTGTAATCATTGAGTCGGTGTTAAGCCCGATTTGGTCGCCTAAAGCAAGTGCTGCCAATGCGTTAACTATATTGTGTTGCCCGATAAGTAGCATATCATCTACATCCATCAGTGAGTCATCACCTTTTAAGATATAGCAACTACCATGGCAGGTAACAGTACCAAAATCACTATCTTGCTTAGGTATATCCATACCAAAATATTTGGCATTATCTATCGTTGGGGTGAGTGGTTCATCTGCGTTAATAACTGGATGTTGGCAATATTGGTATAGGCTAAGTTTGGAACTGACATAATGTTGGAAACCTGGGTATCTGTCAAGATGGTCGGGGGTGATGTTGAGCACTACGCCAGTTAATAGTTCTAAATTCTGTGTGTAATCTAGTTGATAACTAGACAGTTCTAATACATAATAATCAATTTCATCACTTAAACAGTCTAATGCTGGCTTGCCAATATTACCGCCAATGGCGACTTTTTTGCCATCATTGGCAATCATCTCACCGAGTAATTGAGTAACGGTTGATTTGCCATTAGAGCCGGTAATACCAATAATTGGGGCCTGAGCATGGCGTGAAAATAACGCTATATCACTAATAATAGGGATGTTATTGGCCCTAGCCCAAATCACGATAGTCTCACTTTGAGCGACCCCAGGGCTAATAATAACTTCATCAATATTATTTAACAACTCAGGCTTCCAGTCGCCTAAAAATAAATTTTCTGTGTTAAATTGGCCTTTAAATTGCGATAAAAATGGGGGGGTGTTTCGATTATCTGCCACCCTAAAAGCAACTTGTTGTTTGGTTAAAAACCGTGCAATAGAGACACCTGTTTTTCCTAAGCCTAAAATCAACTTCATCTTGGTTTTTTTAGTATAAAATTAAATCATTTTACACGCTTAACAACAAAGGATAAATTATGAATATATTTGCAAATATGGCAACAATAAGAGTTACCAAGGTTAAAAATAAAGTTTTGTCAGACACTATGAAATTATTATCATACACACTAGTATTTGGTGGCTTGTCTTCTTGGTTTTCAATCTCTATTGGCGCAAGTTTTGGCTCAGCAATCGTTAGTTTAATCGCAGTAATTGTAGTAATTTGGTTTGTCTTACCAAGAACTCAAAATAGCAATATGGGGATTTTAACTGCATTTGCAGTTGCAGGTCTGTTGGGCTATTCCCTTGGTCCGATGTTGACGCATTACTTAGCAACGCCAAATGGTGCAAATTTAGTAATGCAAGCACTAACTGGTACGGGTGTCTCCTTCTTTGCAATTAGCTTTTATGCGCAAAACACCAAAAAAGATTTTAGTTTTCTCAATGGCATGATATTTTTTGCTATGATTGGCATTATTGTTTTGTATTTAATTAATATATTTTTTATTGAATCTTCTTTTGTTAGCTTAGCCATTTCATTTGCCGTGGTATTAATCATGGGTGCATTTATGCTTTCACAAATGTCCGCTATTATTAATGGCGGAGAGACTAATTACATCTCAGCAACGGTTAGTCTGTATTTAGCATTACACAATATGTTTGTCAGTTTGATGCATATTTTGGGTGTATTTGGCGACGATTAATCACTCAACAACAAAAAACCACCCCTTATTATGATTGATCAAGAGGGGTATCGTGCCAATGTTGGTATCGTTATTACCAATGACAAAAAGCAGGTACTCTTAGCCAAGCGTCATCAACAGGATGCTTGGCAATTGCCACAAGGTGGCATTGACGAGGGAGAAAGTGAACTTGAGGCTTTGTTTCGTGAGTTAAATGAAGAAGTTGGACTCTTACCTGAACATGTAGACTTGATTGCTAAAACACCAAAATGGTTGCGTTATGATTTGCCAAAACAACACATAAGACGCAGACAAAAACCACTTTGTATTGGACAAAAGCAGGTATGGTTTTTGCTAAAACTTACTGGTGAAGAGAGCAATATCAAACTAGACACGCACTGTGACATTGAGTTTGACGATTGGCAATGGGTGGATTATTGGCACCCTATTGAGATGATAATTGACTTTAAAAAGTCGATTTATGAAGATATGCTCAAATCTTTAGCCCCTGTGTTATTTGACAATCAACATAAAGTTCCAACACAATATTCCCGTTCACTTAAATGCGTGGCAATTACACTCAACAAATAATCTAATGCAGTGGTCTCTATTGGTATAATTCCAACCTTTATTCATTCATAGATAGGATTAACTTATGAATATAGGGATTTTGGGACTGGGCACTGTTGGTGGTGGTGTGGTTAATATTTTAGCAAAAAATCAAGCTGAAATCATGCGTCGCACAGGCGTACAAATACAAGTAACGCACGCCGCAGTTAGAGATATCAATCAACCTCGCATTTGCCCAACAAAGGGCATTGAGTTCACTCAAGCGCCTTTTGAAATCGTTAATAATGACTCAATTGATATTGTCTTAGAGTTAATGGGTGGCACTACTTTAGCAAAAGAGCTGGTAGAAACAGCCATTAAAAATGGCAAGCATGTGATTACTGCCAATAAAGCCTTGATTGCCACCCATGGTAATGAATTGCTTGCTTTGGCAAAAGACAACAACACGCATTTGTTGTTTGAAGCAGCGGTAGCGGGTGGTATTCCAATCCTTAAATCTTTAGAGCAAGGGCTGAGTGCCAACCAAATTGAAATGGTAGCTGGCATTATCAACGGTACAGGCAACTTCATCCTGACTGAAATGCGTGATAAGGGTAGAGATTTTGCCGATGTGCTGAAAGAAGCACAGGAGTTGGGCTATGCTGAAGCTGACCCAACTTTTGATGTTGAAGGCATTGATGCAGCGCACAAATTGGCCATATTAGCCGCCATTGCTTTTGGTTGTGAGTTGCAATTTGACAAAGTATCTACACAGGGCATTAGTCAAATCAGTGGTGAAGATGTGGCTTTTGCCACAGAGTTAGGTTACTCCATTAAGCACTTAGGCATTGCTAAGAAACTCAACGGTAAAATTCAAATGCGTGTGCATCCAACACTCATCCCAAAGACTCGCCTATTGGCAAATGTTGATGGCGTGATGAATGCAGTATTAGTCAAAGGCAATGCTGTAGGTTCAACGCTTTATTATGGTGCTGGTGCTGGTGCTGAAGCTACAGCAAGTGCTGTGATTGCTGATTTGGTTGATGTGATTAAAGGCACGCTCAGTCATAATGTTTTAGGCTGGCAGTCATTTGAAGCAATACCTTATCAAAATCAAGATGATATTGAAAGCATCTTTTATCTACGCTTATTAGCCACTGATAAACCAGGGGTGTTGGCAGATATTACAGCAATTTTTGCCAATCACAATATTAGCGTAGAGGCAGTTGTACAAAAGCAAATTGACGCACAAGACAATGCACATATCGCTATTATTACCAACCAAGTAAAGACCAGCAATATTAATGCAGCAGTAGCAGCAATTCAAAAACATGATTCTATCCAAGAAGAGGTTAAAATCATTCATGTAGAAACATTAGACTAAAAGGACAATACAATGAGATATACTGGCTTAATTAACCACTATAAAGATAGACTACCTGTTGATGAAAACACAAACTTCATCAGCTTGGGTGAAGGCAATACACCACTTATTCGCTTAGAAAATATTCCTGCCTTATTAGGTAAAGATGTGGATATTTATGTGAAATACGAAGGCTTAAATCCAACCGGTTCATTTAAAGACCGTGGCATGACGATGGCAGTAACTAAGGCGGTAGAAGCAGGCTCAAAAGCCATTATTTGCGCTTCTACAGGTAATACATCCGCCTCTGCTGCTGCTTATGCAGCCCGCGCTGGCATTAAAGCCTTTGTACTTATTCCAGAAGGTAAGATTGCCTTAGGTAAATTAGCGCAGGCAATGATTCACGGTGCGGTGATTATTCAAATCAAAGGTAACTTTGATGATGGCATGCGCTTGGTTAAAGAAGTGGCTGAGCATGCGCCCGTATCCATTGTAAATTCAATCAACCCTTTTCGTCTGCAAGGTCAAAAAACAGCCAGCTTTGAGATTGTTGAAGAATTGGGCGATGCGCCTGATTATCACTGTTTGCCTGTGGGTAATGCGGGCAATATCTCTGCACATTGGATGGGCTATAAGGAATACCAACAAGATGGCAAGGCCACTAAAACACCTGCCATGGTGGGCTATCAAGCAGAAGGTTCTGCCCCTTTTAAAAAAGGTGAGATGATAGACAATCCCGAAACAATTGCGACCGCTATTCGTATTGGCCACCCGCAAAGTTGGGATTTGGCACATGAAGTTGAAAGGGAATCAAACGGTTGGTTTGATGCACTAAGCGATGCTGATATTTTGAGCGCTCAAAAACTACTAACCGAAAAAGAAGGTATTTTCTGTGAGCCTGCATCAGCCACATCACTAGCAGGTGCAATGCGTGACATTAAAAGTGGCAAGATCCCTGAAGGATCAAAAATTGTTTGCACCTTAACAGGTCATGGCTTAAAAGACCCTGATACTGCTATCGCTCAGTGTAATAATGATAACATGATTCACATTGACCCTGTGATGGAAGAGGTTAAACGCGCAATTTTAGACAATATGTAAAAAGTATTATGAAAATAGAATCATTAAAAATCAAAAACTTTAAAGCATTTAAGAATGCTGAAATGAAGGACATTCCAAAATTTTGTGTGATTGTTGGTAGTAATGGCTCTGGAAAAACAACTTTGTTTAATGTTTTTGGTTTTTTAAAAGATGCACTCTCTACCGATGTTAATACTGCTTTTAATAAACGCGGTGGTTTTGATGAAGTTATTAGTCGTGGTTCTGAGGATAATATTGAGTTTGAAATAAAATTTAAAGCAAAAAATACTTATAAAAACAATCCTATTATTACTTACTTTTTAAGTATAGCTCAAAAAAACGGCAAAGCGGTTGTTGATAGGGAAATTTTAAAATATCGTAGAGGCGCTAAAGGACTACCTTGGGAATTTTTAAACTTTAGTTGTGGCAAAGGTAAGGCGGTTATTAACGAACAAATGCTAGATTCTACTGAAGAAAAAGATTTAGAGCGAGAAGAACAAACCCTCAAATCACCTGATATTTTAGCCATTAAAGGGTTGGCACAGTTTGAGAAATTCCCTGCCGTTATTGCCCTTAGTGAACTCATTGATAATTGGCATGTTTCAGATATTCATGTCAATGAAGCGCGTAATATCCAACAAGCAGATTATGCTGAGCATTTATCTACTTTAGGTGAGAATTTATCTAATGTTATAGAATATTTACACAATAATCATAAAGAACAACTAGATGAAATTATCAAAGTTTTAAAACAAAGAATTCCAGGAATTTCCAATGTAGAAGCAAAAACCATAGAAACAGGGCAAGTGTTATTAAAAATTCAAGATGAGTCTTTTGATAAACCATTTCTAGTACGCTACATTTCCGATGGTACGATAAAAATGCTGGCTTATTTAGTCTTGCTTTACGATCCAAAACCTTATCCACTTTTATGTGTTGAAGAGCCTGAAAATCAACTTTATCCACATTTATTGGCAGAACTGGCAGAGGAATTTAGGGCGTATGCTAATCGTGGAGAACAAGTTTTTGTTTCTACGCATTCACCTGATTTTTTAAATGCCATTAATGTTGAAGAAGTATTTCTTTTGGTTAAAGAGAAGGGCTACACAACAATCAATAGAGCAAGTGAAGATAAGCAAATTGTAGCTTATATGAATGATGGTGACCAAATGGGCTACTTATGGAAACAAGGGTTTTTTGTGACTTTGGGTAAGAAATGAATTTAGTTTGTTTTACCGAAGAACAATCTGCAAAAGAAATGTTGCAAATTGTTTTACCGAAAATATTACCTGATAATTACCGCCTATCTCAAATTATCACTTTTGAAGGAAAAAGTGACTTAGATAGACAAATAGAAAAAAAACTAAAAAATTACAATACACCAAATACTGTTTTTTTAATTCTCAGAGACCAAGATAGCGCAGACTGTATAGAAATTAAAGAACGATTACTAAGTAAGGTCGAAAATAGCGGTAAAAAAAATGTCTCTATTATTCGAATTGCTTGCCATGAATTAGAAAATTTTTATTTGGGAGATTTGCTTGCAGTTGAACGGGCTTTTAATAAAAAATTACCTCAAAGACAAACTTCTACAAAATTTAGAAATGCTGATAATTTAGCCAATGCAAAACAAGAATTAAACAAAATTACTGATAAAAAGTATCAGCCAATATCAGGCTCAAAAACAATATCGCTCTATTTAAAATTAGACAACAGCAATACATCCACCAGTTTTAACACGCTACTTTCTGGAGTTCAAAAATTATGCGCTACACAACCATAGAACAAACCATTGGCAATACGCCATTAGTGTGTTTACAACGTTTAAATCCTAATTCAAGCAATACCATCTTACTCAAACTTGAGGGTAATAATCCTGCTGGCTCGGTAAAAGACCGTGCGGCGTTTAATATGATTACTCAAGCTGAAGCGCGTGGCGAGATTAACGCAGGTGATACACTGATTGAGGCCACTAGTGGTAATACGGGGATTGCTTTGGCAATGGTGGCAGCGATTAAAGGCTATAAAATGATATTGATTATGCCTGAAAATCTCTCAAAAGAGCGTAAAGATGCGATGGCAGCATATGGCGCTGAGTTAATTTTAGTCAGTGAAGCAGCCGGGATGGAAGGTGCACGAGATTTAGCCGATACCATGGAAAAAGAGGGTAAAGGTAAGCAACTTGACCAATTCTCTAATAGGGATAATTCAGGCGCGCATATCAACACAACTGCACAAGAAATATGGCAGGATACAAATGGTGAGGTTACGCATTTTGTCTCAGCTATGGGGACGACTGGTACGATTATGGGCGTATCTGAAACACTCAAAAAGCATAATAAAGATATCCAAATCATTGGTGTGCAGCCCGAAGACGGGGCAAAAATTGCAGGCATTCGTCGCTGGCCAAAAGAATATTTACCAAAAATATTTGATGCTTCAAAAGTTGATACCATAATGGATGTCTCACAAACTGCTGCCGAACAAACTACCCGTGATTTGGCCACGAAAGAAGGTATTTTTGCTGGCGTTTCCAGTGGTGGTGCAGTATCTGCCGCTATTGAGCTATCTAAGCAAGTGGATAATGCTGTGATTGTGACTATCGCTTGCGACCGTGGTGACCGGTATCTCTCAACAGGATTATTTACTTAAATAAATGCGTCGATACTTATCATATCACTTTCCAAGCGAAGTTAAAACTTATGTATTACTAACACTTGCCAGTGTTTTAACCGTGGTGGTGGTTACTTTTTTCTTGTCTGTTAGTGGGTTTTCACAGTATATTTTTAAAACTTTCATTGTTGAATACCCTGCTTTAAATTTCATCATTACACCGATTACTTTTGTGGCAATTATTTATTTTGCCAAACAGTATTGTCACTTTGTGCAAGGCAGTGGCATTCCACAACTCATTGCTGCCACTGACTCGCGCAATAAATCCCTTCGTGAGCAATTACTTTCCTTTAGGGTGGTAATAGAAAAAATAGGTTTTATTTTTCTGGCAATGCTGGGTGGTGCGCCGATTGGTATTGAAGGTCCTAGCATTCATATTGGTGGTTCAATTTTTTATGGCTTTAATCGTTTTATTAAACTTAATCGTAAATTTTTAATTCACGCTCTGATTGCTATTGGTGGTAGTGCTGGACTGATTGTGGCATTTAATGCACCGATAGCTGGTATGTTGTTTGCTTATGAAGAAATTGGCAGAAATCTAAAAAAACAAGCCTTAATTCTTATTGCAATTGTCAGTGCGATGGTTTATATATTTGCAATTATTTATCGTGGTAATGCCCCTTATTTAGGCGACCTATCTTCACATTCGCTTGACTTAAGCCTAATTTGGCAACTATTACCTTTGGCAATTGTTGCAGGGATTTTTGGTGGCTTGTTTTCTAGAGCAACGCTTCATTTGATTAAAAAATTTATCGCCCACACCAAAACTAAAGTTATTGTTATCGCTCTGTTGCTGGGTGTTGTTGTTGCAATTTTTAATTATTTTTCTGCTGGACAAATTGCAGGCTCTGGACACGCTGAAGTTTTGCAAATTCTTAATAATAAAGCACTGGGTTTAGACTTTGTGGCAATGAAATACTTTGCCACACTAAGCTCATTTGTATCCACCATTCCGGGTGGCGTCTTTATGCCAAGTATTTCAATTGGTGCGGGGCTTGGCTCAGAAGCGGCCAATTTCTATACACAAATTGATACGCAAGTTGTGATAATAATGGCAATGATTGGGTATTTAAGTGCGGTGATTAGAGCACCACTCACCTCAACTTTTGTCATTCTTGAAATGACGCTAAGTCTGCATTTACTGCTCCCGGGATTACTGGTCGCCTTTATTGCTAACTTTATCTCTAAACAAATTTACCAACAACCTATCTACGAAGCCTTGGCTGACAACTACCTAAAACTCACTAAAAAGGCTTAACCACTACTAAAATAACAATTGCTACCAGTATTAGTACTGGAAATTCGTTAAACCAGCGATAAAAAATATGTGAACGAGTATTGTTATTCGCTTTGAAAACTAACAGCAAATACCCACAATAAAAATGATAAGCAATCAGTGGCACAACCAGTGCCAACTTAGCGTGTAGCCAATATTGAGTGCTATAAACTGCCCAGTTGTCAATCACCATCCAAGCGCCTAATACTGTTGCCAAAACAAAACTCGGCATCATAATGCCACGATAGAGCTTACGCTCCATCACTTTAAAACACTCAATACTCACTTGGTCATCACTCATCGCATGATAAACAAAAAGGCGTGGCAAGTAAAACAAAGCCGCAAACCAAGTAATCACACTAATAATATGAAAGGCTTTTATCCACAACATCCAACAACTCCGAACAAACAAACAATAACTATTATTATAGTAAAATAAGCATAGCTTAATAACCCTCTTTACAAACTTGCAACAATATCGCGAAATTCCTTACAACTACACTTCATTCTCAGACAAAGAAATCGTGTGTCGATTTTTAGGTGAACAGTCATGGGAATTACTCGAGCAACTACGAGAAAATCGCAACACAGGTCGCAGTGCGAGAATGCTGTTTGAAGTATTGGGTGATATGTGGGTGGTGAATCGCAACCCTTACTTACAAGAAGACCTGATTAACAACAAAAAACGCTGGAAGGCACTTACCCAAGCACTGTATTCTCGTCTTAACCAAATTCGCCTGCGTGCTAACGGTAATACAAAAGTATTGGAATTATTAGACAATGCTGACAAAGCAGTAAATGATTTTAAATCTTGTTTGCGTGAATTTAAAAACAACAAAACACGCATTAAAAAAGCACTACTCAAAGTCACGCACAATAACAATATTCGCTTTGATGCCCTATCACGCTCATCCCATGCCACCGATGCAACTGACTGGCGTGTTGAATATCCTGCTGTGGTTATCACCCCAGATACTGAGTTGGAAATTGCCAAAATCATCAAAACTTGTATTAAATTAGGTCTCACAATCATTCCGCGTGGCGGTGGTACGGGCTATACAGGTGGCGCTATCCCTCTGAGCGCACAAACAGCGGTCATCAATACAGAAAAACTCAGCTTTATTGATACAGTCCAACACAACGATGGGCTGTACAGTGTAAATGTCGGTGCAGGCGTGATTACCAAGCGTGTTAGTGAAGTAGCAGCAAAAAATAACTTAGTATTTGCCGTTGACCCAACTTCGCAAGATGCTTGCACCATTGGCGGCAATGTGGCAATGAATGCAGGTGGCAAAAAAGCCTTAAAATGGGGAACAACAATTGACAATCTTTTGTCATGGAAGATGATCATGCCTGATGGTAACTGGCTACAGGTAAAACGCCTTAATCACAATCAAGACAAAATTCAATTACTCAAGGAAGTGAGTTTTGAAATTCATCATTTAAAAAAAGATGCCAGCACACCAATAAAATCTGAAATACTCACGATTAACGCTAAAGACATGCGTAAAAGCGGTTTAGGTAAAGATGTTACTAATAAATTTTTAGATGGATTGCCAGGTATTCAAAAAGAAGGCTGTGATGGCTTTATTACTTCTGCACAGTTCATCTTGCACCAGCCACTTGAGCATACTAGCACACTATGTTTAGAGTTTTTTGGTTATGACTTAGATCGTGCAGTTTCTGCAATTGTTGCCATTAAAGACAGCGTAGATAATTCTAAATATGTTGATTTAATTGGCATGGAGCATCTTGATAGCCGCTATATCAAAGCAGTCAATTACACCACAAAAGCCGCTCGTTCAGAATTACCAAAAATGATTTTGCTACTTGATATTAGTGCAGACCAGCAAGATTCATTAGAGTCACAAATTGAAAAAATCATCACGCTAACACAAGACAGAGATGGTGAATGTTTTGTTGCACATTCACCAGAAAAACGCCAAATTTTTTGGAAAGACCGCGCCAATACTGCAGCTATTGCCGCTCACACTAACGCTTTTAAAATTAATGAAGATGTGGTTATTCCCCTGAATAAATTAGGGGATTACTCTCATGGTGTTGAGCGTATTAACATTCGTCTATCGATTGGGAACAAACTTGCCACATTAGGCGCAATTAAGAGTTATTTTCACAGCATTGATGCAAGCACCAGTCTTATTAAAGACAAAATCAATCATACCCTATCACTGCTTGATAGGGTTGAAAGCGAGTGGCAAGATGCACTAACAAGCCTTGAACAAGAAGCTGGATTTAAAGCACTACAAACTAGCGAGCGTGTGATTTCTTATGTTGCTGATTTTTCTCAGCCTTTGAATGACTTGTTAATGGGTGATGTATTTACTGAAATTCGTGACAAAGTTAAAACAATACATAGTGAATATCGTGAAGCTCGTCTATTCGTAGCAACGCATATGCACGCTGGTGATGGCAATGTACATACCAACATCCCCGTACACTCACACAACACACAAATGCTAGAATCTGCTGAAAAAGTAGTGGATGAAATCATGATTTTAGCACAGCAACTTGGGGGAGTGATTTCAGGTGAGCACGGTATTGGGCTGACTAAATATCAATACTTATCCGACGAATTTAAGCAAGAATTTTTCAAATACAAAAACCATATTGACCCTAACGGACATTTCAATAAAGGCAAGTTGATGCCAGATGGTAATCTTAACAATGCCTTTACCCCTTCTTTGCGCTTAGTTGAGCAAGAAGCCTTGATTTTAGAAAGCAGTGGTATTGGTGAAATCAATGACATGATAAAGTCATGTCTTCGTTGTGGTAAGTGCAAGGATATTTGCACCACGCATGTACCTGAAGCCAATTTGCTATACTCACCTCGTGATAAAATTATTGGCACCAACTTAATTTCTGAAGCGTTTTTATACGAAGAACAAACGCGTAGAGGCATCTCACTTAACCATTTTGATGAGTTTAATGATGTGGCTGAACATTGCACCATTTGTCACCGTTGTTCAAGCCCTTGTCCGGTGAATATTGATTTTGGTGATGTTTCCATCAAGATGCGAAGTATGCTGATTAAGCAAAAACAAAAGCATACAAATATTGCCACCAAATTATCAATGGCGTATCTCAATATGACCAAACCGTGGCAGATTAACCTAACTAAAAAAATACTCATTGATTTTAGTTATAAGGCACAACATATTGCTGCAAAACTTAGCAAACCGTTACACAAAAAACAACCTGATAAAACCATTGGCAAGCCCAGTCTTTTTACAGAATTAGTCACAATTTTAGACAAACCTTTACCTACTGATACAAGTGCAGCACCACTACGAAGCTTGCTAAATATTACCGATACTAGTAGTGTACCAATTTTAGCTCACCCTGAAAAATCAAATGCCGACTCACCAAGTGTGTTCTATTTCCCAGGTTGTGGCTCTGAGCGCCTTTATTCTGACATTGGTTTAGCCACCATCGCCCTACTCTATCATCAAGGCATAAAAGTGGTATTACCACCAAGTTACTTATGCTGTGGGTATCCACAAAGTGCAGGTGGGTATGAAGCCAAATCCAAGGAAATCACTATTGATAACCGTGTGTTATTCCACCGTATGGCAAACACACTTAATTACCTAGACATTAAGCATGTACTAACTTCTTGTGGTACTTGTATTGACCAACTCCTTACCTATGACATGGCAGATATTTTCAAAGATTCAACACTCATAGATATTCACGAATACCTATTGGAAAACAAAGTAACACTTGATGATACTGGCGAGCAATACCTATACCACGCCCCCTGCCACGATCCAATTAAGTCCAAAGATTCAAGCATTGTCATCTCTGAAATTATGAACTCAAAGGTAACTAGCAATGAGCGTTGCTGTGGTGAAGCAGGCACTTTTGCAGTGGCTCGCCCTGATATTGCCAAGCAAGTAAAATTCCGCAAAGAAGCCGAAATAAAAAAGGATTTAGCAACCATAGAAACAAGTAAAGCACCCACCAAAATGCTAACCACCTGCCCTGCTTGCCGCCAAGGCTTGAGCCGTTACAGCAGCACAACTAACATTAAGCCCATCTACCCAATTGAGCTAATCGCTGAACAAAAACTCGGCAAAAATTGGCAAAAAGACTTTATCAAATCTGTGCAGATTGAAAAAGTGTTACTTTAATCAATGCAAGTCACTTTTTTAATTCAGCCGTCTTCTGAACAAGTGTTAAATACTCAATCTCTAAATAAATCCTTTTGTAGTTATAAAAACAAATATAACGCTCTATATTTTCCACAACTTCACAATGTTTTGCTTAGTAGGAGGCTGCATTGAAATCGGATTAATGAGATTTTACCCACTTATTTTTAACAAAATTCATTTAACTATGTTTCGGAAAAGCCTTTAAAGCTAACACCAACATCGCCGGAAAAATCAAGCATAGCGAAGAGCGATCGTAACTTTATTTTATCTGCATGCATGTTTTTGTTATACATTTTTCATGCTTTGATTTTCAAAGGTTGCAGTGTAATCATCTCCACTTAAGACCGTATCATAAAGCCCAACTTCTTCACCTTTATGCTTATTTATCCCGATGTACTCAAGACTCGCATCTTCATAGCGTTTGAACTTATAAACCGCATCATTCATTAAACCATCATTAAACACACCAAGGCTTACTAATAGCTCAAAATCCGACACACCCAACCCTGTTACTTTTTTAAAAAGAGGTGCCTCTAGCTGGGTAATAATATCTTTTAAACTTCGTTCTCTGTAATCCGTTAAATACATAAAGACAGGAATCCTTGTGGCAAACTTAATGAGCTTTTCTTGGATTTGTTTGCGTAAGCTTTTAAACTTCTTCTCCTCTTCTGTTAATTCTTTCTTTTCCTTTTGAGTCATCTGCTCGTCATTTTTTTCTTTTTTCGCTTTTTTAACAGCTTCCGATTTATTTATAATAGTTTCAATATCTTGGTTAAGATTTCTAAAACCCTCAATACTCATTAAGGCATCTAAAGCGTCTTGATTATCCATTAATCGTGCAAGTGTGGCATTATCAACATTAACCAACAAAGCACTTTCCCAGCGTCTTGCTAATAAAGTGGCAGAAGTGCCACTCATAGCAATGTCTAAAACCCCAGCCGCATCGACTTGTTTCATTGTGCTGCCGTCATACGCCAAAACAGGCAAAAAACGAATAAAGTCTGCTACATTTGTTTCTGGATTAGATTCATTCACATTTAAACGACAGGCATAATCTGCTACTTGGCTTAAAGCCCTATTCGGTGCAAAATCAAACACATAACACTCTTCTTTTATTATTTCAATTTCGTTAGGTGATTGACTATCAGGGTTTTTAATTGCCCATGGTGTTTGCACTCTAAACGC
Source organism: thiotrophic endosymbiont of Bathymodiolus puteoserpentis (Logatchev) (assembly GCF_900127505.1). Classification (NCBI taxonomy): domain Bacteria; kingdom Pseudomonadati; phylum Pseudomonadota; class Gammaproteobacteria; species thiotrophic endosymbiont of Bathymodiolus puteoserpentis (Logatchev). The sequence goes on along the minus strand of NZ_UEXF01000069.1, from coordinate 20,390 downwards.
TGCTTGGAAGTAAGTTTCAGGACTTGAAGAGTTTCGCAACATAAAAATACCTGTCCACGGCTTAACAGATACACCTGTGGTTAATTTACCGCATGACAAAGTGATTGTTTTGCTTTCTAATGGGTTATCCATTGCCTCTAAAACAGGGGGCAATGCTTCTACCCCGATACCTGCACTTGTGCCTGCCGCAACGATGATTTTATAATCTTGATAAAAGGTATTTTGCCGTTGTTGCATCAGGTTTTTCATTGCATGACAAGCGGCAACGCTGGGTAAAAACCAAAAAGTATGGGTTAATAGATTTAATAGATTGGCGTGTGAAAAGGGCATCGGTGGCTTTTTAGCCCCTTGTTTTAAACTATCCAGCGTGGTTTCTCTAAAACCACCTCTGATTAAGTCTAACCACATTTGCACTTCATCTTCTAAGGTAAATTTAGCGTCTTCTTTTTCGCCTTCTGCGGTAAAAAAAGTATTTAGATCAAATTCATTGTATTCACCACCTAGAGCAATATCACGAATCGCATCGGGCAACTGATAGGTCAACATCACCATTCTTGGCAAAGTGGCATAGGGGTTATCCCCCTCTTTCCAATTTTCTTTAGCTTTTTGTTCGTCCGAATAGGTCCAGTTAAAAATCTCTTCTTCAATAAATTCACCTGAACTTAATGCCTTAAAGGGTGTGCCTGATAAATATAAAAAGGCATCGGTGGTAATCGGCATAATCTCTTCATCAAAATTTTCAATTTTATCAACAAATTTTAAATCTTCATCTTTACCCTCTTCATACAATTCAGTAAACAAGCCTTTGGCATTATCGTTCCATGCACCGTAATGGTATTCATCAAAGATCACACAATCCCAGTTAGTCGTGTGTACCCATTCATTTTTAGTTTTAATACCACCTGTTGAGGTGTTTTTGCCTAAATAATCTTGAAATGAGCCAAAACATACAATCGGTTTTGTTTTATCTGCCTCATCATAGCTTAAACCGCCTTTAGCAATAAATTGCCAGCCTTCAAAATCCACATGCGATAATAAATCTTCTTTCCATGCACTTTGCACCGCAGGTTTAAAGGTCAGAACCAATATTTTTTTCCAACCCTGTTTTTTGGCTAATTGATAAAAAGCAAAGGTTTTGCCAAAACGCATTTTTGCGTTCCATAAAAAGTGCGGTGTCTTGTTTGGATTTTCTTTTTTATAACTATCAAAATAATGGATGACTTTATCAACGGCTTGTTCTTGTTCAGGACGCATTTTAAAATCAAGCGTTCTGTTTTCTTCGTTTAACTCACCTTTTTTAATGGCAATAATAGCGGCTTGCACATCTTTTACCGAACAAGTAAACCATTCGCCATCAGTATTTTTTGTTCCTTTATTGCGTAAGTATTTATGTATTTCGTAATCACGAAACGAACTGCCATCGTTTCGCATGGCAGAGGCTTCCAATACAATATTGAATGTTGACCTTGTAGCACCAATTTGTTCTTTAATGCGCCCCTTTGCGGTTCTATTGGTATCGCCAATTTTTAATTGCCCTGTGCGAGAACTGTCATTAGGCAATTCGTAGGCGTAAATGGTTGGTGTAGCTTCTGGGCGTTGTGGAAAAAATTCTTTATTCATTTTCATCCCTACGATTCAATTGTTTTTATTTTAGAATCTATAAAAGCCCATTCTTCATCCGTGATATTCCATCTTTTTCTGAGAATTTCATCTGTAAATTCTGTGTCGTATTTTTCTATATAAGGTATGAAGACAAATCGCTCTCTTGTAATGTCCTGTGACACTACGGTTTGAAGTAAAAGAAATCTAACAATTTTTGCAAACAAATATGATTTAAAAGAAAGCACTTCTTCTTCTGTTCTGAAAGAACAAGCCACTAACCAAGATTCTGTACAGATTTCTCCGGGTTTAGCAATACGTGTATTTCCATTATAATAAAAACCCACAGGTTTAGAAAAATCGGTTTGACCTGCAATAGGGGATCTTGGAATTAAAAGCTTCCATTTATCTGTAATTTTAAGATTATCTGTGACATCTTTTAGATTTGCATATTGCAAACCAATTTTTTGGATAAAATGACATTTAACCCCTTTCTTGACTGGTTTATAGTTGGTAGGGAGTGAAAAAGGTTTCCTTGAAGAAATAATTTTATTTAGATGGCATTTTGCGTTTTCTATCTTTAGAACCTTTCTAATAATTGGGACGGCTTGACTATGACGAATAAAAATATTAAATTCATTTAATGCTCTTTGAGAACTTATTTTTTTACCGTCATACTCATTGGTTATTTCACAAAGCCCCTGATTATTTCTATCCCATAAGAAATAGCAGATACCACCAGCAATATCTACCCCTGGAAAAACGGTTGAAGAGTTTTCAAAATCAACCAGTTTCCTAATATGACTATCATTAAGCATTGATTCTCTAAAAGCATCTAATCCTTTTCCGCCAGCATACCAACGAGCAGGAATAATCATGGTTAAAAACCTTGGTTTTAGTTTTTTAGCCTGTTCAACAAATTTATGATAAATAGGGCTTGCACTTCTTCCATGCCCCCCATCACTCAACTGATAAGGCGGATTTCCAATAATTACATCAAATTTCATTTTAAATATCTCCTCTGGTTTATCCGTATGAATAAACTGATACGCATGGGTTTCTAATTGCTCATCTCGGCTATACACTTCTTCACTGGCATTGCAAAAAGTACATTTACCGTTTTTCCAAATGTGATTAATCGCATCAAACTTTATATTGCCATTTTCATTATTAAAAGTTTCACAAATAGAGTATTTGCCATTGGCGATTTTAGAGCAATAAACACTTCTACGAGAAAGCAAAGCGGTTAATTCGGTAATAGCAATACCATACAATTGATTTTCAAAAATATGGTTAATGCGTTGTTGCTGGTCGGGAATTTCAGCCTCTAAACCCATCATTAAGCGTTTGGCGATTTCACGCAAAAATACGCCAGATTTACTTACAGGGTCAAGAAAAGTGGTAGATTTATCGCTAAATAATGCTACTGGCAGCATATCCAAAATATCACCAACCAATTTAGGCGGGGTAAAGACTTCGTCATTGCTCAAATTGGCAAGACAAGATAAAACATCAGGGTTGTAATTGATATTAACCATGTTCGGTCAATTTTAAGAAATGTATCAAGGGAAAGTCCTTTATCGGTTTGGGTAAAAAAGCAGGGTCGGTTTCGTAAAAATCACTAAAAAGTGAATCAGGAACTTTGCATTCCTCAGTTTTAAGCAGATTGTCCAGCGTAAAATCCCTTCTTTTTATCATGCTTCCATTCAGCGTAGACCATTCAGAGAATACAATCGGTTTATCATCACTACCCACGGTTTTTAAGGTCAGGGCGTCGCCTCTTAAAATATTTTTTCCCAAAATGTATTTTATGCTCACTCTACATTCTTCTTTCGCCTTTTTTTTGTAAAAAGAAGTATATTGTTTATCAAATAGTTTAAAAATCCGATTTCTACACTCTTCAACATTATCTTCTAAAATATCAATACCATAAATACTCGTAACCGCAATCACGGCATATCGTTCATATTCCAGTTGACTTTTTTTGTATCTACTTTCTACAACGGCTAACTTTCTTCTTAATATTTCAACTAAAAAATTCCCTGTTCCGCAAGCTGGCTCTAAAAAACGGGAATCTATACGATCCGCTTCTTGTTTGACTAAATCAAGCATCGCATTGACTTCACAATCAGAAGTAAATACTTCGCCATGGTCAGCCACTCTTTGTTTTGATTTTGATTGAACTGCTCTACTCACTTATGGGCACCTCCAAAAACTCAACATAAACCCAAGCAGGCGTACCTGATGCCATTTTTCCTAATACACGCTGATACTCATCTACTTCATATTTATCGGACTGTGCCAATTCTTCTTGGGTAATTTCAAAGACTGTGCCTAATATGGTGTCAGATTGACTGGGTACTGCGATTGGGTGATGAGATTCACCGCTAAGTTTTACGACACTTGCATCTTGAATTTCAAGCATTGCTAATCTGTAGTTGAGTAGCTCATCTTTATAACCAAATAGTTCGCGTCCAAAAGTTGCAAGTTGTACGGTAGAATTTTGCAATGTCCCATACGAAAATAATAATACGGCTTTATTTGCCATTATTCTTGATCTTCTGCCCCACACTTACTATAACAAGCTTATCAGTGTTAATCAACTGTGCAAAGGCATTTTGAATATCTTGCGTGCTAATATCCTTGATTTTATCAGTAAAGGTATCTAGATAATCCAGTGGTAAATTATAAAAACCGATAATAGAAAGGTAAGTTAAGATATTGGCATTGGATGCTGTTTGTAGGGCAAATCCACCAATGATATTATCCTTGCCATCTTGTAATTTTTGTTTATCAATATTGTTATTAATAAAATTATTTAGCGTTTGAACGGCAATTTTCTTTGCCTTATTAGCTTGTGCATTTTTGGTTTGCAATTTCATGACGAAAGAGCCATTTGACTGCATTTGACTAAAATGACTATAGACCGAATAAGCGAGCCCTTTTTTCTCACGAATTTCACCGCTCAAGATTGAAGTTAATCCACTACCACCAAAGATATGATTACCTAAATACAAGGGATAAAAATCAGGATGAGAGCGATTAACGCCAGTCTGTCCGATAAGTAAATGGGTTTGTTTTGATGGGAAATCAATGTGAATGTCCTGCGCATCATTAAGTGGTTTAACCACTGGATTGGCTTTGGCTTTTTGTCCAATATTCAGTCCATGAGAAATTTGTCGCGCAATCTGTTTGGCCTTGACTTTGCTCACATCCCCAACCAACGCAATGATAAGATTTTTTGCGACAAAGAATTGTTGGTAATGGTGCTTTAAATCTTTTGTGGTGATATTACCAATGGTGTCTTGGGTGCCAATTGCTTCATGTGCGTAAGGATGCTCACCAAATACAGCTTTATTAAAAGCAATGGAGGCAATACTGGATGGTGATTGTTGAGCAGCTCTGATGGATTGCAGGATTTGACGCTTCGCGCGGGTGAGATATTTTTGCTTAAAACTTGGTTGAGTAACAACTTCAGTAAAAATATTAAGCGATTTTCTTAAAATTGACTCTCTTGAAAGCGTGCGTAATGATACGATTGACATATCTTTTAACGAATAGCCACTGAACTGTGCGCCTAATGATTCAAATGCATTAATAATTTGCTCTTCATTGCGATATTGGGTGGCACTACCCAGCAGACTATTGGTTAACGACGCTAAACCATATTTTTCACCCTCTTTGCCACTAGCAGCATCAAAGTTAAGTGAAATATCTAATATTGGCAAGCCCTTGGTCTGCACAAAGAGCACCTTTGCACCTTCAGGTGTCATCCAATGTTGAATGTTTAACTTGGCATGAACACTACTAACAAGCAACAAAAATAAAACTAAAAACTTCACTTAACCCCCTGTGGTATGAGTTCCACCGAATTAGCCTGAGAAAAATCCAAATATTGTTTGGCAATTTGCGCAACATCGTGTGTGCTAATAGCATTCATTTTGTCCACATAGGTAAACATTGTTTCAATGCCCAAACCAACAGTTGCCAACATACCCAAATAATAAGACTGGGTGGATATACGGTCTTGTTCAAAAACAAACTCGGCTTCAAGTTGTGTTTTGGTATGCGCCAACTCATTTTTAATCACAGCAGGATTTTTAATTAACTCGGCGATTTGTGTTTTAATCGCTGATAATACTATTGGGTTGTCCACACCCTTTGCAGGTGTAAAACTCAGGGTAAATAAGGTGTTGTATTTATCGTATAAGCTATAACTTACGCTGATGCTTGAAGCGATTTGTTGCTCTCTCACCAAAGTTTTAGACAGTCTATTGTCTAATATATACGACAGCATATCCAAAGCATAGGCATTGTGTTTGTCTTTCGTGGTTTTTAGACTTGGCACAGGAAAAGACAAGATATAAAAAGGCAACTCTGCTTTGAGTTTTAATACACGCGACTTACCAGTATGAACAATAGCAGGTTTGTTATTCTTGGCAATGTCAGGGTTATATTTATAAATGCCAAAATATTTTTTTGCCAAGGCAATTACTTCATCAGCCCAAACATCACCCACCACCACTAAAGTCGCATTATTCGGTGCATAATATCTTTTGTACCAATCGCGTAAATCACGCAAACGATAAGTCTCTAAGTCACCCTGAAAGCCAATAATAGGGGCATGATAAGCGCCTTTTTTATCAAAGGAAATCAGGTTAAGATTCTCAAACACTTTGGCATTTGGGTTATCATCTATGCGTAATCTGCGTTCTTCAATCACCACTTGCCTTTCTTTTTCAAACTCTTTATTAATCAGGCGTAAATGTCGCATTCTATCGGCTTCCATCTTGATAGCAAGATCAAGTTTAGACTTGTGCATTTTTTGATAATAAGCGGTGTAATCCTTAGAGGTAAAGGCGTTGTCATTGCCACCATTACGGGCAATAATCTTTGAAAATTCACCTGCCCCATAATTGTCTGTTCCTTTAAACATCATATGTTCAAGCATATGTGAGATACCTGTGGTTGGACGCGATTCGTCACTAGCACCTACCTGATACCAAAGTTGAGAAATAAAGACAGGTGCACGCCTATCAGTTTTGACAATAATTTTTAGCCCATTGCCCAATGTTATTTGAGTAATACCTTGTTGTGCCAAATCAAGTGAATTAGCAAATAAAGGTTGAGACAAAGCAAAGAATAGTAAAATCAACTTTTTTAACATTGCATTATTATAGTGTTTAATTTTTTCAAAAAAGACAAATCGGCTTCTTTAAAACAACGCTTAACCAAATCTAGGCAAAAACTTGGTTCTGGATTATCAGCACTATTGTTAGGCAAAAAAACCATTGATGATGATTTATTAGATGAGCTAGAGATGTTACTTATCGGTGCAGATATGGGTATTAATACCACTGATAAAGTTTTAGAATCTGTGCGCAAAAATGCTTCTAGAAAAACTTTAAAAGACACTGATAGCTTGTATCAACTCTTAAAAGATGAATTGGCAGGGTTGCTCATTGAAGGCAATCAATTGAAGTCGGACCCGCAAGAAACTTTTGTGATTTTAGTAGTTGGGGTGAATGGCGCTGGTAAAACCACCACCATTGGCAAACTCGCCAAGTCATTTCAAAATCAAGGAAAATCAGTAATGCTTGCTGCCGGTGATACTTTTCGTGCGGCAGCAGTTGAACAACTCAAGGTCTGGGGTGAGCGTAATAATATTCCTGTTGTGGCACAAGATACGGGTGCTGATGCTGCCTCAGTCATCTTTGATGCCTATCAATCAGCACAAGCCAAAAATATTGATATACTGATTGCTGATACTGCTGGGCGACTACATACTCAAGGTAATCTTATGCAAGAATTAGAAAAAATCAAGCGTGTCATCACCAAACAAAATGAAAGCGCACCTCATGAAGTGATGTTAGTACTTGATGGTGGCGCAGGTCAAAATGCAATCAACCAAGCCAAAGAATTCAACAAAGCGGTCAAACTAAGTGGCATTAGCATTACCAAACTTGATGGCACCGCTAAGGGTGGTGTCGTCTTTGCTATTGCCGATGAATTAAAATTACCCATTCGCTATATTGGCGTTGGTGAAGGGATTAACGACCTGAAACCATTTATTGCCAAAGACTTTATTGACGCATTATTTGATTAAGGGTATTATCCCTTTTAACTTTGGGGGATATATGAAAACAATTATTCACTTAGCATTCTTTTTATTGCTTTGTACATCAAGTTTTGCTAAAGAAAAAGACATATCATTGTTTGATCAACATTTTAATGACTACAGTGAAAATTTAGAAGACGCTATTGACGCTAAAAAAGAGGGTATTTTTGTTTTCTTTCATATGGAAGAATGCCCATTCTGCCAAAAAATGCGTCGTAATGTATTCACTCAAAAGCCTATTATTGACTACTTTAGGCAGCACTTTTTAAATTTTGAAATTGATGTAGAATCTAGTGTGAATTTGACAGATTTTGATGGCAACACCCTACAAGAAAAAATCTTTGCTCAACGCCATAACTTAGTCGGTGCTACACCTGTGCTGGCTTTCTTTGATTTAAATGGTAAACGCGTAGTACGCCACACAGGCTTTGTCAACAAGAAAGACTTTTTACTGCTAGCAAATTATTTTGTTGATAAATCCTACAAAAAAGAGCCCTTCATACGCTACAAGCGCAAACACAAGTAATACGAGATGAAGTCTTTACTTATTGCTTGGTTGTTTTTATCATTTTCCACACAAGCACTGGAATTGCCAAACCCACTAACATTGAGACATACACTGGCATTGGCAACAAAACAAAACCTTGAACAAAAGCAACTCCATATCAATATAGAGCTTGATAAAATTGAATTAAAATCTTACCAAGACAGTTATAAAACAACAGTCGACTTAGATTTACAGTTAGCTAGGCGTGATAATGAAAAATTAGGCAGTACTGATTACTCTCATGCCTTTATTAAAATCAACAAAGTACTATACGACCAAAATGTAGAAATTAACCAAAATGCTGCCAAAAGCACTGTCAAAAATACAGAGTTTGCATTACAACAACTTAAAATTGATAAAACCACGCAAGTGATGCAAGCTTTTTTTAATATTATATTGGCTGATATGCGTCATGAAACCGTATTAGAGCGCTTAGCAATTTCTGCAATTCGTGCAAATCGCATTCAGGATAATTTTGATGTAGAAGATGCTTCTGAAGTAGAATTATTGGAAAAACGAACATTAACACAATTAGATGTTGTTAAGCGTATTGAGGCTGAAGCAGCGCAAATCACCACGCGTGCTAAGCTTGCCCAACTCCTTAATATTGCTTATGAAAATAGACCTGATGATTTGGTTAAACCTGATTTAACCTATTTTTTCAAAAAAGAATTAGCTGGATTTGAAATTTGGCAGGAAAAAATACAATTGAGTAATCTAGAATTGGGTGAATTAAGGCGTGTGCTTGCTAATCTAAAACAGCAAAGAAATCTAGAAAAAAACAACAAAGAGATTGTCATTAGCTCAAACATTAAACTGGGAGAGCAATCTTACGATAGTAGCAAAAATGGTAATTGGCGTGCTGGCATCAGCTTTGTTATGCCTTTTGGTCAAAGCCAGAGTCAGAAGAATAAAACCTCCAAACTTTTAACAAAAATCAAACAACAACAATTACGCATTGAGCAACGCACTCAAGCGCTAAACCAACAAGCCTTATCGTTGTGGCTTAAGTTAAAAACACTCAAACAGCGCTACCAAGCACTGACAACCGAACTTGATTATCGAGACCTGTATCTTGAACTGGCTCGCGCCAATTACGAAATGGAAATTAAAAGTGATATTGGCAGTGCAATGAGCAATCTAACTGACACTGAGTGGAAATTAACAAAAAATGAATTTGACTTTGTGATTGTTTTTATACAATTACAACAATTAGCAGGAGAAGATTATGAGCTTTAAATCATTAGTTTGGCTAGCAATATTGTTGCCATCATCTACTTTGGGACTGGAAATCTATTCACAAGTATCAAGTGCAATTATAGAGATAAAACCTGCCAAAACCCAAGTGAAAAAAGGCGATGTCATTGTAAGGCTTGATGATAGACAGGCCAAACTTGAGTTACAATATTTAAAAACTTTGCAAAGCATCAAGCAACAAGATTTTGATGACAAAAAGTTAGAGCTCCAACAAACCAAAGAGCTTTATGAGCGTTTGGTGAGTTCTCATCGAGATTTAGAAATCGCGCAATTGGCGTTTGATGCAACAAAGCGGGAATTAGACGCGCACAATCTTAAGATCAAAATCGCACAAATTGAATTAGAAAAATACACAATTACCTCGCCGATTTCTGGCATTATTAAAAACTTGCCAAATCAAAGAAATGTGGTAAATATAAATACACCCAAAATATTGATGATTATTGAATAAGTCTAACGGTAGTGTAACTTTATTTTCTAGTATTTTGCTCAATACGCAAGACAGCCAGCATAATCACCAACAACATAAATATTGCTAATACTTCCCACATCGTAGAATAAGCAGATTTTTCTATTCTCAGTGGTCCTACTTGTAGAAAATTTCTCTTATCTTTTTCTTTGATTTGCTGGAAAAAGGATTGGTCATGCCAGTTAACAAGCTCATCCATATTCACTTTAACATCTACGATTGCAACTTGATTGGTTAATTTTGCTAAAGACTTGACATAAGCCACAGACACCGATTGAGGATACTGGCTTAATTTAACTTTGCTTGATATTTTAACTTTTTGTTTAAGGTCAGTTTTGTCAATAACATTATCAGACAAACCACTTAACGCGCTAACAATATCATCAATATAAGCATTAAAAGTCTTGTCAAAACGCTGATTATTATCTAAGTTTTTACTGATTTTTGCTTTTTGATTGCGTATTAATTTTTGATAATCAGCAAATTTCACCACTGGGGTGTCAATTTTATCATCAGCTTTGACATCAATCTTGTTGTAACTCACAATGACTGCCACAACCAATACAATAGTTGCAAACAATAAGCCTAAGATTTGTGTAATTTTAAGAAAACTTTTTTCGATGAATCTAAACATATTTACCTGCCTTATTCTAAATAATGTCGCCTATTTTAATTCATTTTAAAATTTCTCGTGCGCCCATCTCAATCAGTTTTTCTGCTAACTGCACGCCTAATGCTTCAACAGCATCAATATTACTTGATACTTGATGCTTTAAAATCACACCAGAATCTACATTACCCACCAAACCTGTTAGCGTAATTTGCTCACCATCAATCGTTGAATACCCTGCAATTGGCACAGAGCAACCCCCTTCTAAGCGTGCATTCATAGCACGCTCGGCACTCACTCTATAAGTAGCCTCTTTGTCAATTAATGGTTTAATTAAATCCAATATCATCTGGTCATTTTCTCGAATTTCAATACCGACTGCACCTTGTCCAACGGCAGGCAATGATTGTTCGGCAGATATTTGTTGCTTAATTCTATCTTCAAATCCAAGACGAATAAGACCTGCACACGCTAAAATAATACCGTCAAACTCACCATTGTCTAATTTTTGTAATCGAGTATTAACATTGCCACGCAAATCTAGTATTTCTAAATCTGGACGAGTGGCTTTAAGTTGTACAATACGACGCATTGAACAAGTACCCACTTTTGCCCCTTGTGGTAAATCATTAATACCATCAAAGTCATTAGATACAAAAGCATCAAATGGATTTTCTCGCTTAAGTATCGCACCCAATTCAAAGCCTTCTGGGATTTCATATGGCACATCTTTCATTGAATGCACAGCAATATCTGCTTTGCCTTCTAACAGCCCAACCTCTAATTCTTTAATAAATAAGCCTTTTCCACCAATTTTAGACAAGGGGGAGTTTAAAATCTGGTCGCCTTTAGTCGTCATCTTCACCAATTCAACCATTAAGTCGGGGTATAGTTGCTCTAATTTAGATTTCACATGTTCGGCTTGCCAAAGTGCTAGAGGACTTTTGCGTGTTGCAATTTTGATTGTTTGTTGCATTAAATTGATTTAAAATCGTAATAGATATGCATTTTAACAAAAAACCATGAGGATTCCAGCAGCAAAAAAACTTTTCCAAGCAAAACAACAGGCAAAAAAAGACAATAAAAATATTTTGCTATTAACGCATTTGGAAGATTGCTCTTGGTGTTATTTTGTTATTAACGAAGTGATAGCGCCAATGACTGAACTCAGGGAATACACCGATAAACTCATCATTGCCCAAATAGAGATACACGCAGGACTTAGCATGGTAGATTTTGATGGTGTGCAAATTGAGAATAATGACTTTGCAGATAAATACGATATAGATTTCTATCCGACTTTACTATTGTTTGATGCAGAAGGCATGTTGTTAGAAAAAATTGTTGGCGTTGCCAGTGAAGATACTTATTGGACAGATTTAGATAAGAAATTGGAAAAACATTACTAAAATATTATGAACAAAACTAACCAATCTTGGGGCGGACGCTTCAATCAACCAACCGATGAATTTGTTAAAATTTTTGGTGCCTCGGTATTTTTTGATAAAATTCTCGCACCTTATGACATTCAAGGCTCAATTGCACATGCCACAATGCTGCAGGAAGTTGGATTATTGACTGAGGATGAAAAATCACAAATCATTGACGGTCTAAATACGATTCTTACTGAAATCAAAAAAGACAAATTTGATTGGTCAGTTGATTTAGAAGATGTGCATATGAATATTGAAGCACGCCTAGTAGCGATGATTGGCAATGCAGGCAAAAAACTACACACAGGGCGCTCGCGTAACGACCAAGTAGCAACCGATATTCGCCTATATTTGCGTGAACAACTTGATGAAATTAATGATGAAATTAAGCGTTTGCAAGTCGCATTACTTAATTTAGCTGAACAAGAAGCAAGTACCATATTACCAGGTTTTACTCATTTACAAGCTGCTCAACCTGTGAGTTTTGGGCATCATATGATGGCGTATTTTGAGATGCTATCTCGTGATGCTGAACGACTGATTGATTGTCGTAAGCGACTCAATTCAATGCCACTTGGTAGTGCGGCATTAGCAGGTACGACTTACCCAATTAAACGCGCTCGCACTGCTGAATTGTTAGGTTTTGAGCGTATTTGCAATAACTCGCTTGATGGCGTTAGTGACCGTGATTTTGCCATAGAGTTTTTATCAGCAGCCAGCATTGTTATGATGCATTTGTCGCGTTTTTCTGAGGAGTTAATTCTTTGGTCAAGTGCACAATTTGATTTTATTGAATTGCCAGACAGCTTTTGTACGGGCTCATCAATTATGCCACAAAAGAAAAACCCCGATGTACCAGAGTTAGTGCGTGGCAAAACAGGCCGTGTGTATGGTAATTTAACTGCAATGCTGACCATTATGAAGTCACAACCACTCGCCTATAATAAGGATAACCAAGAAGATAAAGAACCCCTATTTGATACGGTTGACACACTTAAAACTTGCTTACGCGTATTCGCCGATATGGTGCCAACCATTAAAGCAAAGCGTGACAATATGTACAATTCTACCAAGAAAGGCTATACTACTGCCACAGATTTGGCGGATTATTTGGTGAAAAAAGGTTTGCCATTTCGCGATGCACACGAAGTGGTAGGTTTATCGGTCGCTTACGGACTAAAAATACAAAAAGATTTAAGTGAGTTGAGTTTGAAAGAATTACAGGGATTTGATGCTCGTATTGAAAATGATGTGTTTGATGTGCTTTCGTTAGAAGGCTCACTTTGCGCGCGTGACCATCTTGGTGGTACTGCACCAAATCAAGTCAAACAGGCTATCAAAACTGCTCGCAACAACCTAAAATAGAATGAAAATTGTTTTTGCCGGCACGCCTGAATTTTCGCTCGGTGTTTTAACTGCACTCATTAATGCTGGACACGACATTGTTGGTGTCTATTGCCAACCTGACCGCCCCAAAGGTCGCGGTCGTATATTAAGCGCCTGCGCTGTCAAAGAACAAGCCTTAAAACACAAGCTTCCAGTCTTTCAACCAGAAAGTCTGAAAGATAATGATGCCCAAAAAACCTTATTTGCACTCAATGCTGATGTTATGGTGGTAGTGGCTTATGGTCAACTATTGCCAAAACTTGTCTTAGATGCCCCTAAGTATGGATGCCTTAATATTCACGCTTCTCTACTACCACGCTGGCGAGGCGCTGCACCTATTCAACGCGCCATTCTAGCAGGCGACAAAACTACAGGTGTGAGCATCATGCAAATGGATGGAGGATTAGACACAGGCAATATTTTGTTAGAAAAAACCTGTGATATCACTGATATTGACAATGCACAAACCTTGCATGACAAACTCTCCACACTAGGTGCCAAAGCTATTATTGAAGCATTAGAAAACCTTGACAACCTACCATCCACAAAGCAAAATGAAGAAGATGTAACTTACGCTAAAAAACTTAAAAAAGACGAAGCGTGGATTGATTGGAGTCAATCTGCTGATAAAATCAACCGTCAAATTAGGGCATTTAACCCCTACCCTATTGCGCAAAGCAATGCAACAAGTGATAAGTTTGAATCCAAAGTATTACGCATTCTATCTGCCAGTATTGTGAAAGAAAATTATCATGAAAAACCAGGGGAAGTCATTCAACCTCCTACCAAAGGCACTTGTTACATCGCAACAGCTGATGCTATATTAAGTTTAGAGAAAGTACAACTATCAGGCAAAAAAATTGCCAATATTAAAGACTTTAGCAATGCTTATCAATTGCACAAACTAGGATTATAATGCTACTTAAGCGCATAAACCTTACCTTTACTTATACTTTAAGAGACCTTTGCACAAAATAGGGATGATTGGCAAAAGCCAATTTTTGCCCAATTGGTAATTTCTTTAAACTTTGTCCTAATAAGGTTAAGGCTGGATTTACCCTCCTTTTCTATTTAGTCGCCCCTTAAAAACCCACTCCAACCAAAACCACCCATTTTTCCAACCATCTAAATCAACAAAACTGCTTTTTATCCAGCACCACAAAAAACCTTAGGTATTTTACAAAAAATAAGCCCAGTTTTTGCCAAAACAAAAAAATAGTGGCTATCACCAGCCATTTTCTCAAATTCCAAGCACAGGCAGCCATTAAAACATTAATCTCATCACCAACTTGCCCTTTGAGTAGGTTTCTAGAGAGTCTAAAATCTGATTTAAGATGTCCGATAATCGGCTCAATCGCTGCGCGTCTTTTACACAGTTTGCGCTTTTTGTCTTGTTGATAACGATTGTCTCGCTTAAGGGCTTTTTTAGGCAAAAGCAAACCTACCATCAGCCTGATGGGTTTTGAGGGTCTGCCATTGTTTTGAGAGTAATGTTGCTCAAAGGCATCATCGAAGACTGTCCAATTGATAGTGTTGGCTAGTTGTATTAAAGGGTCTTTGACATCTAATTGAGAAAAGAGCTCTGAATGAAAAAGATTTGATTGGGTGGATATTGGGCTGGATTTAGTTAACATTTTTTTAAGCAAAACGACCAAGAAATAAGAGGTATTTTA
>NZ_UEXF01000069.1:0-3693 GCF_900127505.1 thiotrophic endosymbiont of Bathymodiolus puteoserpentis (Logatchev) | reverse complement strand
TCAAAGGCATCATCAAAGACTGTCCAATTAATAGTGTTGGCTAGTTGTATTAAAGGGTCTTTGACATCTAATTGAGAAAAGAGCTCTGAATGAAAAAGATTTGATTGGGTGGATATTGGGCTGGATTTAGTTAACATTTTTTTAAGCAAAACGACCAAGAAATAAGAGGTATTTTAACAAAAGTTAGTTGATTTGTCTAGGATTATTGTTGGTTTTATTGTTATAAATCAATTTGTTGTGTGGTTTTTAAGGGTTGACTATTTAAGGACACCTCCAAAATCCCAATTATAGCACCAATCTTTTTCTGTCTATTTGTCGCATATGCAAAACATCATTCATAGAATTAGTCATAAAACCAAATACATGCTGCTCGCACCCTAGTTTTAGATTTCTTGTGATTATTGGCTTTTTGTTGCTCACTAAGTGGATTTTTTCATGAACTTGGGAGTTGCATTTAATCTCACTTAAATAGTCTTCAATCTCTTGTGAACAATAAGTGCTATCGGCGTAAAGCTCTACATCGTCTTTACCCACCCAATCCTTAAGTAATTGTGAATTGTGTTTAATTAGTAGAGCTAATACAGTATTTGTTAATCAAATAATCCTATTACTATCACCTTGTCTTTTTGCCTTAAATACTTTTTTAGTAGTGTTTTTATGGGTTTATTTTATTAAAAATTATTGGTTTTTTGTGATTTTGGTTTTTTAATGGTACCCAATTCTAAAACACCTTGCGCTATAATTTCACAAAATCTGATATATTATTGTCAGGAACTAAACCAACAACGGAGAATAAATCATGACCACCACAAGAACAACAACATCAGTGTCAACCATGACGATTACAGGCAGTGGCGGTATAGGCACTGCTGCCAACAAAATTACATTTAATTTTAATAAAGCCATTAAAGACGGGTTGTTTACTGTGAACGATATTGGTATTGTAAATGGCACTATTAATCCAGATTCATTTACCAAAGTAAGTGCAACTCAATATACCATTATGGTAACCCCAAGCCTAGGTGGAAAACATTCTAATGTTGCCATTACGACTGAAATAAACAATACAACAAACACTCTGACAGATGTTTCTGCTAATGCTAATACTGCCACCACTAAAAATACAACCCGAATTAACTATTTAAAAAATCTGGTTGATATTGATGGTAATGGCACTGATGTTGATTTAACCCATTGGGATGTGTCTCATGCAAGCAATACCAACAGAGCATTTTCTAATGCATATGCCTTTAATCAAGACATTGGTAGTTGGAATGTTAGCAATGTGACTGATATGTCTAGGATGTTTTATAACGCACACACCTTTAATCAAGATATTGACAGTTGGAATGTTAGCAAGGTGAGTACTATGTCTTATATGTTTTACAATGCACATGCCTTTAACCAAGACATTAGCAGTTGGGATATTTCGAGTTTAACAAATGCAGCAGGTATGTTTAAAAGCACTTCAATGACTGTAGGCAATATGGATAACACCTTGCGTGGCTGGGCAAAGCTTGATAGTGCTGCTAGTGAGAGTACTATCCAGAGCAATGTTACTTGGGGTATCGAAAATTACACCGATGCCACTGCCAGACAATATTTAATAGACACTTACCACTGGACTATTAATGGTGGCGTTTTTGATGGCAGCAAGACGATAAAGGGTGATAATACTGCCAATACACTTACTACCACTAAAACAAAAACCACACTACACGGCTTAGGTGGTGATGATACGCTGACTGGTGGCACTACAGATGACATCTTAGTTGGCGGTGCAGGCAATGACACTTTAAAAGGTGCAGGTGGTAGAGATGTTTTTGATTACGGTTTTAAAAACGCAGGCAATGACACCATTACCGACTTTACGCCAGGAAATACAAAGACAAATACTAACGCAGATATTATTGACCTTAGTGACTTGTTGATAGGATATAGCGCTACTTCTAATTTGAGTGATTTTGTAACAGTTGCTGCTGATGGCGCTAACACCAAACTGACTATTGACCATGACGGCACTGGCACACTGAACAGTCCAGTAACCATTACTTTAAAAAATATCGCCTATAGAGCTGATTTGTTGAACAGTTTGATTGCTAATGGTAACTTGGTGCTTGAGGGTATTAAACCAACCCTAATGATTACAGGCAGTGGTGGCAAAAATACTATCGCCAATACAATCACATTTAATTTTAGTGCAACTATTAAAGACGGGTCGTTTAATGTAGATGACATTAGTGTTGTAAATAGTACTATTAATTCAGACTCATTTACCAAAGTAAGCGAGACTCAATACACCATTATAGTAACCCCAAGTCTAGGTGGAAAGCATTCTAATGTTGCCATTACGGTTGCAGCAAATACCTTTACAGATGTTGCTGGCAATACTAATGTTGCCATCGTTAAAAATACAACCAAAATTAGCAACTTAAAAGAGTTAGTTAATATCAATGGTATCGGTTCTGATGTTGATTTAACCCATTGGGATGTGTCTCATGTAAGCGATGCAAGCCAAGCATTTTATAAAGCAACTACCTTTAACCAAGACATTGGTGGCTGGAATGTTAGTAAGGCAACTGATATGTCTTATATGTTTTCTGGCGCAGGCGTCTTTAATCAAAACATTGGTGGTTGGGATGTTGGTAAAGTGACTAACATGCATAGGATGTTTTGGGACGCTAATGTCTTTAACCAAGATATTAGCAGTTGGAATGTTAGCAAAGTGACTAATATGCAAGCGATGTTTCATAACGCAGGTGCCTTTAACCGAGATATTGGCAGTTGGAATATTTCGAGTTTAACAAGTGCAACGGGTATGTTTGAAGACACCTCAATGACTCTAAATAATATGGATAGCACCTTGCGTGGCTGGGCAAAGCTCGATATTGCTGCTGGTGAGAGTGCTATCCAGAGCAATGTTACTTGGGATATCGAAAACTACACCGATGCCACTGCCAGACAATATTTAATAGACACCTATCACTGGACTATTAATGATAGTAATTTTGATGGCAGTAAGACAATACAGGGCGATTCAACTGCCAATACACTGACTGTAACTGGCATAAAAACCATATTACATGGTTTAGGGGGTAACGATACGCTAATTGGTAGCACTACAGATGATATTTTAGTCGGCGGTGAAGGCGATGATACTTTAACAGGTTCATATGGTATAGATGTCTTTGATTACGGCTTTAAAAACGCAGGCAATGACACCATTACCGACTTTACGATAGGAAATACAAAAACAGATCATGGTGCAGATATTATTAACCTTAACGACTTATTGGTAGGATATAGCACCACTTCTAATCTGAGTGATTTTGTAACAGCAGTCGCCAACGGTACTGACACTAAACTGACTATTAGCTATGATGGCACTGGCGCACTTAATAGCCAAGTAACCATTACTTTAACCAATGTCGCCTATAGAACTAATTTATTGACTGATTTGATTGCTAATGGTAACTTGGTGCTTGAGGCTATTAGCCCGATCCTGACGATTATAGGCAGTGGTGGTGCCAATGTTACCGCTAATACAATCACATTTAATTTTAATGAAGCCATTAGAATCGCGTCGTTTGGCATAAGCAGTATTAGTGTTGCAAATGGCACTATTAATCCAGGTTCATTTACCAAATTAAGTGATACGCAATATACCATTATGGTAACCCCAGACTTAGGGGG
>NZ_UEXF01000068.1:0-1616 GCF_900127505.1 thiotrophic endosymbiont of Bathymodiolus puteoserpentis (Logatchev) | reverse complement strand
AGTCAACCCTTAAAAACTGGAACAACGTGGTGGAACTGGACATCTATTTATTATTTTCGACGGAATAGGGATGCAAATCGTTGCGCCATTGTTGGTGTTTGAGATCTAGGTTGATAATTTTGTAAATTATTAAGGTTTTCAGGCACCGGTTGTGCTGCTCTGCCAAATTCTCTCCTCATTGTGGATTTACTGCCTAGCATCAAGAATGCACTCCCTTTTACGCCGTATCGATCTTCTACCCATACGCCATATTCCTGAGTTTTCATTATTCTTCCATCTTTTCTAAAAAAATCAACTTCTTCTAGTGTTAGCAATGCTATATTGTCTTTTTCATTTGTGTGTCTGTACGCAGGGTAGGCGTCTTCATCTGTGGTAAACCCCTCTGCTCCTGTATCTTGCGCTATATGATTACTACCAACAAGAGCAATATAATTATTTCTTGGCCCCAGTAAGCAGACATCCAACTTAGTGTTTGTCCAACCTTTTGAGCCAACATAAAGAAAATTATGAGTTATTGCCAATTGCCTTACGCGTTTAAAAATTTTTCGTGTTTCATCAGAAACAGGGCGATACTTGAGTATGAGATCAATAAAATCCATATCTGTAATAGCATGTTGACCTGGTATAGCGCCAGTATGCTCTAGCAGAATATCACGAATATTGGTAGTGGCGACTAAATCCAACAGTAAAATAGATCCAGTTGCTGACATATGATCTTCCCCGATCCAAAGATTTAATTTCTTATTGCGTTTTAAGCGTTTATTAACATGAGTAACAATCCTATGCCAACTTATCGTACCAACTTTATCATTTCCAGTTGGATCTATATATTTAAGCGGATTATTCCCCACATAAACATACAAATTCAAACCGTCAACCGTCCCTACTGAATCAGGGCTTATCCACCTTGCTAGCCAAGGAGCTAGGTACCTAGCACCGTAGTAGGATAAGCCACTACTGTCGTCTCTTTCTTTGCCTGTGTAGCGATAGCGTTTTTGTTGGACTTGGGTTTTGTCTTTGCCAGCGATGAGGGCAGTGCCACCATAGGGGTAGTAGTGTTCGTAGCTGAGGGTTTGGGCTTTGTCGTTGAGTTCTAGAGTGTTGGATTGTAGATGGCTGGTGAGTTGGTAGCGGGTTTGGATGGGGTTTTGTGTGTTGTCTGTGCTGGTTTCACTGAATATGTGAATACCAATGTGCAGGGTGCTGATTTGTTGTTTTGCTTGGTTGGTTGAAAGCTCTAGTGAAGGCAGGTAGTCTCTTTGGCTTTGTACTTGGTGGTCAGATTCAACCACACTGCGGACTCGATTGCCTTGGTAGCCATAAACATAGTACTGTGTGGTGTTGCTTTTGTCTGCTTTGCTGAGTTGGTTAAGCGTATTGTTGTAATGCCAATGTAGAGCACCAATGTTGTTGAGGATTAGTAAGTTGCCATTGACATCAAAGTCACTAGTGGATTGCTGTGTTTCGGTGCCACGGTTGTTGTTTGGGTGGATAACGAGGATTTGTTGCCAATCACCACTGTTTGCTTGGTGAGATAGGTTGGTTAGGTTATTGCCTGTGTCGTAGGTATAAGTTTGATGGTAAGGTTCTAGTGAAATCATGACATGGTGCAGCAG
>NZ_UEXF01000067.1:0-1693 GCF_900127505.1 thiotrophic endosymbiont of Bathymodiolus puteoserpentis (Logatchev) | reverse complement strand
AGTGAGATACACACTAAACGATTAAAAGATTTAGGTATTACAATATCTATGGATGGTAAAGGTAGGGCTACAGATAATATCTGTATTGAGCGTTTCTGGAGGAGCGCAAAATGCGAAAGAATTTATTTAAATGAATATCAATCCATTAGTGATTTAATCACTGATATGGATGATTATATTGAGTTTTACAATCATCAAAGATTCCATGAAACATTGAAATATAAAAAACCAATGGATGTGTATCAAGAAAGTATAAAATTGAATCAGGAAAAGAAGAAGGTCTCTTAAGATGTTCTATATAAGAAATTTTAAAAAGTTGTCAGGGGTTTTGGGGTAATGTAATAGTCAGTTACAATACAGGGTTCCAGTTTGTCTCGTCGAAAACAGTTGTGATTTGCATTTAGGCGATAGTCAGTTACAATAGAATTATAATTCGTTGAGCACGCGAGTTGTGATTTGCATTTAGGCGATAGTCAGTTACAATACAAAAACCAACGCACAAGAGCGCTTCTGCGTTGTGATTTGCATTTAGGCGATAGTCAGTTACAATAGAGATACTGAGCTTGGGGATATATTGTCGTTGTGATTTGCATTTAGGCGATAGTCAGTTACAATTGCTGTAATTGCAGTGCCTACAGTGATTGGTTGTGATTTGCATTTAGGCGATAGTCAGTTACAATTTAGTTTTTGGTGAAACAACTGTATTGTAAGTTGTGATTTGCATTTAGGCGATAGTCAGTTACAATTTGTGAGGTTTTGGTAATTGACGACATCAGTTGTGATTTGCATTTAGGCGATAGTCAGTTACAATTGAAAACGAAGGGGCAAAGATATGAATAAAGTTGTGATTTGCATTTAGGCGATAGTCAGTTACAATGGTAAGCTGATGGTATAAGCCATGTTTTCTGTTGTGATTTGCATTTAGGCGATAGTCAGTTACAATGAAGATGTTCAGGGTCATAGGTAAGAGTAAGTTGTGATTTGCATTTAGGCGATAGTCAGTTACAATTCAACAGGAACTCTAATAACAGCAGACAAGTTGTGATTTGCATTTAGGCGATAGTCAGTTACAATTGAATAGTAATCATAATATAACTCCTTATTGTTGTGATTTGCATTTAGGCGATAGTCAGTTACAATTAGGCTTGAAACACGCCATAACTTAATAAGTTGTGATTTGCATTTAGGCGATAGTCAGTTACAATTAGTAATCATAATATAACTCCTTAACGATAGTTGTGATTTGCATTTAGGCGATAGTCAGTTACAATACTAGAACCGGAATAAGGACTATGTAACAGTTGTGATTTGCATTTAGGCGATAGTCAGTTACAATAAGGAGAACGCGATCAGGAAAGTCATAACCGTTGTGATTTGCATTTAGGCGATAGTCAGTTACAATTAACAGTAGTATGAACAGAACCAGTAATAGGTTGTGATTTGCATTTAGGCGATAGTCAGTTACAATAGAGAATGGCAACTGCAGGAAGCAAAAAAGAGTTGTGATTTGCATTTAGGCGATAGTCAGTTACAATGATTCCTGTCACTCCACACAGTTGTATCAGTTGTGATTTGCATTTAGGCGATAGTCAGTTACCCTAATCCAAAAATAGAAATCAAAAAAACACACAAACCCCAACTGGTATAATGATTTCAACCAAAAAACCGCTTCACCCATTGGGTGAAAACACAA
>NZ_UEXF01000066.1:0-1707 GCF_900127505.1 thiotrophic endosymbiont of Bathymodiolus puteoserpentis (Logatchev) | reverse complement strand
AGTTTCATTCGTTGCTCAGATATAACTTTATCCGAAACAATCTTATGCACATCGTCACCACTCCTTTTTTCATTAGCATAAATGGGTAATAATGCCACTATAGCCAATACACTTATTATTTTTCTTTCCATAGTTTTAACCCTTAAAATATAATATTGACAATATTTTATAGTATTGACACTCAGAATACAAATAAATCTACTGTTCTTCAAGTTGTTTTAAAACAGAGTCTAGACTGCGCTTAGCCTTATGATAATCAGGCTTAATCTTAATGGCTTCTTTGTAAGCATCAATGGCTTTTTGATACTCCTTTAATTTTCGATAAGCATTCCCCATGTTGTAATGAGTCTCATGTTTATCAGGCTTAATCTTAATGGCTTCTTTGTAAGCATCAATGGCTTTTTGATACTCTTTTAATTCACCATAAGCATACCCCATATTGTCATAAGCCTTGAAATTGTCATCTGCGAAAATCATACTGAAATCAGCTTCGAAAGTTATATCGTGATCTATCAACAGTTGCAATAAATTGCCAGTTGCGAAAACAACAGGCGTTATCTTAACTAACTTAGGATTTATCTTAACTAACTTAGGATAAAGCGCCTTATGAACATCAGATGTAATCTTAATGACTTCTTTGTAAGCGCCAATGGCTTCTTGATACTCTTTTAATTTAAGATAAGCATCCCCCATATTGTTATAGGCCTCATAATCATTAGACTCAATCTCAGTGACTTTTTTGTAAGCATCAATGGCTTTCTCTTCGTTACCTAACTTGCCATAAGAATAACCAAGTTTGAAGTAACCACCAGCTAGACTTTTTTTATCATCTTTACGGCGAGCAATGGTGATAATATTATTCCATAAGGCAATTGCTTTCTCATAATCATCTTCTTGTCGTGCGCTTAAAATTAGTCTTTGAAATTTTGTGCCATATATTTCAACCTTTTGCTTTGTTCTTTTATCTAGTACTTTTTGTCGAAGGAGTTTAGCAGAATCCAAGATATGTTTTGCATCTTTCTTGTAATTTTCAATTTCCCTTAATGCGATTTCAGCCTCTTGCCGTAGTTCTTTAGTTTTTTCTAATGCGATTTCAGCCTCTTGCTGTATGTTATAATACGCAAACCCACTAACTGCTGAAAAAACGAAAATAAGTGCGTTCATCCAAGAATTAACCGAACGCCTTTGATCATTTAAAACATCTTGTCTTAAATTTTGATACTTTTCTGTATTACGCCTTTGATCATTTAAAACATCTTGTCTTAAATTTTGATACTTTTCTGTATTTTGGGCATGTTGTGATTGCATTTGTTGTTGAATATCTTTCAGGGTCTCTTGGTTTTTCCATGTTTTATTATCTAAATTAGTTATTATTCGCATAAGTAACAGCCTCCTAGTGTAACAAAGACTTGTCTTTATTTTCAGAGGCGAGGATGTTGTTTTCCCCTACTAGATTTATATTCCAGTCGGTGCTTGGCATCACTTTTATGAGTAGATCGGATAGGTTGTATAGTAGTTGGGGGGTTAGGTTTAGGCTGATATTCTGACTTTGATTACTCTCAAATATAAGGACAATCTTGGTGTTTTCGTAGACATTGACGGTGATTTTTTCTACCAAAATGGGTATCTCGCCCATCGGAAATTTATTGCCATTGTTAAAGGGGGTTTCATAGTCGTCTTTTTCAATGATGTGCCGATGTTGTATTT
>NZ_UEXF01000065.1:2552-2737 GCF_900127505.1 thiotrophic endosymbiont of Bathymodiolus puteoserpentis (Logatchev) | reverse complement strand
GGAATTTCACATTTTCATCTTTTTTTCTGAAACCACAAAACAGATTTGAACCAAACTTGGCAGAAATGTTCATTGGATGGTCATATACAAGATTTTTGTTTTTGGTGCTGATCGGAAATCCAACATGGCTGCCAGGGCCTATAATGTGTTCTGATTGGTCGAAATTTTAAAAATCTTCTTGAAGA
>NZ_UEXF01000065.1:0-1562 GCF_900127505.1 thiotrophic endosymbiont of Bathymodiolus puteoserpentis (Logatchev) | reverse complement strand
AAATCTTTCTGTTAGAAACCACTAAGCCAATTGAATTGTGACTTTGCAGGAATGATCATTGGGTGGTCCTGTACTAAACATGTGAATCGTTTGCTGATCGGAAATTCAAGATGGCCACCATGACTCGACTTAATTTTAACATAGGACCCTATGGAAAAAATGTTTAAAAGTCTTCTCCTCTGAAACCAGTAAGTCAGTTTAAAGCAAACATGGCATGGATGGTCCTTGGGTAGTATACTTTCAAAATTGTGTCCGGTGACCACGACCTCCATCCAAGATGGCTGCCATGAGCAGACATAGTTTTAACATAGAACCCTATGGCAGTATGGGATTTGAATAGTAACTTAGATGTATTCAGCATGCAGACATTCTTAAGAGGACTTATTTATGTCAGGTGAGCGATACAGGCTCACCTGAGCCTCTAGTTTTCTGAAACCACAAAACAGATTTGAACCAAACTTGGCAGAAATGTTCATTGGATGGTCATATACAAGATTTTTGTTTTTGGCGCTGATCGGAAATCCAACATGGCTGCCAGGGCCCATAATGTGTTCTGATTGGTCGAAATTTTAAAAATCTTCTTGTTAGAAACCACTAAGCCAATTGAATTGTGACTTTGCAGGAATGATCATTGGGTGGTCCTGTACTAAACTTGTGAATCGTTTGCCGATCGGAAATTCAAGATGGCCGCCATGACTCGACTTAGTTTAACATTGGACCCTATGGGAATTTCACATTTTCATCTTTTTTTCTGAAACCACAAAACAGATTTGAACCAAACTTGGCAGAAATGTTCATTGGATGGTCATATACAAGATTTGTGTTTTTGGTGCTGATCGGAAATCCAACATGGCTGCCAGGGCCTATAATGTGTTCTGATTGGTCGAAATTTTAAAAATCTTCTTGTTAGAAACCACTAAGCCAATTGAATTGTGGCTTTGCAGGAATGATCATTGGGTGGTCCTGTACTAAACTTGTGAATCGTTTGCTGATCGGAAATTCAAGATGGCCACCATGACTCGACTTAATTTTAACATAGGACCCTATGGAAAAAATGTTTAAAAGTCTTCTCCTCTGAAACCAGTAAGTCAGTTTAAAGCAAACATGGGATGAATGGTCCTTAGGTGGTCAACTTTCAAAATTATGTCCTGTGACCCCGACCTCCATCCAAGATGGCAACCATCAGCGAACATAGTTTTAACATAGAACCCTATGGCAGTATGGGATTTGAATAGTAACTTAGATGTATTCAGCATGCAGACATTCTTAAGAGGACTTATTTATGTCAGGTGAGCGATACAGGCTCATCTGAGCCTCTAGTTTTCTGAAACCACAAAACAGATTTGAATCAAACTTGGCAGAAATGTTCATTGGATGGTCATATACAAGATTTTTGTTTTTGGCGCTGATCGGAAATCCAACATGGCTGCCAGGGCCCATAATGTGTTCTGATTGGTCGAAATTTAAAAAATCTTCTTGTTAGAAACCACTAAGCCAATTGAATTGTGACTTTGCAGGAATGATCATTGGGTGGTCCTGTACTAAACTTGTGAATCGTTTGC
>NZ_UEXF01000064.1:0-2184 GCF_900127505.1 thiotrophic endosymbiont of Bathymodiolus puteoserpentis (Logatchev) | reverse complement strand
GTTGGATATGCCAGCACCTTTAAATGAAATATTCCCCGAATCGCCCCGACGATATATGTAATTACTTGCCGCTGCGCCTTTAAAGTCAATATTGCCCGATCGTCCAGTATGCTGTAAATCCATTGCACCAGCAAGACCAGCGACAGACATATTGCCCCAGCCGCTTTTATCAACAGTCATAAAGCCAGCGGCTCCGTAGATATATAAATGCCCCCAAGTATCATAAACATCCAGCTTTAAACTAGCAGCATATATTGTATCGTTGCCGCCATACATATGAGCGCCATCACCCCATACTGCGAAACCAACAGCGGTTAGTGTGTTGTCACCATCATCTCCTTTGTATGTTCCTGATACAAAATACACAATAGCGTCAACAATTTGTTTTATTATTGAACCCATAAAAACCTCACAATTTTTTGCACAAATAATAATATTTTAATAACATAAGCCTTTGTTGGGCGGATGAATACTTACCCCTAATCCAAAAATAGAAACTAAAAAAACGCACAAATCCCAGTTGGTATAATGGCTTCAATCAAAAACCGCTTCACCCATTGGGTGAAAACACAAAAGACAACCATGTCCCTTTTATACACAACCAAACCTTACTGCATTTATAAACATTTTAAACTACAAACTGTCCTCTACTAATGTGCAATGGTCCAATCAACCTAGACACATTTCAAGCCACTTTTTTCAATTCAGCTCTATTCTATATTGAATTTTAATTAATATTTTAACATTGTTAAAACCTATGTTAATCTATATTCCTTTTCTTAACCTTTCTAGTAATTCAATATTGATATAAAAATTACTGTTTTTCACTTTGATATTTCGCAACACCCCTAATTTTTCAATTTCTTGTAGATGTTTTGATGCTGTTTGCCTTGTAATACTTAAATCTTCCACCAAAAAATCAATTTTAGTATAAGGATGACGAAATAATATTTCTATTAAATCTTTGCTATAAATTTTTGGCAATTTTTCTTTAATAATTTTTTTGGTTTTACCCATTAAATTAGTAATATCATTAATTAAAAGCGTGGTTTGTGTGGCTGTCTGCTCCAGACCATTAAGCATATACAAAATCCAACCTTGCCAGTTATCTTTAGCGTCCACTTCTCGCAACAGTTGATAGTATTTTGCCTTGTTATTGATTATGTAACCACTTAGATACAATACGGGTAAATCTAGTAAATCATTAAGCATCAGATACAAGATATTGATAATCCTGCCTGTTCTGCCGTTGCCATCATAAAAAGGGTGGATAGCTTCAAATTGATAATGGATTATTGCCATATTTATAAGGCTGTCTAAATCGTTTTTTTCATTAATGTAGCTTTCAAGATTGTTAAATAATTTAATGATTTCTTGATAGTCTTGTGGTGGCTCGTAAATTACTTCACCCGTTTTATCATTTTTTAACTTAGTGCCTACTTGCGTTCTGATACCTGCATCATTATTCTCTAAAATACCTTGAATTTTGACAATATCATTAATCGATAAAATACCGTTGTTGATTAAATCCACTCCTTGCAATAAAGCACTTTGATAGCCTTTAACTTCCTTTGCCTCTTTAGTGGCACTTTTTAAGTCTAAATCTGCCTTATAAAGCTCATCATGGGTGGTGATAATGTTTTCAATCTCGCTACTGTCTTTTGCTTCTTGCAAGGTTAGGGCATTAATCAAAATAAAACGATTAGGTACGCTTTTTGCCGTTTCATTGAGAATTGCCAACGCTCTATTGGCACTAATAGATTTTTTTAAAATCTCTTTAGTTTCTAACTCTTGTTTAACTGGCAAAAATTCAAGCATTATCTATTAGATGTATTTTTAATAGATTGTATTTTAACTGTCCCAACTATCCATAAGTCAAAAAAACAGAGGTTTTAGTTTTTGGTGGGTGGTTTTGGGGTGTTGTGCAGTGGTCTCTTTTTGGTTGTTTTGTGGGTTTTTATTTTCAACAGCCTCATAAAAAGCAGTTTTGTTGATTTAGATGGTTGGAAAAATGGGTGGTTTTGGTTTGTTTGGAATAGGTTTTTAAGGGGTGACTAAATAGTCAACCCTTAAAAACCACACAACAAATTGATTTATAACAATAAAACTAACAATAACCCTAGACAAATCAACCAACTTTTGTTAAAATACCTCTTATTTCTTGGTCGTTTTGCTTAAAAAAAT
>NZ_UEXF01000063.1:0-1718 GCF_900127505.1 thiotrophic endosymbiont of Bathymodiolus puteoserpentis (Logatchev) | reverse complement strand
CCAACACCCTAGGCAAACTTATCAGCCAAACCGATGCCAAAGGACAAACCAGCACCATGACCTACGACAAACTCGGCAGAATAACCCAAAGAACAGAAGCGGAAGGCAGTAGCACCTGGACTTACGACACCAAATCAAATGGCACTGGTAAACTCTCTATTGTCAAGGGTCCAAATGGTTATAAAAAAGAGTTAAGTTATGATGCACTTGGCAGGGTCAAATCAACCACCCTAACCGTCAATGGAGAGACACTCACCACCACAAACACCTATGACCGTTATTCACGCCTTAGCGTCCAAACTCGTCCGCAAAACTTCAAGGTAGAGAATGTCTACAATCAATATGGCTACCTCATGGCTAAGCGCGCACCTAAAGCCCAAATTACCGATTATGATTGGGAGTATTTAAGCAAGTTGTTAGAACAAAGTACGGCTAATACACAGAAGGCAACCGAGCAAGCCAATAAATTAGAAATAAAAATATCCAAATATAATGCTTATTCAGAGCACTACAAAAAACTTTCTACAAAGCTCTTAAAAGGCTCAGATTTATTAAGCGAAGACGCACAAGCATTAAGAGACAATGCAGATTTACTTGATGAAATTAGCAATAAATTAGAACAAAAAGCACAATATTTTAAGAGTTTAGCTGACAACGCTAGCATGAAAGCATCTATAGGCTTTGGCTCTACACCCCTTGTTGCCCAAAGAAACAAAGCTCTTTATTCTGATATCGCAGAAAGACTAACCAAACAAGCACAAAACTATTTAAATTCTCAAGGCGAAGAAAGGCAAATACTGGCAAATCAAATAGCTGATGAATATGATGATTATGCAGAAATCCTGATAGAACACGCTGATCAAGCCACCCAAGAAGCAGCCCATTGGAAGCAAGTGGTAGACAATACGCAAAAGAGTCGCAACAAAAATCATTATCAAGCCATGCTTGATGATACGAATAATGTCTATTTCTACCGTATCAGATCCCGTGATGCAGCAGGGCGTTTAACAGGACACATAGTAGGCAATGGCCTTTCAACAGAGCAAGACTTTTCCCCTGCCAGTGGTCATCTATACACCATCAAATCAAACTTCAACAGCGTGGATGAAGTTCGCAACCTAGAATACGAATACGACTTGATGGACAATGTCACGCAAAGACAAAACCACCTCTCAGGTTTGAGTGAGCGCTTTACTTATGACGCCCTAGACCGCCTAACCCAGTCAAGCACCACCGGTAAGATTGATAATGTTGATTATAGCTATACAGTGGGTTATCAATACGACATCAATGGCAACATCACCAACAAATCTGATGTCGGTGATTACAGTTACAACGCTGCTAGTGGTGTTCGTCCACACACGCCAAATTCAATCACAGGTCTAAAAACCAATACCAGCAACCAAGACAGAGCCTACACTTACGATGCCAATGGCAACATGACCAAAAATGGCAATAAATCTATTACTTGGACATCATTTAACAAGCCCAAGAAATTCACCAAAGGAGGAGACAGCACAACCTTCACCTATGCCCCTAATAGAAGTCGTTACCAAAAAGTACAAACAAAAAGCAGTGACAATACCACCATCACCACTCAATACTTTGGCAAGGTTTATGAAAAAATCAAACAAAACACCAATACTGAGCATAAACACTTTATCTATCTAGATAAACAACTCATTGCCATTCACATCAAAACCGACACAACGAGTACA
>NZ_UEXF01000062.1:0-1279 GCF_900127505.1 thiotrophic endosymbiont of Bathymodiolus puteoserpentis (Logatchev) | reverse complement strand
GAGAGGATTCAGCAATAATAAGATATGCAACACCTATATTAAAAGACCCAAGTTCAGCAATAAAAATTGTAGAAAATGGATTAAAGGCAATAGGAGTTATTGCAGGGGCAGAGATTGTTAATCATGTTAGTGACAGTGCTCAAGATGATGTGAGCGATATTCCTGAGATTGATGATGTTTCTGAGGTGGCTGGAACTGGTGCGCCAATGCCTGATGGAGGGCCTCCTGAGGATTGGGACAAACAAAAAAAAGGAACACCAAGAGGAAATAAAAGACAAAATAAACAATTTGCAGATGCAACTAGAGGGTTGACTAAAAACCAGAAAAAAATAGTTCATAGAAGAATATCTGGTAAAAATCATAGTTACCAAGAAATAAAAAAGATTGCTGAACAAGTAAAAAATAAAGAATTATGGTGAATATGCAATTGTTAAATAATATATTACCTATTTCGTTTGTAAAAATAGAAAAAGGTGTTGGTAGTTTTTTAACTTTTACTACAAAAAATGAAAAAAAAACTTTATGGATATATCTTTCAGATTGGATTATTTATAAAAAAAATAAAAAAATATTAGATTGTGAAAATAAAAATAATATTGATTTTTTAAATGTGCTTTATCAAATAGAGGGTAAACCACTAATAAAAATTAAAGATAACTCCTTAAATGAGGCAATAGATTTTATTTTTACAGATGGTTATAAATTGTGTGTTTACTCAAATCTTGAGATATATGATAGCAAAGATGATTTATTTATGTTTTTTATTGAAAATAAAATAATATCATATTCAACAACCAAAGGGCTTTACATTGAGATAAGATAGTACGGGAAAAAGAGGTAAGGTGAAAAAGAAAAAAGGACGCCTTAGATTCAACTTGCAAGTGCAATACATTCATGGAGAATGTGCTTATGAATAACTACTGCCATCTAAGTCCAAGGAAAAAAAGGGGGCGCCACCCTTTTACAACAAAAAACAATCTATCTTAATGTATAGTTTTTAACAAACCACCCCACCAAATTATAAAACCCCAACAATTTCAGACAACAATTTAAACTTTCTTATTTCGAACGAGTTAAACTAAACAAAAAAAATCGGAGTAAAAAAATGAGTAAAAAACGAACAAAATATACCTCAGCATTCAAGACTAAATTAGTACTTGAATTACTACAAAATGAAAGCACCATAGTGCAGATTGCCAGCAAGCATAATATTTTGCCTCAGAATCTACAAAATTGGAAGAAGACTTTCCTTGCTAACGCAGAGATTGCCATGGAGCCA
>NZ_UEXF01000061.1:0-1024 GCF_900127505.1 thiotrophic endosymbiont of Bathymodiolus puteoserpentis (Logatchev) | reverse complement strand
GACTAATTATATCGCCATTCGATTTGATGAAAAACACCGTGCTATAAAAATTAGAAAAAGAATTAAAGATGCCAAAACAAACCTTACCAGAAGTGGTAAAAATAAAATCAGCAGTGCCAAAACTCAACCGCCCTTTGAAAACGCAAATATGCCCATGATCAAGGCAAAAATTAACAAGCAAAAAGTCATTGAGTTTTGGAAAAACCCTACAAGGTCTAAATATGATTTAGATTTGCCTTATGACGGCATGCTATCTAATTGCATACATTGCATGCTCAAAGGAAAGTCTAAAAATCAATTAATTTCTAAAAAAGCACAAGCCATTGCACTTGATAACACGAATGCATTAACGCCAAATTCCATAGAATGGTGGGCATGGATTGAACAAAAATATTCAAGAAAAGTCATCAAGAGTGACAAAAATGAATATACAAATATAGGATTTTTTGGCGCTAGTAAAGAGTATGTTTATCAAACTTGGGTGGATGAATTGGGAGCGATAAATGAAAAGGCTTTGGTGAAATCATCTGAAGAGGATAGCTGGAATATGGATTGTAATTGCACTGATTAAAAAGGTGTAATAAATACAGCATAGACACAGTGTTTGATTTAATTGTACAAAGAAGTACAAAGAACACAAATCAAAGGGTAAATTGAGATGGATTTATCTGTAGATACAAAATAATGCCTGTGATACTGACCAAAGCCTTACTATTGAGCAATATATTTATCGCGCTATTGCCACTAATCTTGAGAGCTTAAATGCCAGTGAGAGTATCCATTTTTATAATCAGCATGCTGATGATAGTGAGAACCGTATTAAAGCATTTAAGCCGTTGCTATCTTGATTTAAACGAACAACAAAACAAACCCTACCTAAACAAAGGAGGCTTAAGCACATCTGAAAAACCCAAATAATCCAAAATATCGAATAATTTGTGCTAATCTTATCAACTTGGGAATATTGTCTGTATTTTTATGGATGCAAGACTTGAATGGGGGTAATTATCAGAAGTCTACTTTC
>NZ_UEXF01000060.1:0-1442 GCF_900127505.1 thiotrophic endosymbiont of Bathymodiolus puteoserpentis (Logatchev) | reverse complement strand
TGAACATGCAATCAGCTTCATCAATTTGGTCAAATTTATTATCAAATGTCAATATCATCGAAATTGTTCGTAATTGCGTCCGGTGAGGCTAACGTGTACGGATCATCGTATTATTGAAATTTTAGGACTTCGTCCTTCAAACAGGTTGCCTGTCTCATATTAAAGGACGAAGTCCTTCTAACGGTAAGCTGTCCGATTTTTCCTTCTATATTGATAGCCAAAAATCTGCTCACCGGAAGTTTAAAAAATAGATCAATTGATAATTTAGAAACGCAAAAGAAATCTATTTCAATGAAAAATTCCCAATTCTTTGATTATTTACTCTATGCAAAATCGAAATAAACTTTTAATAAAATTCTAATAAAAAAATCTCTTTCTACGAAACTCCCGATGGAAGAGCGGCGTAGGTAAAATGAACGCCATAACAAATCGGCTACACAATTCATTCAAAATAAAAGATAATAGCCTCACCGGACGCAATTACGAACGAAATAAAAAGTATGTCCCCTAATTGTTCCTTCAAAACATGAATTAAAAAAATGCTTTTATAAATAGATACCCCGCTAAATTACTCGTGTTTTGGGAGAAAATTATTCATGCGCAGTTGTTGAATGTTGCAGACGACGGGTTTTCATATTTGTAAACAGAAAACGATCGACAATTGCACTTGGAATCTATCGCTAAAATTCATTGAGGTACGCATATTTTGTTATCTTATGCCTGTAATTGGAAAGAATATGATCTCCTGGTTCTATGCATATGTAGAACACATTGAAATTAAAACAAAAACAGTCAATATAATACATTTTCCTTACCTTGATCTATCCCAAAATGTCAAAATCCGTGATGTACCTTATTCATTGAAGAGTCCAAGGAATTCCGAATGCAAACTGGCACACATTTATGGTATGAATAAAGGAAAGGTTTTTATTTCATGTGTATTATATACAAATGGATATGTGAACGTAAATGAATGAATGCTCTTTCAATTTTAACAGTTGTCATTAAATAATTTACACTAGAAAGGTTATTATGATGTCGTTCGAAATTGTGTCCGGATCTAGGTCACAGAGTGACTAGAACGGGGTCATGAAAATCTGTTCCAAGTTAAAACCCGTAACAATGCATTGAATAATATATGGGCTATGATTCAAAAGGAATATTGGTGTTTAATCTGAAATATGAACATGCAATCAGCTTCATCAATTTGGTCAAATTTATAAATTATTATCACTGAAATGCCACGGTCAATATCATCGAAATTGTTCATAATTGCGTCCGGTGGCGCCAGCGGTGAGGCTAACGTGTACGGATCATCGTATTATTGAAATTTTAGGACTTCGTCCTTCAAACAGGTTGCCTGTCTCATATTATTAAAGGATGAAGTCCTTCTAACGGTGAGCTCTCCGATTTTTCCTTCTATATTGATAGCCCCCAAAAAA
>NZ_UEXF01000059.1:16495-16956 GCF_900127505.1 thiotrophic endosymbiont of Bathymodiolus puteoserpentis (Logatchev) | reverse complement strand
TATCGAATAATTTGTGCTAATCTTATCAACTTGGGAATATTGTCTGTATTTTTATGGATGCAAGACTTGAATGGGGGTAATTATCAGAAGTCTACTTTCTACCCACTTGGCAGAAGTCTACTTTCCACCCACTTGGCGATTTTTCCAGTGACACTCGGCAACTCTTAGAAGAGAAAACCCAGCCTTAGTCCCGCTAGGACAAAGTTTAAATAAATCCCCAATTGGGCAAACATTGAATTTTGCCAATCTTCTCTATCTCTATTTTATGCAAAGGTCTCATGGTGTTTTTAAAGATTTAGACTTACCGAGATTTGAATTTTTTTATTTTAAAAACGCAGTTGAAAGTATCATGGTATCATGATAGTTAATCTAATTTAAATCAATATTGAGGAAACCAACCATGCAAACAAAAAATAGTCAAACTAAAACACAAAAAGCCGTTAATCAACCTAAGCAAGAAA
>NZ_UEXF01000059.1:0-13662 GCF_900127505.1 thiotrophic endosymbiont of Bathymodiolus puteoserpentis (Logatchev) | reverse complement strand
ACTCAAACTATATACCAGGCATGCCTTGCAATGCCACCGAGTTGGTGCACTTTAGAAAGCGTATAGGCGTTAAAGGCTTTAATCTTATTTTTAAAATGAGTGTCGCCTTGCATGGAAAACAAGCCCAAGGGGCAACAGTATTAATTGACACCACGGTACAAGAGAAAAATATCACCTATCCCACCGATGCCAAACTTGCCATTAAAATCATCAATCGCCTTAACAAGCTAGCAAAGCGTCATGGCATTCAACAACGCAGAACCTATGTTAAAGAAGTTAAAAACTGCCGCTTAGCCATTCGTCACTTCCATCATGTTAAAAAGCGTGCCAATACACCATAGAAGAGAGTGATTGCATTAAAGACTGTAATGACATTAATTTAGATTTCTCAGTGAAAAAACAAAATTGCCAGAGTATAATTAGAGACTTTTGCATAACTCATAATTCTCCACCCTAATTTCAATTTTTAGATTTTTTCAAAAATATTTTCAAAACTACCTGTATTTTTTTCATAAAGTCCAAAAAAAACCTTATTTTCCCAGCTGTTTATTGCTTTATTTCCCTATTTTTAGTCCTCTCCCACTCATTGNAAAAAGGAGAATATATGAAACAGAACTACCACATGAATGCGAATACTAATGCACATTCAAGAGCGATTATACACGGGGCTAAGGCTTCGAATACTACCTTAGCACACCGCTTTGGTGTTAGCACTAAAACCATTGCCAAATGGAAGAGTCGTGATTTTGTTAAAGACAAAACCTCAAGACCAAAGACAATACACTACGCTTTAAATGAGACCGAGCGTGAGATTATTCGAGTAGTACGAACCCTCACTTGGTTAGAACTTGATGACTTAACTGATAGTATTGTTGCCTGCATGCCAAATGCCAATAGGAGTAATGTATATCGCACTTTGGTGTGTTTTGGCATTAACCGAGTGCCACAAGAAAAGAAACAACAAGCCTCTACATTTAAGGAATATGAGCCTGGATATTTACACATTGATGTTACCTATTTACCAAAACTAGCGGGTAAGAAGCAATATTTGTTTGTTGCCATTGATCGTGCTACTAGGGTGCTTTATTTTGAGATTTATGAGAATAAAACCGCTATCAATGCCGTTGAGTTCCTTAATAATTGCAAGGACTTTTATCCTTTTACAATTACGCATATATTAACTGATAATGGCTTAGAGTTTACTGATAAGTTTGTCACTAAAGACAAGCAAGTTAGTGGTAAACACAAATTTGACAAACTCTGTTCACGCAGTGAGATTGAGCATCGATTAACACAGCCTGCAACCCCTAAAACCAATGGCATGGTCGAGCGCGTCAATGGCACGATTAAGAATGCAACAGTTAAGGCGATAACGTATCAAAACATTGATGAAATGAAGCAAGATTTGAACAAGTTTTTGATTTTTTATAATTTTAATCGTGGACATGGTGGACTTAGAAAAGAGATTAAGGTAAGGACGCCTTATGAGGCTTTAGAGTATTGGTATAATTTGAAGCCTGATTTGTTTATCAGAAAGCCTGATATGTTTCGGAGTGTGGTTTTTGAAAGTAGGGGATAACGTGGTGAAACCTGACACTTGTGCCAGCATTTATTCTTACTGGAGTGTCTTGACTTTCCAAAGTAAGATATATAAAATGAGCGTTCAAAAATTTAAATAAAGATAGATAATGAAACCACAGATAGCAAGCATATTAACGATATTGAGTCTTTTTACATCAGCAAGTCTTTTAGCAAATGAGCCAATTCAACCCATCCCAACCAAGGCAGAAGTTAATGAATTACAGTCTGAGCTAGGGAAGAAGCTTTATTTTGACCCGCGGTTATCAAAATCAGGATTTATATCTTGCAACTCATGCCACAATTTAAGCATGGGGGGAACAGACAATTTAAAAACATCTATAGGGCACAATTGGCAACAAGGTCCTATTAACTCTCCTACTGTTTTAAATTCAACTTTTAACATAGCCCAGTTTTGGGATGGAAGAGCAAAAGACTTAAAGGAGCAAGCAGGAGGGCCGATTGGAAACCCAAAAGAAATGGCATCTAATCATGATCTTGCAGTAAAAGTAATCTCTTCAATTCCAGCTTATGTGGAAGAGTTCAAGCTTGCATTTGGCTCAAGTAAAGTAGATATTGATAAAATTACTACGGCGATTGCAGAATTTGAAAAAACATTAATAACACCAAACTCACGCTTTGATCAGTGGTTAGCAGGAAAAAAAGAAGCCATCACTCTTCAAGAAAAGGCAGGATATGAACTATTCAAAACAAGTGGTTGCGTAGCTTGTCACAATGGAGTAGCTATTGGAGCAAGTACTTATCAAAAAATGGGAGTTATCAAACCTTACAAAACTGAAAATAATGCAAAGGGTCGTTTTTCGGTTACTGGAAAAGAAGCAGATAAATTTGTATTTAAAGTACCTACATTAAGAAATATAGAATTAACTTATCCGTACTTTCATGATGGAAATGCCTCTAGTTTAACTGAAGCTGTAAATATTATGGGTAACATTCAATTAGGCAAAGAATTTACAAAAGAAGAAGCTTCTAAAATTGTAGCCTTTTTGAAAACACTAACAGGAGACCAGCCTAGCTTCAAAATGCCTATATTGCCTCCATCAAATAATACAACACCGAAGCCAAATCCATTTGGTAAATAGTCTAACAAGCTATTCAACACTGGAAAGGCGTTATACATTTAGAGAAGGAGCGTAAAGTAATGAGATATTTTGTGATTTTAGGAATTGTAGCATTTCTTAGTGGGTGTACAGCTGATAGCTATCAGCTGTTAAGAACTGGAAATGTATCTATTAAATTGGAGCCATCAAAGAGTGTTTATATTTCTATATCTCGTGATGGAAGATATGGGCAAATAAATTATCAGGGGTCTGGTGCAAATGCCTCGCAGATCATACTAATGGCATTTTCGAAAAATAGCAACTCTGCTGAAACAGCTCGTCAATACCAATCTTTTGATAACGCATTGACCTACGCTAAGGAAAACAACTACGGTTATCTAGTATTTCCAACAATCCTTGAATGGGAGGATAGAGCCACTGTCTGGTCAGGAATCCCAGACAAAGCATCAATAAAAATTGCAATTATTAATGTGGAATCAGGCAAAACCATGGATTCTGCAATCATTAAAGGGAAAAGTGGGATTGCAACATTGGGCGGCGACCATCCGCAAGATTTATTAGTAAAGCCTGTTGCGGAATATGTTAATGAATTATATTAGCCGGAAGTAGTCGCACAACAAAACCAATTAATTTGGACTATTCAAACATTATTGCGATAAAGAAAATACAGAAATTTAGGCATATTGCCTGATGACCAATCATGTGTATATTATAACAATCGAACCTAAATCTTATCTTTTTATATAGCCATCACCACAATCAGCCTTGTCTGGTTGCTTAGGATCAAGTAAACAAAGGGTGTAATCACCATCAAGAGCGGTAAACACAAAGAGCACCAGAACGCTTGCACCTGCTTTGTAATTTGGCGTTGTCCTGCAATATTGTGAACTTATGGTTTTAATATATTCAAGCGGCTTGGTAGTGCTTTCCTTATCCGTTTGTACTGGACATCCTACTATAGATGTATAACTAACAAAGTCTATTAAAGAAAAAAATTGGTCTATACGGTTATCAAGTGTAACAATTACACCTGACCCGTCTTTATTTAAATAAACCTTTTTACTATCAGGATCAGGATTGAGAGGAACTGGAAGTGGGTTTTGCGCTTCCTTGGTAATAGCGACTTTGGCTTTAGTTTTTAATAATTTAATATCTCCTGCACTGCTACTTTCTACTGTTAAATTTTTATTTTTATTGTTTTCAGCACATGCGCCTAATAAAAGAATTGATAGTAAAATTAAACACCAAGTTGTAAATTGTTTTTTTTGCATTACAATAAATCCTATTATTCCCAATTGATATCATTTTACATACAAAATAAATTTTATGAACGGTGAGACCTTTACATAAATAGAAATAATCACCAAGTGGGCAAAAATTGAATTTTGCCAATCATCCTTATTTATGCAAAGGCTCATGGTAGATAATTAATGCTTACATCCCCTTATCTTTGTGCACTTAGAGTTTGAATTTAGGTTATAATTTTTCGCAATTAATTAAACCTTAGGATAAAAAATGAAAAAACTATTATTAGCACTACCTTTCAGCATACTACTAACAGCGTGTGCCACAGAAGAAGTAAAGCCAACCTCAGCTCCAACCCCAGCTCCAGCTCCAGCCCCTGTGGACATTATTGAAAATCCTGCTACATTTAAAACAAAATAAAATTATTTATTAAGAAAGTGTAGTGGCTAACACCTCGGCACTCTCCTGCACTAAATCCAGGTCTCTACCTTCGACCATTATTCGAATTAATGGCTCGGTGCCTGAGGCACGAATCAGCACTCTGCCTGCCTCACCTAAAGATTTCTCTACTTTAAGTTGGGCTTTTTGCAGGGCTTGATGTTGTAATAAA
This sequence comes from thiotrophic endosymbiont of Bathymodiolus puteoserpentis (Logatchev), assembly GCF_900127505.1. Lineage (NCBI taxonomy): Bacteria > Pseudomonadati > Pseudomonadota > Gammaproteobacteria > thiotrophic endosymbiont of Bathymodiolus puteoserpentis (Logatchev). The sequence goes on along the minus strand of NZ_UEXF01000059.1, from coordinate 9,147 downwards.
TTAATCTTTTCTTTGGTTTTAACATTGATGAGTACTTGCGGATATTTTTGTACCTCAGATTTTAATGCATTGAGTGTCTTACCACTTTTAACAAGCACCTCCAACACTTGCAAGGCAACAATAATACCGTCACCTGAGGTGGTTTGTTCAAGACAGATAATATGTCCTGAGCCTTCACCACCTAAAACAGCATTGTTTTTTTGCATTTGTTCCATAACAAACCTATCACCCACATCGGTTTCGATAAAATCAATACCCAAATCTTTATAGCCGTGACGCACACCAAGATTGGTCATTTGTGTGCCAACTACAGTATTATTTTTAAGTCTATTTTGCGCTTGCCAGGCCTTAGCAATGATGAAAACCAACTCATCACCATCCACTAATTCACCACTGCTATCCACCATCATTAAGCGATCACCGTCGCCATCAAAAGCAATACCTAAATCGGCTTTATTTTCTAATACAGTTTTCTGTAAGTGCTGGGTATCTGTGGCGCCACAATCAAGATTAATATTAAAACCATCGGGCTGATGGTTAATGACAACAATATTGGCACCCAATTCGGCGAATACATTTTCTGCAATGTGATAAGTGGCGCCATTCGCACAATCAATTACAATATTAAGACTAGATAAATCAATGTCTTTATCAAATGTATGTTTACAAAAATCAATGTAACGGCCTAAAGATTGCTCGTGACGAATGGCTTTACCAATATTTTCACTGGTAACACTAACCATAGGCTCACTCAAACGCTTCTCAATAGCCTTTTGGTCTTGGTCGCTAAGCTTAAAACCTTTATTGGAGAAAAATTTAACCCCATTATCTTGAAAATGATTGTGCGATGCGCTAATAACCACGCCCGCTGTGGCACCATAAGTTTGCGTGAGATACGCAATAGCAGGCGTTGGCATTGGACCTAACAAACCGACATCTACACCAGCAGATAAAAAACCTGCTTCAAGCGCAGATTCAAATAAATACCCTGAAATACGGGTATCTTTACCAATAACAACACTGGGGTTTTCGTTTTTTTGTGCCAAAACTGAACCAACTGCCCAACCTAATTTCAAAAAAAAATCCGCTGTGATTGGCTTTATGCCAACTTTGCCTCGTATGCCATCTGTTCCAAAATAATTACTCAACTCACACTCCCTAAAACCATTAATGCATCCTTAGTTTCTGCCACATCATGCACACGCACGATATCCGCACCGTTTTGAACCGCTATTATAGCCCCCACAACACTACCTGTCACTCTTGCGTCTACCTTTTTACCGCCAAGCATTTGCCCAATCATAGTTTTGCGCGATATTCCTGCTAAGAGCGGCAAGCCAAAACTTTTGAATTCTTCAAAGCGACGCAGAATTTTTAAATTGTGTTCATAGGTTTTACCAAAACCAAAACCTGGGTCTAAAATAAGTTTTCTCTCGCTGATACCTGCACCAATACAAGCTTCAATCCTACCTGCAAAAAAATACTTAATATCTTCTATCACATCATCATACACAGGCCTTAATTGCATACTTTTTGGCATGCCTTGCATATGCATCAAGCATACATCAACACCCAACTCACTCGCTGTTTCTAACGCACCATTGACACGCAAAGCACAAACATCGTTAATCATGCTGGCACCTGACTCAACGGCCTGCATCATCACTTCTGGTTTTGAAGTGTCAATTGAGATGGGAATATCAGTAGTTTTAGCAAGCGCCTTAATCACAGGAATAACACGCGCAAGTTCCTCTTTAAGAAAGGTAGGATCAGCATCTGGACGCGTAGATTCACCGCCAATATCAATAATATCAGCACCCTGCTTAATCATACATTGCGCACTTTGAATCGCATCAGAAATATCAAAATGTTGTCCGCCATCAGAAAACGAATCAGGCGTTACATTCAACACGCCCATAATTTTTGCACTCATGATAATAGCAAAGGCAGGCTCTAGGTTGGTTTAGGCTACTTGCTCGCTACCACCATCACTTAATGGTTCTTCAGTAGAATCACCACTTATATCTTCTGATACATCAGCGCCACCTTTACCCAGTTCAGTAGAAGCAACATCAGAGTCAATAATCGCCGCCGCTTCACGCATTGGTTTTCTCTGCATCAAATCGTCAATTTGAGCTTTATCAATGGTTTCAAACTCCATCAAGGCTTTGGTCATTTCAACTAAGATGTCTTTATTGTCTTTTAAAATTTTTAAAGCCATTTGATAATTGCTATCAATAATTTTACGAATTTCAAGGTCAATAATTTTAAAAGTTTCTTCTGAGATGTGCTTATGTTTAGTAACTTGCTTACCTAAAAACACCTCACCCTCATCTTCACCATACGCCAAAGGACCTAAGGTATCTGACATACCCCATTGCTTGACCATCTTATGTGCAATCTCAGTAGCGCGTTCAATGTCGTTACTCGCACCCGTGGTTACTGCATCATCACCATAAATCAAGCCTTCAGCAATGCGCCCGCCAAATAATGCTGCTATTTGAGAATTCAACTTGCGTTTAGAGATGCTGTAACTGTCTTTTTCTGGCAAGAACATTGTTACACCTAGCGCACGACCTCTTGGAATAATACTAACCTTATAAACAGGGTCATGCTCAGGCACCAAGCGTCCAACAATCGCATGCCCTGCTTCATGATAAGCTGTCATTTCTTTCTCGGCATCATCCATCACCATACTTTTTCTCTCGGCACCCATCATAATCTTATCTTTGGCTTTTTCGAACTCTTGCATACCCACTAATTTTTTGTCCTTACCTGCGGTAATCAGTGCAGCCTCATTACACAAGTTTGCTAAATCTGCACCTGAAAACCCTGGTGTGCCTTTAGCAATATTGATAGATTGGACATTTTTTGCAATCGGTAATTTTTGCATATGTACTTTTAAAATTGCATCTCTGCCATTAATATCTGGCAAACCAACCATGACCTGACGGTCGAAACGCCCTGGTCTAAGTAGTGCAGGGTCCAATACATCTGGACGGTTAGTGGCAGCAATAACAATAATACCTTCAGAGCCTTCAAAACCATCCATCTCAACCAACATTTGGTTGAGTGTTTGCTCGCGCTCATCGTGGCCACCGCCCATGCCAGCACCACGCTGACGACCAACTGCATCAATCTCATCAATAAAGATAATGCAAGGTGCATTTTTCTTAGCTTGTTCAAACATATCACGAACGCGTGACGCACCAACACCTACAAACATTTCAACAAAATCAGAGCCTGAAATGAAGAAAAATGGCACTTCTGCTTCGCCTGCAATGGCTTTGGCTAATAAAGTTTTACCTGTGCCTGGCGGGCCCACTAAAAGCACACCTTTGGGGATTTTGCCGCCAACTTTGGTAAATCTGCCAGGGTCGGATAAGAAATCAACCAACTCTGAAACATCTTCCTTGGCTTCTTCCACTCCAGCCACATCTTTAAAGGTGATATCTGACTCATCTTTGCTGATTAATCTGGCTTTAGATTTGCCAAAATTCATTGGATTTTTGCCACCCATACCACCACTGCCTTTCATGGTGTAAAGAATCACACCAATCAATAATAAAATTGGTGCCACTGAAATAACCAACTGCTTAAAAAATCCATCTTTCTCAGGTGGTTTAGCAACCACCTCCACACCGTTGTTTAATAGATCACCCATTAGCCCTAAGTCTCTAGCGCCATAAGTGCTAAATTGCTCACCACCTGCACCGACACCAGTAATGTCGTTACCAGAAATAGTGACGCTAGAAACATCACCCTGCTTAACACTTTGAATAAACTGAGAGTAAGTAATCTCATTTTTATCCTCGCCCATCTCAAACTGGTTAAAAAGTGAGGTTAAGGAAATACCTAAAACCAACCAAAATAATAAATTTTTAAACATAATGCAAAATTAATAAAAAATAAGAAAACAAATATACCCTAATATGTATACTTTTATGTAGAGATGAATAGCGATTTTTCAAGGATAACCAACAAAAAAATCTAAATTCTGTCATAATTCACACCTCACACATTCAATAAAAAGACCATGTCAAAAACTAACTTACTTTCTATCATTCTTATTTCTAGCTTATTAAGCGCTTGTGGTTTTCATGTGCCTAAAAATAGTACACCGATCAATGCATCAGTGACGGGCAATACAAATAGCCTGTTCATCACTGAATTTAAAAAACATCTTGATACAAATACAAAGCCATCTTTACAACTTGAAATTGGTAACGAAGTACAAAGAAACCAAACTGCCGCTTATAAAAAGAATGGTGATTCTAGTAGTTATGTGCTAACACTTAGCGTGCCAATCAAAGTAGTACGCGATCAAAAAGTATTATTGTCAAAAAACTTAACAGCCAGTATAACCATCAAAGAAGTAACACTATCTCAAGCCGATACACTGCAAATTACGAGTAGTTTTTCTCAACTTCGTCAAACACTTATCACAGAATTGTTAAGAATATTACAGCATTTGAATGCAAATTAAGCCTGAACAACTCAGCAAAGTACTGACCAAACAACTTGATTCACTTTACTTTGTTTTCGGTCCAGAGCTTTTATTGGTTGAACAAAGCCTAACACACATTAAAAACACCGCAAAAGCGCAAGGTTTTGACGAGCGCATCAGTTTTGAGGTTAATGGTAATTTTGATTGGGGTAAGATCATTGCCGAACTCTCAGCAACTTCATTATTCTCATCAAAACGCATTATTGAATGTCGTTTGACCACCGGTAAAATAGGACAAAAAGGCTCAAAAGCACTCACTAAAATCGCTGCAAATGTAGCCGATGATATTTTATTTATCGTCTCTACTGGCAAACTGGATTTCGCCCAACAAAAAAGCAAATGGTTCAAAACACTAGAAGCAAATGGCAATATCGTACAAGCTTGGGAGGTACAACGAGACCACCTTGTTGGTTGGATTGCCAACCATATGACAGAGTTAGGCCTTGAGTCCAGCCCAAAGATTGCAGAAAATATCGCTTATTACACCGAAGGTAATTTGTTGGCATCACTGCAAGAAATTCAAAAACTCAAAATGGCTTACCCGAATGGCAATATTGATATTGAAGACTACATACAACAACTTGGTCAACAATCACAATACACCATCTACAACCTAATTGACTCAGCACTGATGGGTGATAGTGAGCAAGTGCTTAAAATTTATGCATTAATGACTACTGACACAGCAATGCCAATTATGCTAAGTGGCGCACTCTATCGAGAGATTAACTCAATCACCGATATGGCAATTGAGTTGCAACAAGTCAAACAAGTTGGTAGCGTGATGAGTAATCACAAAGTATGGAAAAGTAGACAAACAGCCATTGGCAACGCACTAAAACGACTGCCTTACCAGCGCTTACAAAAAATATTATTATCACTTGGGCGTATTGACCGCTCAATCAAAGGCGTGGATAATCTAAATGTCATTGATGAACTACGCATATTGTTACTAACGCTCGCAGGAAAAACACTATGGACTCAATAAAAAATTTAATCACCCTACTCGGTCAAAACGCACGCACCGCTACAAAAACACTGCGCAGTGCAGACACACAGCAAAAAAATAACGCTTTAAACAACATTGCCGCACAAGTGGATAAAGACCGTAAGAATATTTTAAACGCCAACCAAAAAGACTTAGAGCAAAGCAAAAACAATGGACTAGACACAGCATTACTAGATAGATTAATGCTGGATGATACCCGCTTAGACGGCATTATTGAAAGCCTGAGTCAAATTGCTACTTTGTCTGACCCGGTCGGAGAGATCACCGACCTTAAATTCCGCCCAAGTGGCATTCAAGTAGGCAAGATGCGTATGCCACTTGGAGTAATGGGTATTATTTATGAATCTCGTCCAAATGTAACGATTGATGCAGCAGCACTTTGCCTTAAATCAGGCAATGGTGTAATTTTGCGAGGCGGATCTGAAGCCATTAATTCTAATTTGGCACTTTATTCTTGCGTTAAACAAGGGTTAATCAATGCTGGCTTAGACCAGAACTGCGTACAGTTAATTGACACTACTGAACGCTCAGTGGTCAGCGAATTAGTCCAGGCCACAGCCTATATAGATGCCATCATTCCCCGCGGTGGAAAAGGCTTGGTTGAGGCCATTAGTGACAGTGCAAAGGTACCAGTAATCAAACACTTACATGGCATTTGCCACACTTATATTGACAAAGATGCAGACACAAAAAAAGCCATTGATATTGCCTTTAACGCTAAAACGCGTCGCTACGGTGTGTGTAATGCCACAGAAACCTTATTAGTCCACGCTTCTGCGGTTGGTCGCATAATGCCCGAACTCATTGCAAAATTCGTTGCCAAAGGCGTAGAGCTCAGGGGCTGTAAAGAAACAAAAAAACTCTCAAAACAAATTATTCAAGCCACTGAACAAGACTGGGATACGGAATACCTAGATGCAATTTTATCCATTCGCATCGTCAATTCAATGAGCGAAGCAATAGCCCATATTGACCGACACAGCTCAGGACATACTGAATCCATTGTTACTGAAAACTACACTTCTGGGCGTCGCTTTATCACCGAAGTCGACTCTTCCTCAGTGATGATTAACACCTCTACAGGCTTTGCCGATGGTTTTGAATATGGTTTAGGCGCAGAAATCGGCATCAGCACCGACAAATTCCATGTGCGTGGACCTGTTGGCCTAGAGGGGCTTACTTCACAAAAATATATCGTGCTTGGTGATGGGCACACTCGTCCTTAAAAACAATAATAAACAAAATGAATATAGAACAAACATTAGCCATCTTTCAACGCGGCAGCAATGAAATCTTGCCACTTGATGAACTAAGAGACAAGTTAAAACGCAAAAAAATTCTAAAAATCAAAGCAGGGTTTGACCCAACAGCACCCGATTTGCATTTAGGGCACACAGTTTTAATCAATAAACTCAAACAGTTGCAAGATTTAGGACATGAGATTCAATTCTTAATCGGTGATTTCACCGCAATGATTGGCGACCCGACTGGCAAGAGCAAAACTCGCCCACCACTTTCAAGAGAGCAAGTGCAAGAAAATGCCAAAAGTTACACCCAACAAGTTTTTAAAATTCTAGATAAAAACAAAACTAACATTGTCTTTAACTCGCAGTGGATAGATAAATTAACCCCAATAGAGTTTGTTAAACTTGCCTCAATGCGCACTGTTGCCAGAATGCTAGAACGCAACGACTTTGAAGCCCGCCATAAAAATGGTGATGATATTGCAATTCACGAATTTTTATACCCGCTCGCTCAAGGATATGATTCTGTCGTATTGGAGTCTGATATAGAGGTCGGTGGTACCGACCAAAAATTCAACCTATTGATGGGTAGAGAGTTACAAAAGCGTTACGGCAAAGAACAGCAAGTTATCCTTACTATGCCGATTTTAGAAGGTTTAGATGGCGTACAAAAAATGTCAAAATCGCTCAACAATTACATTGCCATTGATGATAATCCTGATGATATGTTTGGCAAAATCATGTCAATTTCAGATAAGTTAATGTGGCGCTATTTTGAGTTACTGAGTTTTGAAAGCCTAGAAACTATTGCTAACTTAAAACAAGAAATGACGCAAGGTAAAAACCCAAGAGACATTAAGTTTATATTGGCTGATGAAATTATCACCCGTTTTCATAACGCTGAATCCGCCAAGCAAGCACAGCAAAATTTTATCGACCGCTTTAGCAAAAATCAAATTCCTAACGAAATGGAGGAATTTAACTTTAATGCAGGTGTCAAAATTGCCAATTTACTTAAAGATGCTGGGCTTTGTCCCAGTACCTCAAATGCCTATCAAATGATTAAACAAGGTGCTGCTAAAATCAACGGTGAAAAAATCACAAACAAAAATCTTGAGCCTGAAATAGGCACAGAAGTTTATCAAGTCGGCAAGCGCAAATTTGCAAGGGTGACAATCAAATAAAGAAAGCGTATAATGCTCATTTTTGGGGATGACATGGCTTCGACGAGGAGTTGGATCTCAAAGATGCATGCCGAGGATAAGAATAACTCGTAAAAGTTTCTTAAAAAAGATAGTTGCAAACGAAAACAACTACGCTCTAGCTGCATAGCTAGCCGCTCCCTTGAGATTGTCTGTATTTCTTGGATAGCGGTCGATTACAGACTCGCTAGGATTATTTTTTCAGGGTAATTCGGTTAAAACTTACTGGGATCGCACTTGCAATCCCTGATGGTCGGGTGGCAAGTTGCTAACTACAATAGACCAGGCTAAGCATGTAGATTCTTTGTTTGAAAGTTTTCGGACGCGAGTTCAATTCTCGCCATCTCCACCAAATTCTTATATTTTTACCACTCAAAATACCTCTAAATGCCTTACAGTTAAGCATTTTATCGTATCCTTTAAATGATAAAAATACTATTTTTTTGATAAATACCCATGTTATGGCTGATATGGATGAATATATTGATTTTGATATTATAAAAAACCTATAACAATACCTGCTTGTTCTTAGATTCACATCATAAGTGCAACACTCAATTAGTCGGTCAAAGGGTATATTAACCACTCTTTAATCCGACAAGAAAAAGGAGTGAAACATGCAAAAATATACACAATTGACCTACGAACAAAGATACCATATTTACCTGCTAAATAGTCAGCCCTTAAAAACCACACAACAAATTGATTTATAACAATAAAACCAACAATAACCCTAGACAAATCAACCAACTTTTGCTAAAATACCTCTTATTTCTTGGTCGTTTTGCTTAAAAAAATGTTAACTAAATCTAGCCCAATATCCACCCAATCAAATCTTTTTCATTCAGAGCTCTTTTCTCAATTAGATGTCAAAGACCCTTTAATACAACTAGCCAACACTATTAATTGGACAGTCTTCGATGATGCCTTTGAACAACATTACTCTCAAAACAATGGCAGACCCTCAAAACCCATCAGGCTGATGGTAGGTTTGCTTTTGCTTAAACAACTAGAAAACCTCTCTGATGAGCGTGTTGTTTTACAGTTTAAGCGCAACCCTTATTACCAATACTTCTGTGGTCACTCAAACTATATACCAGGCATGCCTTGCAATGCCACCGAGTTGGTGCACTTTAGAAAGCGTATAGGCGTTAAAGGCTTTAATCTTATTTTTAAAATGAGTGT
>NZ_UEXF01000058.1:74311-85767 GCF_900127505.1 thiotrophic endosymbiont of Bathymodiolus puteoserpentis (Logatchev) | reverse complement strand
AGATAAAAAGGTTAAGGATCTTAGAAACTTTAAAGAACTTGATAGACCCAATAAAGGATGACACTCACTTTATTCGAGGCGATGAGTGCTTTTGTAAGAATATATCAGGTAGCCCGTTATTGACTAATCTTATCTGCGTATTGTTGCAATAATTCTATAGGTTCAAAACCTTGTTCTTTTGCCCGCTCAATATTGACAGAAAAATCCCACCCTATTGACTTTCCCCCCATTTCCAACAACACATCCAATTGTTCTATCGCCTGCTGTCGATAGTCAGGATAATGTGCCAAACGATAAAACCACAATTCAACCAATAAATCCTGTTGATTATCAACAGAATTAAATGCTTTGTCTAAATACACTTGCGCCTGAGATTCTTCACCCTTAATGAGCAAAAATTTTGCATAATTGCCATTAACAGCTGCATCATTAGGTTCAAGTTCTAAGGCTTTTTTATAATGCTTTTCTGCTTGGTCGTGGTCTTTGCCGATAATCGTTAAAAAGTTTGCATAATTGACACAAAGTTCAAAACTCTCAGGATATGCTCTCAACCCTTTTCGATATATTTCATTTTTCTTATTAGGATCCGTTTCTTTCATGGCTTTTAATTCATAACCCCACCAAGTGGGCAATTGTGGTTCTAATGCCTTTAATTCACTGTCCTTCATGCCCCCTCTTTGACTTAACTTTCTCAGTTGTTCTTTGTAGTTTTTTACTTGTTGAATGACATTCTTAACCAATACACTGTTCTCAACATTGTCTAGATCAATTAATGAAGGGTGTTTTAATTTATCATTTAACACTAGCATAAAACGATCAAACCCTTCAATTTCAACAATAAAATCTTGCTCTGTTAATAGTTTTTTTTGTTTCTATTGATAGTCTGTTTTTATCTCTACAACACCAATAGATGGGTTTTCTCCTGATGGTTTTTCGTAAATGATCCATAATGCCTGTGTCGTAGCCACCACAACCAATCACAATTAAATGCACGCCTTCTAAAACAGGGGGAGGTTCTTTTTAAACTCAGGTGACAAGGTATTTGTATCTTGCTCGGTATTTTTTGGGCTTAATAAATAATCATGGTGTAGTTTCACAATCACTGGGCGAATACTATTGCTAACAAAAAGGTAATCAGCCAAAGAGGTGTGCCCGATAATTAAAGGTTTGGCTTGTTGGGCATTATGAAGTGAGAATAAAGCGTCTTCGGTCATTGTGTCAAAGTTGGTGGTTAGCACAAATTTATGCTTGGTGTTGGTTAGAATTTGTGCCAAAAATAAGTAGCCGATGCTTGGGGTTGCTTGATTAATGTATTGTTGTAGTTCTTCATGACCAGCGGAGGCGTTCGATCTAAAACGCCGAGAGAAAATGTCACTATAGTGTTTGGCGGGTTCTTCTTCCCACTTTTTAAGGTCTGTATTATTGATCCCCTTATTGTCTTTAATGGTTTCCAACCACTTTTCACTTAATTCTTTAGCGACAGGAATGCCAGACTCAACGGAAGCACCCGCCCCTAAAAAGAAGCCGTATCTTGTATCGCTATCACTGGCATCGGCAACAGCTTGAATTAATTCTTGATAACTAATGCTTTGTGCTTCTATCATAGGGTGGTGCTAGTGTCGAGATTTTTTGATGGCATCATAAGCTTTGTTGATTTTTTTTGACTGCTCATTAGCGTAATCCATAAATTCTTTAGGTAGACCTTGGGACTGTATTTTATCGGGATGATGCTTTGATATGGCCTTTCTGTAGGCTTTCTTAATCTCTTTATCGCTATTATCTTTAGTGCACCCAAGTACTTGATAATGCTTATCTATATCAGCCTCACCCCAACTACTTTGGTTATTGACACTATTTTTATAGTCATTATATATACCGTTGTGTAAACCTAAATACTCGGGTATTTTTCTTAGAATTTCATCTTCTTGTTCGTGCAAAACACCATCAGAATACGCAACTTCCCAAAGCACTGCATAGACAACCCCTCTCATTTCTGAGCTGGCTACTGCTCTATATTGGCTGGCATATTCATAGATTGATTGCTCACTTGACGATGCTTTTCTAAAGGCATTGATAGCAGTTTCTTTGTCTTTGCTACTCAATCTTATAGCGTTCATAAACCGTGTTACAGCATCAATTTCTTCTTTAGCAATGACACCATCTGCCTTTGCCATTTTCGCAAGCATTGAGAAAAGAGAGTTAAGAAATAGTGTTGTGGCATGAGTATTGTTATTAACATTGAATGACTTTGTAACAAAGCTCAATATCCAAACTATCGCAATTCCAACAAATGCACCAACAGCTCCATTAATCCAATAACCAAAAATAGCAGCCAACCAAATCATTTTTTATTTTTACTAATTTGAGACTTTTTTAAAAACATATTGAATTGAATTGAATTTAATTTAAGGTTTTCTTTAGATCGTCAACAGAAATGCTTTGTACCGTTTGTTCATCAGTGTAAACAGGTTTCATTTTAGTATGTGTACCGGATTCTTTTTCAATGACGACCTGTCTAGAAATAACGATATCTAAGCAATCGGTGATCATTTTTTGCGTATCCTGTGTCAATGGATGGCGCAATCCTGGCTTGGTCATAGTGTCCTTTGCTACAGAAATAAGGGTTTTTCTCACCGCATTTAATAGGCGAAGTTCAAAATCTTGATTGTTGTCTTTACTCATAGTAAATCACTGATATTTTCTAAATGTTGCGAGTAAGTTATTTTACCGACATCCTTAGACTTAATCCCTCGCATTGATTGTAGTTTTTCACTCATCGTCCAATCACGATCAATCACCTGCTCAACTAATTCAGGATGATTACAAATCAGCACCATATCACAGCCACTCTCAAGTGAGACTTGAACACGCTTGACTATACTTTTAATGAAATGTGCACCTTGCATGGATAAATCATCACTAAATATCACGCCACCAAAACCCAATTTTTCTTGCAAAATTTCCTTAATCCATTTTGATGAAAAACCCGCTGGATTCAAGTCCACTTGCGAGTACACCACATGTGCTGGCATTACGGCGTCCAAACCATGGTTAATAAGCGCCTTAAAAACAGCCATATCTTGAGAAATATCATTCAATGGGCGCCCATCTACTGGTAAATCTAGATGTGAATCTGCTGCTACAAAACCATGTCCAGGGAAATGCTTACCCACACATTTCATACCTGCATTATGCATGCCTTCAATCAGGCTACTGGCCAATTTCACCACCACATCAGGGTTAGAATGGAAGGCTCTATCGCCAATCACAGAAGATACATCATAATCCAAATCAAGCACCGGTGCAAAAGAAAAATCTACACCAATGGCTAATAATTCTGCTGCCAACACATAACCGCAAGACGCGGCTTGTTCTAAAGCGTGGTCTGGATTTTGGTCGTAAATCTCACCGAGTTTTGCCATCGCTGGTAAATGGGTAAAACCCTCTCTAAAGCGTTGCACTCTACCGCCCTCATGGTCAACAGCAATGAGTAAATTCTGATTGGTTAAACGAATAGATTGAATTAAGGATTTCACTTGATAAATATCTTTAAAATTACGCGAAAATAAAATAACGCCGCCAATTGAGGCTTTGGCTAGCTGTTGTTTTTCTAGATTGGTTAATGTCAAGCCTGACACATCCATCATAATAGATCCTAAATTCATATTTTAATCAATGTAGGGTTTAACTTTATACACCAAATACAAAATTGGCAATCCGATCAGCGTGGTGAAAATAAAAAATTCACTATAGCCAAATACCTCTACGATTGTGCCTGAGTAGCCACCAAAAATCTTAGGCAATAAAGTCATTAAAGACGAAAAAACAGCATACTGAACCGCGGTAAATTTGATATTGGTAAGGCTTGATAAGAAAGCAATAAAGGCTGCCCCTGCCAACCCTGCCGATAAATTATCCATCGTAATGGTAATGTATAGCCAAGTCATATCATGACCGACACTTGCCAAAACGATAAACAATAAATTGGTTATTGCAGACAGAGCCGCACCTAAGAACAACACTTTAAATACGCCAAATCTAATCGCCATCAAGCCGCCTAAAAACCCGCCTGCAACAGTCATAAATAGGCCAAATGTTTTAGACACAGTGGCAATTTCAATTTTGCTAAAACCCATATCTTGGTAAAAGATATTAGCCACAACGCCAAGTACAATATCACTCACTCGATACAAGCCAATCACTGCTAATAATAAAATAGCAACACTCAATCCGTAGCGATCAAAAAAATCTTTAACTGGCTCAACATAAGTACTGTTCACCATCGAGCGATTGACAATATTTAACGCGATTAATATTCTAGCTGCCATATAAGCACCTGCAATGGCCAGCATCATTCTTAATGTAGCAACGATAAAACCAGACAAATGCTTATTGGAAAATACTTCCGTAAGGCTTGATTTAAATGCCTTGCCAAGATCAGCACTAACAACAAATGTGGCAATAAAAGCAGCGACTATGGCTAAAAATAATGCAAAAAATCTAAGGTAATCTGCGGTTGAGTATTCTTTATTGTAACGACTTAAATCAGGCTCTTTGATTAATAGTGTTGTTACCACACCGAGCATCATCACCATAATCATCACTAAGTAAGTATTTGACCAAGCTGAGAAACTATATAGCTCTTTGGTGGAGCCAAAATAACTGGCCAAAAATAAACCACCGGCGCCCGCTACTAACATGCCGATTCGATAACCTGCAATATAAGTGGCAGACAACATTGATTGCATATCTTTATCGGCTGATTCAATGCGGTATGCATCAATGACAATATCTTGTGTGGCTGACGAAAACCCAAGTAGCACCGCACCAATTGCCATTAACTCTAAATTATCAATATTAGCTTGCGGATCAACAGCAGACATTAGCCATATTGAAACCATGATTGCCAATTGAGAAATAAACATCCATGATCTTCTTCGACCTAAAAATTTGGTCAAAAAAGGCAAAGGCAACCGATCAACCAATGGCGCCCATACAAATTTAAATGAATAGCCTAATGCCGCCCAAGAGAAGAAGGTGATACTAGATTTTACAACGCCGGCTTCATTAAGCCAAAGCCCTAGCGTAGAAAAAATAAGCAAAATTGGAACACCCGCTGAGAAGCCAAGAAAAAGCATGGTTATCACTCGAGGGTGGATAAAAAGCTTAATATTGTCTAACATTGCACCCAAGGCATGCCATCATGACGCCAGCCATTGACATTGCCACGCTGATCATTTTCATCGAGATCCCCCTCAAAACCACTAACAACATGAGCAACATTAGTAAAGCCAAATTTAAGCAGGCATTTGCCCGCATCACCAGAGCGATAACCACTACGACAAATTAGAATAATTTCAGTATCTTTTTGGCAATTAAAGCGTCCAATAGCAGCAATGAATTCACCTTCATTGGCCTCCCAATCAGGGTCATCAAGCCAGGGCACAAAAATACAGTCAACTGGCCGACCAACAAATTTGTTTTCTGCTTCACAGCGAACATCAATTAGTACCGCATCTTTATTGGCTTTTAGACGCTCTAAAGCATTCTTAGGTAAGTATTGTGCTAATATAGTCATGCTTTCATTATAACAACATCTTCACCGATTTTAACGCGTTCAAATAACTCAATAATATCTTGGTTACGCAGTCGAATACAACCCTTTGAACTAGGCACACCCATTGTTGCCTCATCAGGTGCACCGTGAATATAAATATAGCGTTTTTTGGTATTTTTATTATGAACCTCAAGCCCATCCAACCAAAGAATGCGCGTGAGTATCCAATCTCTATCAGGATGTTGCTGCTTTAATTTAGGTGAATATATTTCACCCGTTGGCACCCTAGCAACTAATACTGCACCTGATTCAAGTCCATCACCAATCATCGAGGCGATTTTAAATTTGCCCGTTGGTGTACAAAATGAACCCTCTTCTTCCCCAAGTCCATTTGCTGCGCTGCTGATAGAATAAGTTTTATCTTTAAAAGATAGTATTTGGTCTTTAATACTAATACTAATCATTTGGTAAATAATGCAATAGATTCAACATGAGCAGTCTGTGGAAACATATCCATCACGCCTGCAGATTCTAGTTTATATCCAATCTCAATGAGTCTAACAGTATCTCGTGCCAAAGTTGCAGGATTGCACGACACATACACCAATCGCTCAACGCCAAGTTTAGCTAATAATTCTACAATTTCAATTGCGCCTGAGCGCGCTGGATCAATCAGTGCTTTGTTGTATTTTTTGCCTCTAAACCATTCAAAACCTGCTACTTCTTTAAACAAATCTGCCTTATAAAAATCAGCATTTTGAATGTCATTTCTCTGTGCATTTTCCTTAGCACGCTCAATCAGTCCGCTATCACCTTCAACACCAACCACATGTTTTGCATAACGAGCTATCGGCAAAGTGAAGTTACCCAAACCACAAAACAAATCAATCACTTCATCATCCCCATTAAGCTCAAGTAATGACAACGCTAGGTTAATCATTTTTTGATTAAGTTTAAAATTCACCTGCGTAAAATCCGTGGGTAAAAACGCCATTTCAATATTATGCTCAGGATGAGAATAGGTTAAATTAACGATTTTCTCAAGTGGCTTAACTGTCTCCTCACCACCACTTTGGGTATAAAAAGTAATATCCAAATCCTTAGCACAATCTAACAATATTTGCTCATCTTTCACACTTAATGGCTCAAGATGTCGCAAGATAAGCACCGTGTTATTTTCAGCAACGGCAACTTCCAATTGGGGAACTTGTGATTTGATT
This sequence comes from thiotrophic endosymbiont of Bathymodiolus puteoserpentis (Logatchev), assembly GCF_900127505.1. Classification (NCBI taxonomy): domain Bacteria; kingdom Pseudomonadati; phylum Pseudomonadota; class Gammaproteobacteria; species thiotrophic endosymbiont of Bathymodiolus puteoserpentis (Logatchev). Next base: position 78,990 of record NZ_UEXF01000058.1, on the reverse strand, counting down.
GAGAGTTTTTCTATTGCATTACCTAACGCTACCAAATGCTCGCCAATAGAAGGATGCAATACTTCGCACCTATCCATATTGGCAATCCAGCCTGATTTTTTTTCTCGAAAACCCACCAATACTTTGTCTTTCTTAGCAACAAAACGCACGCCTAAACGCGCCTTACGCCTATAGCCCCACGCCTGCGCTTGCAAAGGCTCAAGCCAATTTTTTGGCTCAGTTTTGGCTTGCTGTTCAAATGCATCTTTTAGCCACTTTCCTTTAGCATCAATTTGGTCTGTGCCGGATAAATGCTGGAATGAACAACCACCACAAATACCAAATACGCAACACTTTGGTGTAATGCGTTTAGGTGATGCAACAAGTACCTTACTCACATCTGCTTCTTCGAATTTAGCACGCGAAAAAGCACGCTCAGCAATCACTGTTTCACCCGGCAACGCCCCACTCACAAAAATTACCTTCTCATCAAGATGCGCAATACCTCGCCCTTCGTGAGAGAGTGATTCAATCTCTAATTCGTAAGTCTTAGGCTTTAGTTTTCTTCTTCTACCCATTTTGATATTTTAATATTTTAATATTTTTTAAATAATTGTTGGTGCGTGCCAAGTCAGCAAAATTAATTTGATTTTTAGATGCCTTGTAAATTAACAACCAATTTGACTTCAAATGGCACTCTTGATAACCCAACCAGTTACCCACTAATTTATGTGTCAAATATTTTTTATCCAAAACAATATCACCAGCCAAGTTGGTCATAACCAATTTCAACTCATTAAAATCATTATCATTGAACTTTCCAGAATTTTTGTCACGCTTAATATCTTTCTTAAACTTTTTATCAAGTTTAATGATCATAACTTACAAATCCAAATCATCAAACATCTCTTGAGCATTGTTATAAGTGATGACATCTTTACCTTGCTCTAAGTTTTGAATAGCCTGCATCGTTTCAGCATTTGCAATCTTTCCTGCATTATTTAATGCCTGATATTTTTGATAATCCATTACCACCACAAAAGGCTTATTTTGTTTAGTTATTAACAAATCAGATCTAAGTGCGTTTTGTAAAATAGAAATATTTTGCTTCAAATGACTGCTTGAAGTTTTTTGCATAATTTTTTATCCATTTTGTCTATTCTAGACTATTTTTCTAATAATTTATTCCAATATTCAAAAGTTATTGCAAACTTCTTATTTTCTCAACTTCATTTTTAATGGTAACTGGCAGTTGGTTGATGAAATTACTAAATTTTTTAGTGGTACGCCTTAAATTTTTACTAAAACCAATCAATTATTCAACAGTTCTATCCAATGTTTAACAGGTACTTTGGTGCCTTTTTGCAAGTGCATTAAACAACCTATATTCGCAGTGACAATCATTTCTGGATTGCTGGCTTGCAAATTTTTTAACTTATTGATTTTTAACTGTTGTGAGAGTTTTGGCTGAAATATTGAATAAGTCCCCGCTGAGCCACAACACAGATGCGCATCAGCCACAGTAGATGGCTCATAGCCCAATCGCTTCAAAATAGACTCCACCAAACCGCCGAGTTGTTGCCCGTGCTGCATTGTGCAAGGAGAGTGATAAGTTATTGTTTGATTAAACGTTTTGAATATTGACAAATCTTTATCTGCCAAAAACTGTGCAATATCGCATGTATTTTGACTCACTGTTTGTGCCTTTTGATAATAGATATCACCCTTGTCAAACAGCGAACCGTAATCTTTTACCATCACCCCGCAACCACTAGCGCTGGAGATAATCACCTCAAACGAGTGCCATGCATCAATATTTTTCTTAATTTTTTGTAGCGCCTCATCATTGGCACTAAGGTGTTGGTCAACGGCACCGCAGCACTGTTTTTGCGGGGTTTCTTCTACTTTATACCCCAATTTAGTTAAGATATTTTTAACGCTATGATTAATATTAGGTGCCAGCATAGGCTGTATACAGCCACCCAGCAACAATACTGTCTTGCCTGATATTTTTGGCTTAATAACAGGTGTCTGGATACCAGAGTGTCGAAACAAAAATCCAATCATATTAAACAACACTGGCATGGTTAAAAACTTGCGCACAGCAAAACGAGAAGCCTTTTGCCATAGTGGCCGCTTGTCTTCTATGACTGCCCTGCCAATGTCTAACAAATGCCCGTATTCCACGCCCGATGGGCAAGTCGTCTCACAAGCACGACAAGTTAGGCAACGGTCTAAATGTTGTAGACTGTCAGCGGACGATTCGTTGTTTTCCAAAGCCGATTTAATCAAATAAATGCGCCCACGAGGTGAATCCAACTCATTGCCCAACAGTTGATAAGTCGGGCAAGTTGCCAAGCAAAATCCGCAATGCACGCACTTGCGAATAATATCATTGGCTTTAAGGTTTTGAATGTCTATTGTTTGCATTTTTCTTTGGCAAGCCTCATTACTTCAAGTCCTTAACTTTTCTCTCAAGTTGTTTAATAAAATCTTTTTCAACTTGTGTGATTCTATTGCTTGCTTGCTCTTTATAAATTTCATATTCACGATGTGCTTTTTTGATGGCTTGTTGATGACTGATAACCCCAGAATGTTGCAAAACATTTTTATTAGTCATTTTCAAAAAAGCATCTAATCGCTTAATCCAATCAGCCATATACATTGGTGTGCGGTCTAAGGCTTGTATTTCTGCAATTTCCAAAAATGCCGTTACCATTCGGTTCAACATATCCAACTCGTCTTTTGTAAGATAATTTTTAGCAGTTTCAACTTCCTTTTTTGATGGTATTTCACCTTTAAAATTGGTTAACCCCATGTGTTCTTTTGACGAATTTACTCGCTTATAGACTGTTTCTGCTGCTGTTTCTCCATAACTTGCCCAGTGCATTTTATTTTGTATGGTTTCAAACACCTTTACAGATTGTTCTGTTTTAGGATCATAATCAATACTTGTGGCGTAAACCTCTAAAACCTTACGCCAAAATACTTTTTCCGATGAACGAATATCACGAATTCGCGCTAAAAGCTCCTCAAAGTAATTCCCGCCGCCCGCTTCTTTGAGCAGTTCATCGTTCATGGCAAAACCTTTTATCAAATACTCTTTAATGAGTGCCGTCGCCCACTTTCTAAAATGCACCCCCTGATGTGATTTGACTCTGTAACCTACCGAAATAACCACATCAAGATTGTAAAAATTAGTCGGTTTGATAGAAAAATCGGAATTTCCGATTTTTCTCATTGAAGGCTCTATCTCAAGCTCTTCTTCTTTGTAAATATTAAGAATATGCTCGTTAATAGTAGAACGGGATTTTTGAAACAACTCGGCGATCTGGTCAATGTTTAGCCATACGGTTTCGTTCTCAAAATGCGTTTCAATTTTGATTTTTCCGTCTTCGGTTTGGTAAATGATGAGTGGGGTGGTTTTCATTGTTTTATTCTCAGATAAAATTTTCCTAAATTGTACAAAAATTCGTATAATTTGTACATTAACTTATATCGCCCACTTGCTCCGTAACACACCGGAAAACATTATTGCCCCTTATTTAGTAAAGACATTTGGTAATTTTCGTCGCCCGCCTCAACTTAATGTCATAAATTATGATTTCAGGCTTTTAAATTCTTGTTTACTCAACTGAAATGTCAGGTTTCACCACGTTATTCCCTACTTTCAAAAACCACACTCCGAAACATATCAGGCTTTCTGATAAACAAATCAGGCTTCAAATTATACCAATACTCTAAAGCCTCATAAGGCGTCCTTACCTTAATCTCTTTTCTAAGTCCACCATGTCCACGATTAAAATTATAAAAAATCAAAAACTTGTTCAAATCTTGCTTCATTTCATCAATGTTTTGATACGTTATCGCCTTAACTGTTGCATTCTTAATCGTGCCATTGACGCGCTCGACCATGCCATTGGTTTTAGGGGTTGCAGGCTGTGTTAATCGATGCTCAATCTCACTGCGTGAACAGAGTTTGTCAAATTTGTGTTTACCACTAACTTGCTTGTCTTTAGTGACAAACTTATCAGTAAACTCTAAGCCATTATCAGTTAATATATGCGTAATTGTAAAAGGATAAAAGTCCTTGCAATTATTAAGGAACTCAACGGCATTGATAGCGGTTTTATTCTCATAAATCTCAAAATAAAGCACCCTAGTAGCACGATCAATGGCAACAAACAAATATTGCTTCTTACCCGCTAGTTTTGGTAAATAGGTAACATCAATGTGTAAATATCCAGGCTCATATTCCTTAAATGTAGAGGCTTGTTGTTTCTTTTCTTGTGGCACTCGGTTAATGCCAAAACACACCAAAGTGCGATATACATTACTCCTATTGGCATTTGGCATGCAGGCAACAATACTATCAGTTAAGTCATCAAGTTCTAACCAAGTGAGGGTTCGTACTACTCGAATAATCTCACGCTCGGTCTCATTTAAAGCGTAGTGTATTGTCTTTGGTCTTGAGGTTTTGTCTTTAACAAAATCACGACTCTTCCATTTGGCAATGGTTTTAGTGCTAACACCAAAGCGGTGTGCTAAGGTAGTATTCGAAGCCTTAGCCCCGTGTATAATCGCTCTTGAATGTGCATTAGTATTCGCATTCATGTGGTAGTTCTGTTTCATATATTCTCCTTTTTGTAGTAGAAAAAAAGTTAATATGTTACGGCAACTACCACCCTAATTTAGGGGGG
>NZ_UEXF01000058.1:66617-71996 GCF_900127505.1 thiotrophic endosymbiont of Bathymodiolus puteoserpentis (Logatchev) | reverse complement strand
TGCCTAAAAAAGCCCTTAAGCGAGACAATCGTTATCAACAAGACAAAAAGCGCAAACTGTGTAAAAGACGCGCAGCGATTGAGCCGATTATCGGACATCTTAAATCAGATTTTAGACTCTCTAGAAACCTACTCAAAGGGCAAGTTGGTGATGAGATTAATGTTTTAATGGCTGCCTGTGCTTGGAATTTGAGAAAATGGCTGGTGATAGCCACTATTTTTTTGTTTTGGCAAAAACTGGGCTTATTTTTTGTAAAATACCTAAGGTTTTTTGTGGTGCTGGATAAAAAGCAGTTTTGTTGATTTAGATGGTTGGGAAAATGGGTGGTTTTGGTTTGTTTGGAGTGAGTTTTTAAGGGGCGACTAAATATCTTGGGAAAAAGTCATCTAACACAGTCATAAAAAGAACTTTTAGTTCGCTACTATTGGTGTCAAATAAAACCTCTGGAGATTTAAAACGAATTGTATTGTCTTCTAAAATTTCCGCATCCCAAATTTCAAGGTCTTCTTTAAATTCTTGATTTAAATCTCTATACAATTGTTGTTGAATATTCTGATAACTCTCTGCTATTTCCTTAATGACCTTTTGTTCTTTCTGTACTTCGCTCATAAATAACACAGCGATAAATAAAAATACCATCATTAGTCCAGCCATCATATCTGAGATACTTATCCACTCTCTATTAGCTTGCATAGCTTTCTTTTATTTGTAAAAATTCTTCATATTCTAGTTTTTTCTTAATATGCCCATGCCGAAATTCTTTTGCATGACATTCAATACAAAGAACTTTTAAATTTTCGTGTTTATTGTTTGTTATATCTGCATTCACATGGTGAGTGTGTAAATATTTTTTGCAATGATTTAAATCATAAAAACAAGCTTGGCATATCCACTTATGATATTGTTTTCTTTCTTTGGAAATATCTGACCAATTAGTGGCATAACTACTTGGAATGGTTGTCATATCTAATTCATTGGTAATATAAGGATGAATATGCTGGATTGGTGTGTCTAAATAATGTTTGACATCAAAGCCTCCTACTGTTTGATGGTCATATATTGAATTATGCTGCTCTAGGCAATTATAATTACAGATATTTAAATGTTCGTATTTTCCACCTAAAGCATGAATCATCCAAAATTTCCCATCATTCCTTGAGGCTTTTTTATACCTATGCCCTCTATCATCGCCTCTCATTCTTGTTAAAGTCACACATTCAAAAATATGGAATTTAGGCAAGTCCCATTCTGCTTTATATCTTGATATATCACAAATATGCACAATCGTTTTTCTTATTGTTCCATCTTTTAAAACAGTATATAGTTCGCCTTTTTTACTAGTATAAACATCGCTTAAATCGGTATCTAAACCTTCATTTTCAAACAATGTTATTTCTGTTTTGGCAATAATATCAATTTTTACTTTATTGACTGCTCGCCACAGTTCGCTAAAATCTGTAATTTTCATTAGTTAATATTATTTGCTTTCATAAGTTTAGAAACCTGCTCTAAAAAGCTTTCGTAATCAGCAGAAAATTGTGTAGTTAAAGAAGTAAGTGATTTATTTAATGTGTCTAATGAATCTGGTAATTGTCTTTCTATCTCTTCGGTTAATTTCGTTAATGTTTCGGATTGATTTGTTAAAGATTTCTGTATTTCATCGGAAAAACTTTTTAATTCACTGGTAATGCCTTTTGCTTCACCGCTAATTTCTGCAAAAACCTTTAAACTTTTTTCTAGATTTTGTATTTGATTTTGATTAGTGCCAATAACAATTTCCAATTTATCGCTAACATCTGCAATCTTGGCATAATTACCTGTCATTTCACTAATTATTTTTGCATTATTTTCTGTGGTTAAGGCGGCATTTTTAGTTTGTTCAAATAATTGAATTAAACTTTCTTTTATTTTTCCGTTAGCTTGCTCATTTTGTTCAACGCTTTCTTTTAAAGAGTTATTTATTTCACTAGAAAACTCCCCCACTTTTGTAATAAGCGTATCAGTATTTTGAGTTGTTGTGGTATTAATTTTGTCTATATTTTCTAACAATACCTGATTGTTTTCATTGACAAAATCTTGCAAACTTTTTAAATTGGTTTCAGCAAATTCTTTTACCAATGCTGTTGTATTTTGATGGCTTTCATTTGTGTTTTTTACAGTTATTTTTAACTGTTCTTCAAATTCTTGCACAGAATTTTTATAAGTGTCTTGCCATTCAATCATTTTTAAAACAGCCTCATTCAACTGTTTAAAATTATCACCAAATTGTTCTGTAAGGTTATTATTAAAATCTTTGATAACATCTTGTAGTGCTTTAATAATTTCTTCAGTAGCACCTTTTGACAAGGTCTGAACTGCTTCTTTTAAGGAGTTGTCAATTTCAGATAACTTTTCTTTTAAAAATTCAAACAAATCCTTTTGATTTATTTTTAACTCATCTTTAACGCTTGATATATCAGAAGATAAAGATTTTATATTGGTATCAATTGAATCTAACTTCGTGTTAATAAGAGGTAATATTTCAGTATTCTTTTTAACATCATCTAAAGATGTTAATTTATCATCAATAGAATTTAACTTTTCCAATTGTTTGCTAATGTTATTTAAGGCTGTAATTTCATCTTCGGCATCATCTCCGCTTTTATTTTTTTGAATAATGGAAAGTAATATTGCTAAGCCCATACCAGCAATAGAAGTAACAAATGCTGTTTTTAATCCGTCTAATAATTTTGGAACACTGTCTACAACACTATTGCTATCAAAACTAAGCAAACCAATAAAAATACCTATAAATGTTCCTAAAACACCAGTACTAACAAGAATAGATTTAAAGTCTTGGTGATTATTACCTTTATAACTTGAGAGGTCTTTCCAAAATAACCAAAACATTAATAAAAAGGTGATAGAAATTATAACAATACTTTCAATGGACATATTTTATGTGTGTTTGTTGTGTGAGAAAATTATAACGCCTGCTTCAGCGGCTGCCATAAGGGGCGCGAATTTTGCGACGCAAAATTTCTGACGCTTATGGCAGTCCGCTGGAAGCAATTGTTAGGTTTTTGACTCAAATACTTTAGACGCATTATCTTCAACATCTAAGTATGATTTGGGTAACAGTGCCACCCTGATTGTTGCATTGTTTTTATCCCAATCAACTGTGCTTCCATCTTTATTCTTACGCTTTAGTTTATTTCCTGCTCCAAGATTCATAGAAAAGAAATCAAGAAATCGTCTAGCTCCAACACCAGTGAATGGTTCGAATGTCACTTGATCTGTCTGCTCTGTTGAATCTAGTTTTGTTTTCAGTTCAATTGAGTCAGAGTGAAAGTCAAGAGCCTTACTTTTAGGATATGGCTCCACATAAACTACTCTTGATATTCCTGCAGCAATAATATGCTTTGCGCAATTATGGCAAGGGAATGTTGTGCAATAAAGAGTAGATTCTACACAGCTAATTCCTTCTCTACTACATGAGAGAATTGCTTCCATTTCGGCATGAACAACCCTTCCAAATTCTGTCAAATCTCGAATTCGACTTTGTTCTAAAACTTCTTGTATTTTCTCAATACCTCCTTTCTCAATACCATAAATATCTTTAATGTTGGATAGTATGCTTTGGATTATATCGTTCTGCTCGGACTTGTTTGAGTCTTCATTTCTTGTGTAATCCTTGCCATCTACTTTATCGACTACTTCTCCACTCTCATTATCAATCTCTGCCCAATATAAACCGCCACCGGATACCGGGCACTCATTAGCCCCAGTTGATAGTATTTGTTGATTTTTTGCGATTACTGCTCCCACTTGTCTTGACAAGTCTCCTGATCTTACGGAGCTTGAAAAAGCCATAAACATCGAAAACTCATCAAATGTTGGGTTTTTATATGGGTGTGAAAATATTAATTCAAGAAAGCGTTGAATTGTATTTTTAACTTGATCGTCATTTTTACCAAAGTTTATAAAAAAATCTGATAAGTGGTATGTATCACGAGTACGTTGACCGTGTGGGATTTTTTCGTATTCATCAATATCTGTTAGTTGGGTTGCCTGTATAACAGTCAAACCTTTATCATTGGTCAAATAATGAAGACGACGCTTTTTATCCGAGTGGATGCCAAAAAGATAAAAACCTTGACCGTATATTTTTCTTAGTGTTTCCACTTCGTCAGGGTGTTTAAGTGAGTTAATAATATAAGCTTTCTTTTTATTATCACCAGTACGAGCTTCCTTTATTAGCTTGGCAGAACCATAAGCTAATATTGCATTGTTTTTAGTTGTTTTTCTTAGTTCATCGCCTTTTTCCATTAAGGATTTTATTCGTTTATATTCACTTGCTGTTGCAACCTCAGATAATAAAGACGAAACTTTTATTTCTTTTACCTCATATCCAAACCGTGACAATCTATCTTTTAACGGTGTAATAACACGCGTTACTTCGGTGCCAACAGCGCTTACAACTCCTATTATAATTTCAGAACCTTCAAACTCTCCGTCAAGATACTGAGTAGAAATATTTTCTATTGCTACACCTTCAGGCGCTTGAGTAGCAGAATTGTCGCCAATTATTGTTTCTGCAACTTCATCAACTGGATATTCACCAGGGTATAGCAGTGACTTAACTTTTGATTCAAGAAATAATTTCCCATCTACTTGGCCTTGAAACTGAATGGTTCCTGTAGTCACATACCAATTTAATATTCCTCCATTCAGGCGAAATACTTTCTTATTGGTTTGAGTAACATCCCATTCACCACTTAATGATAAGAGTTTCTCTTGCAGTTGCTCAAAGGCTTCTGTGAAGATTATTTTCATTGTATTTCCATATTTTAGCGACACGCAGATTTTTCTTTAAACATAACTATTATTATAAGGACATATTATCCTTACATTACGATATTAAAATTAAAAGCCTGTAAAAAACAGTGTATTTCAATTTTTTTAGGGATAAAATACAAATAATTTACCTGATATACGATATTAGTAGAAATTTTCTTTCTATATTGTTTTTAATTAGTCGCCCCTTAAAAACTCACTCCAAACAAACCAAAACCACCCATTTTTCCAACCATCTAAATCAACAAAACTGCTTTTTATCCAGCACCACAAAAAACCTTAGGTATTTTACAAAAAATAAGCCCAGTTTTTGCCAAAACAAAAAAATAGTGGCTATCACCAGCCATTTTCTCAAATTCCAAGCACAGGCAGCCATTAAAACATTAATCTCATCACCAACTTGCCCTTTGAGTAGGTTTCTAGAGAGTCTAAAATCTGATTTAAGATGTCCGATAATCGGCTCAATCGCTGCGCGTCTTTTACACAGTTTGCGCTTTTTGTCTTGTTGATAACGATTGTCTCGCTTAAGGGCTTTTTTAGGCA
>NZ_UEXF01000058.1:59775-63836 GCF_900127505.1 thiotrophic endosymbiont of Bathymodiolus puteoserpentis (Logatchev) | reverse complement strand
TCAAAGGCATCATCAAAGACTGTCCAATTAATAGTGTTGGCTAGTTGTATTAAAGGGTCTTTGACATCTAATTGAGAAAAGAGCTCTGAATGAAAAAGATTTGATTGGGTGGATATTGGGCTGGATTTAGTTAACATTTTTTTAAGCAAAACGACCAAGAAATAAGAGGTATTTTAGCAAAAGTTGGTTGATTTGTCTAGGGTTATTGTTGGTTTTATTGTTATAAATCAATTTGTTGTGTGGTTTTTAAGGGTTGACTATTTAAACTTTGTCCTAGCGGGACTAAGGCTGGGTTTTCTCTTTTAGGGATTGCTGAGTGTCACTGGAAAAATCCTCATAGTGGGTGAAAAGTGGGCTTCTGATGATTATTCCTGTTTATGCAAAGAGTCTTTCTATTTATATAAGTTTATTATTTGTTTTAAGGTGTCAATCTTAGCATTCACGATATCGTACAAATCTTGTGAATCAACCAATGTTTTTGCACGCTCATAATGCCCAATTGCCTGATTTAATTTGCCCTGTACAGTTAACGCTTTCGCACTTTGAATGTGTGAACGCCCAAAATCTCCTTGTTTTAAATATAACAAAGCCAACAATTTATAAGACTCATAATTACCTTGATTTTCCCGTAAAAAAGGCTTTAAGATTGATATACCTAAACCCAACTGCTGATTATCCAAATAAGTTTTAGCCGCATAATACACACTTGCTTCGTCTTTTTCATTACCATGGTTCTTATTAAAATACTGCTGCGCCAAAACAACATTGCCTAATTTAGCAGCGATACGCCCTGCCAAAATATTACTCGGCTTGCTATTATTAACAAGTAATAATTTATCACTATATCGTTTAGCCCTCTTATAATTCTGTTCATCAAGTGCCTGATAAGCTTGCATATAATAAGTAATCGCTTTGCTGTCTTCTATTTTAATTCTGTAATATGCTTGATAATACAATCTGGCTTTAGTCGTAGCGTATTCAAAAGAATCTTTTCTATAATTGCCCAAAGTCCGCCCTGAGTGCTGCAAGCTATCTGAGATACGGTTAATACTTAATGGGTGTGATTGCAAAAATTCTTGCGCATTAGCTTTGTCCTTTAATTTTGCAAAGAAATTAGCCATGCCTTTTGGGTCAAACCCAGAGCGCTTTAACATAGCAGTACCAATCCTATCTGCTTCCCATTCATGCTCACGGGTAAAGTTAATATTTTGTTGTAAAGTACCTGCAAGGGTAGAGGTAAAAATGGCTTCTGATGCTTTATTGTTGTCAATCAATGCTGCTGCTAATATGCCTGCTAATAATAAATAGTTTTGCTTGCCTGATTTTTTAGAAAATCGTACAAGATGATTTTGAGTAACATGTGATATTTCATGAGAAAGCACACCTGCCAACTCAGACTCAAAATCTGAATTCAATAACATTCCTGTGTGTATACCGATATAACCATACGGGCCAGCAAAGGCGTTAATACTGCTGTCCTTTAAAAAGAAAAATCCAAAATTCTTGCGTGGATTTTCACTATAAGTCGTGAGTTCATGGCCAAGTTTTTGCAGGTAAGTTGTCGCCTCAATATCGGAAATAACCAAATCGGTATCCCAGATTAATTGCAAAAATTCCCTACCTTTCTTTTTTTCATCTAACGATTCTAAGAGTTGCAATTCTGGAACGCTGGTTGCCAAAGCAAAAAATGGCACTATAAGTAATGATAGAAAAATTTTCATAATAGCGCCTATTATATTTGACTATTCACCGCAGAATGATATAAAATGCTTAAAATTATTAGAATACTCTAATATATATTTAATATTTACTAAAACTTAATAAGGAGTACCAACATGGCTGACGAAACTTTAGACGCATCAGGCTTAAACTGCCCACTACCAATCTTAAAAACTAAGAAAGCACTATCCAAAATGGATGCTGGAAAAATCTTAGATGTAATTTCAACGGACGCTGGTTCAGTAAAAGACATCGAAGCTTTTTGCAATCAAACTGGCAACAAACTTGTTTCAACAGTAGAAGATGGTAGTAAATATGTCTTCACTATTGAAAAGGTTTAAAACACTAATTTAACAGGGGGATTTTATTATGTCAGATAACAAAAAAATGACGATTATTGCCACTAAAGGTACTTTTGATTGGGCGTTTCCACCCTTCATTATCGCCTCTACTGGCGTGGCAATGGACAAAGAAGTGACCATCTTCTTTACTTTCTACGGACTTAACCTTTTACTTAAAGACACTTCCAAATTAAAGGTTTCTCCCATGGGCAATCCCGCCATGCCAATGAAACTCCCTATGGGTCCAAAATGGCTACAAAAAATTGATTTTGGCCCTAAGATTCCAAACATCTTTTGGTCTTTACCATTCACAGAGCATCTGGCAACTTATTTAATGAAAAAAACCATGAAAAAGAATGGCGTGGCAAAGTTAGATGAATTACGCGCTATGTGTCAAGAATTTGATGTTAAATTTATCGCTTGTGAAATGACGGTTGATTTATTCGGCTATAGCAAAGACGATTTCATTGATGGCGTTGAATTTGCAGGTGCAGCGACTTATTTTGATGAATGTGATGGCTCAAACCATAACCTTTATATGTAGCAACTTATTGTTAGCTATCAATAAAAACCTCCGAAAGGAGGTTTTTTTATGTCCAATCTAAACTCAACCAATCTCGTTCTTTGGCTATTTTTTGAAGCCTGTCGTCCCCATGCACAACAATAGGATTATCAACTAATTCTAATAACGGTAAATCATTGTGTGAATCGGAATAAAAATAAGCACCCTCCAAAGTTTCATTATTCTCTTCACACCATTGTTTTAGTTTGCGAACTTTACCGATTTGAAAACACGGCTCACCTAATACTTTGCCTGTAAATCTCCCAGCAATCATTTCAGGTTCAGTGGCTAATAACTCATCAATGCCGTAAACTTGTGCAATCGGACGGGTAACAAATGAATTGGTAGCAGTAATGACTATAATTCTATCACCGTTTTTCTTGTGTAAATTTACCACTTTTTGCGCTTTTTCCAGAAGGATTGGCTGGATCTTCTCAGCCATAAATTGTTGATGCCACGCTTTTAATTGCTTAATGGGGTTGCTTGCTAAAGGCGTTAGACAGAATTCTAAATATTTATCAATATTTAACTCACCTTTAGCGTAATCGTCAAAAAATGCTTGATTTTGCTGCTGGTATTCATCAACATCAACTGCACCAATTTCAGACAAAAACTCACCCCATAAAAAATCACTGTCGCCTCCTAACAAAGTTTTATCTAAATCAAATAATGCAAGTGCCATATTAATAAATATTACAACCAAAGAAAAACATTATACTTAGAGACCTTTGCATAAATAGGGATGATTAGCAAAATCCAATTTTTGCCCAATTGGTGATTTCTTTAAACCTTGTCCTAGCAGGGCTAAGGCTGGGTTTAAAAAATCGCCAAGTGGGTGAAAAGTGGGTTTCTGATGATTGTTCCTATTTATGCAAAGGTCTCACTTAAGCCTAAAGCATAAAATAAAAAAACACTCACAGCCTGCGGGACGGTTGTGTCAAGGGAGATGAAAGGTTAAATAAACCCAAAGTGGTTAATCTCTAATGCAACGAATACTAAAGCCATAAGTACGATTAACGCTACCGAAACTCGCAGAATTATGGTAGATGACCAAAAAATGACCAAACCTCCCCCCAGCAGACCGACTCCACAAGACGGTGGCATTACCAGCACCGCTAAATGCACCATGAGGCTGGCGGGTGCCAGCAGCTGGCAACTTCAGGAAGCTGGAGAAGGCCGTGTTAATATTGATAACATCAGTTGTAGTAGCACTGGTAGTATCTGCTGTTAACTCTGCATCAGTTGGCACACTGAAGCCTATTGGACAGATATCATTGACGCCACCATCTGCCCAAGCATCTATTCTAAGGGCGCCACTGTTGTCTATGTCTATGTTTACCCAATCAGCAGGAATCTTAGCATTGGTGATAAATGTATTTGTTGCTGGAGTGATAGAGTTTGCCAGTGTTGTTGTGACGCCTGAATCACTAGATTCATGA
>NZ_UEXF01000058.1:54140-57304 GCF_900127505.1 thiotrophic endosymbiont of Bathymodiolus puteoserpentis (Logatchev) | reverse complement strand
GCTTTGCTATTGGCATCAAGCTCAGATATCGGCTGAATGGTTCTGAGGCTGTAATTTAGTTTTTTTGAGCTCAGTCCACCAATACTTACCTCGCTACGACCTGCACCAAATGCGTTTAAAAATGTATTGGCTTTGTTGTTCACAAAACCTTCGGTTTTGTTAATGGCTTGGTTTTTAATGTCTGTGGCAACCTTCTTGCCCAGTTGGTTGGTATTGCCTGAGTTGGTAGAACCTAGGGCGGCGCGAGTTGTGCCTGCGACTTCTTTGAGTAAAGTGGTGGCTTGGTTGTCTTTCTTGGTGGTAAGTTGTGAGTTGTTCCAGTTGTGGGTATAAGGCTTACCAAGGTCTAGATAAGCTTCTTTGTTAAATGGCTGAGGACTCTTAGCAGCAAAAGCACTAAAAGAGAATGTAATTAAAAAACTAAGTGCAAGCATTAAGGTTTTAGAAAAAGTGCTTTTAAAGAAATAAGTTAATTGGGTGTTTGCCATGGCAAGTAAGCTCAGGTAATGAAATTTGCGAGAATTATACCATTACCCCATTTTTTTCTTTGCAAGTTTTTTTGACTATTTGAGTATCTTTAAAAACTCTGATGAATTTTTTTGAAATTAAAACGCACGGTATTTTAATGCCAAGTTAATGCACACTGCATAAGACCTTCAGGCTCAAACTTTAATTGATCGTAACAAGCCAAGTGCAATGAATGAGCTCAGTTGCTAAAGTTGTCTTTATCAATCTTGTAAACAACACGCCTTATTAAAATTAAAAGTACACAAAAAACCCAGTCAAAAGACTGGGTTTTTTGTGTCACTAAACGCTTTAAGAAAATAACTGACCAGCACTTGAATGTTATATTCTTAGTGTTGGTTATTTATGCAAAATTCTTATAAGTCCTTAATGCAACGAATACTCCCGCCTCGAGTGCGAGCTCTGTTTACAATACTAAGATTAACATTAGTATTCCCTGTGCTTGTAACCTTCATAGCATCACTATTAGTAGAACCAGCAACATTAACCCCAATCCACAAGAAGGTAGCAGATCCACGATCGTTAAGGTTACCACCCCACCCATTACGACTGCCAGCAGCTGGCAATTTCAGGAAGCTGGAAAAGGCTGTAGCAGTATTTTTAACGCCAAAATTGTTAATATATTCCGTTAACTCGACTATACTTGGCACACTAAAGCCTGCTGGGCAAATGTCATTGACTCCGCCATCTTTCCAAGCAGCTACTCTGAGCACGCCATTCCCATCGATATTTGACCAATCACGAGTGCTAGGGGATGGGTCTTGATTAATGATAAATTTATTGGGTGCTGGAGTAGTGATAGAACTTGCCCGTGTTTTTGTTGTGTCTGAAGTGCTAGATTCATGACCATCCTTTGCACGACCCCATTGGTAGTAATCACCATAACAATCAGCGTCTGTAGATGAGGTACAAACTTGACGGGCGCCTAGATTTCTATCAAGCCAAACTCTACCTGATTTAGGTGAGGTAACCAGTGAGTAAGTCAGCCCGTAAAACAAAATTGTGCTATTTTTTATTTTATTATTACGCTCTACCCAAGCAAGCTCGCCTAAGTCCATTTTGCTGCTGTCTTTAAAGGCTTTGCTGGCAATGGCAAAATTGGTGAATTTTTGTTTGTTGCCCAGTGGTAGTTTGACAGTGAGTTTGCCGTAGCTTTTGGCATCCATGGTGTTGTTATTTTCTTGACCTAGCTCAAAACTTACCGACGGGGTAAGCNACCTTCAATCGTTATTTTATTACTACGCTCCACCCAAGCAAGTGCGCCTAGGTCCATTTTACGGCTGTCTTTAAAGGCTTTGCTGGCAATGGCAAAATTGGTGAATTTTTGTTTGTTGCCCAGTGGTAGTTTGACAGTGAGTTTGCCGTAGCTTTTGGCATCCATGGTGTTGTTATTTTCTTGACCTAGCTCAAAACTTACCGACGGGGTAAGCTCAATATCCACACCCAGAACATTGCCCTTAATGTTTGAACCTGTTGTGGTATCCCAGTGATAATAAGTGCCTTTGATTTTAACCCAAGGCAGATAAGGGGCTTGACCGTTGAATTTTATATCATAACCCGACCAAGCCCCTTCTTTTGCATTGTTGACTAATTTCTTGTCTGAAAATACATGGTATTTATTGATATTGGCACTAAAGTTAGTACGCTGGTATTCCAAACCAAGGCTTAGGCGTTTGTGCTTGGACTTGGTCTCATAGTCGGTAAACACATTAATGCCTGCGATAGCCATGTCGTCTTCTACCAATAGACGATGACCAACACCTAAGTTAATCGTGGTATGGCGACTATCATTACTTTTGCTACTTTTGTTAGAAGCGATGCCACCCTGAAAAAAAGTTAACGCTTTGCTATTGGCATCAAGCTCAGATATCGGCTGAATGGTTTTGAGGCTGTAGCTCAGTTGTTTTGAATTAATCCCACCAATACTCACCTCACTACGACCCGAGCCAAATGCGTTTAAAAATTTATTGGCTTTGTTGTTCACAAAACCTTCGGTTTTGTTAATGGCTTTGTTTTTGAGTTGATTGCTAATGCCTGTGGTAATCTTGTTACCCAGTTGGTCGACATTGTCTGAGTTGGTAGAGCCTAGGGAGGTGCGCGCTGTGCCTGCGACTTCTTTGAGTAAAGCGGTGGCTTGGTTGTCTTTCTTGGCAGACTGTGGATTGTTTTGCTGGTAAGGCTTACTAAGGTCTAAGTAGGCTTCTTTGTTAAATTCTTTTTTGTTTAGCGCTTCTTTGCTTAACTCTTCTTTACTTAATTCTTCTTTGTTAAGTTGCTGAGGATCATCAACAGAAAAAGCATTCAAAGAAAATGTGATTAAAAGACTAAGCGCAAAAAAATGTGTAAGTTGCTTGAACATACTAGCAAGTATGATATGGGATTTTGTTGTGTTTATTGTATTTGTCATGGTAAGCCAGCTTGTATAATGAAATTTACAAAGATTATATACTATTATTCTCTAATTTATAAGTTTTTTATACCATTTTGAGTATCTCTAAATGTCCAGTTCCACCACGTTATTCCAGTTTGAGCATTTGAATCAATAATTCTCAAGCCACTTACAATCGTCATTTTAAGGGTTTGAGTTTTTGCTTGCAAAAAGCTAAAAAATAAAAACTCAAACCCTTAAACTTCCCCCC
>NZ_UEXF01000058.1:0-52512 GCF_900127505.1 thiotrophic endosymbiont of Bathymodiolus puteoserpentis (Logatchev) | reverse complement strand
GCCAGTCATGATAAAAATATTCACGACTCAAAAACCTTAAATGTTGCCATAAGCCATGCTAATAGCAACAGAAACAAACCCATCAAACAAGCGGTATGCGACCGAGGCTATGTTGGTGCAAAGGTAGTGCTCGGTGCAAACATCATCCTGCCTAAAAAAGCCCTTAAGCGAGACAATCGTTATCAACAAGACAAAAAGCGCAAACTGTGTAAAAGACGCGCAGCGATTGAGCCGATTATCGGACATCTTAAATCAGATTTTAGACTCTCTAGAAACCTACTCAAAGGGCAAGTTGGTGATGAGATTAATGTTTTAATGGCTGCCTGTGCTTGGAATTTGAGAAAATGGCTGGTGATAGCCACTATTTTTTTGTTTTGGCAAAAACTGGGCTTATTTTTTGTAAAATACCTAAGGTTTTTTGTGGTGCTGGATAAAAAGCAGTTTTGTTGATTTGGATGGTTGGAAAAATGGGTGGTTTTGGTTTGTTTGGAGTGAGTTTTTAAGGGGCGACTATTTACCTTGGCATACTGAGTTATATTTTTTGGAAAAAAGACCAATCTAAGGTACTTGCTCAAACAACCCTATTTAGTATTGTTGGGCTGGGCTTTATCGGTTATTTTTTGGCGTCTTTATTGGATTTAAAAGGTCTTGAAACTATTTCTGCTGGGTTGGAGAGATTGACTTTGTTTACCTATCCTATTTTTATTGCGATTTTAGGTGCAATTTACATTACCCCAAAACCCCTGACAACTTTTTAAAATTTCTTATATAGAACATCTTAAGAGACCTTCTTCTTTTCCTGATTCAATTTTATACTTTCTTGATACACATCCATTGGTTTTTTATATTTCAATGTTTCATGGAATCTTTGATGATTGTAAAACTCAATATAATCATCCATATCAGTGATTAAATCACTGATGGATTGATATTCATTTAAATAAATTCTTTCGCATTTTGCGCTCCTCCAGAAACGCTCAATACAGATATTATCTGTAGCCCTACCTTTACCATCCATAGATATTGTAATACCTAAATCTTTTAATCGTTTAGTGTGTATCTCACTGGTATATTGACTACCTTGATCAGTGTTAAATATCTCTGGGTGTGGGTGTGGGTGTGGGTGTGGGTGTGGGTGTAGGTGTTTCTCTAAAGCGTCATTAAGTACACCCATTACCAATTGAGAATCCATGGTATTGGATATCCTGTGTGATAGAACAGCTTTTGAATGCCAATCAATAATAGCTGCCATATAGACCATACCCCCTGCAATCTTGACATAGGTAATGTCGGTGCTCCATACATGGTTAGAATGACTGATATTAAGCCCTCGTAGCTTGTAACTGTATTTCTTGTGTGCTTTGATTGGTATAGTTGTATTAACTTGTTTAACTGCTAATACTGCCTTTAAACCTAATTCTTGCCGATAGCGTGCTACGGTGTTTAAACTCACCTTGTAGCCGTCTTCAAGTAATTGTTGATGGACTTTTTTCTCACCATAGATGGGTATTTTTTCAAACACCTTGGTGATGTGGTTTTTGATAGATTGCTTGGTGTTATTTACTTTTGGCTTGTAATAAATCCCACTTCTGTTAACACCTAACAATTGACATTGATGATTAACTGACAAAGAATATGAGGCGTGCAATAGGGAAGGCTTGAGATCAACTAACTGTTTGCGGTTAGATGAGCCCAAGCTTTTTAGCTTTTTTGCTAACCACTCCTTCTCTACGGTTACCTTGCCTACTAGTGTAGTTAAACGCTCATTTCGCATCTGTGCTTTGATAAGTTCGTCTTTGTATTCTTTGACTGCCTTGGATGGCTCCATGGCAATCTCTGCGTTAGCAAGGAAAGTCTTCTTCCAATTTTGTAGATTCTGAGGCAAAATATTATGCTTGCTGGCAATCTGCACTATGGCGCTTTCATTTTGTAGTAATTCAAGTACTAATTTAGTCTTGAATGCTGAGGTATATTTTGTTCGTTTTTTACTCATTTTTTTACTCCGATTTTTTTGTTTAGTTTAACTCGTTCGAAATAAGAAAGTTTAAATTGTTGTCTGAAATTGTTGGGGTTTTATACTTCAATATAAAATTATAGTTTAGCAAAGACACTGTCTGCCAAATCAATGGTTTTTTGAATATCAGCATCATTATGTGCTGTTGAAACAAATCCTGCTTCATACGCACTGGGTGCCAAATACACGCCTGCTGCTAACATTAAGTGGAAAAATTGATTGAAACGCTCAACATCACAGGCACAAGTTTGCTCAAAATTTATCACTGTATCGACCTCTGTAAAGAACAAGCCAAACATACCACCGACAACATTAGAAGTCATTGAAATATTATGCTTTCGTGCTGCTGTTACAATGCCGTTGGTTAATTTAAGGGCTTTTTGTTCTAAATTTGCATATAGGTTTTTATCTGCATCAATCGCCTCTAACATTGCCAGACCTGCTGCCATTGACATTGGATTGCCTGAGAGTGTACCTGCTTGGTAAACTGCACCCAAAGGGGCAATACACTCCATAATGGCTTTTTTGCCGCCAAAGGCGCCGACTGGCAATCCACCGCCAATGACTTTTCCTAATGTGGTCAAATCAGGCGTGACGCCAAATTTTTCTTGTGCGCCGCCTGATGCGACTCTAAATCCAGTCATCACTTCATCAAAAATTAACACCGTACCGTGTTCATCACAGATTTCTCTCAAACCTTGCAAAAATCCATCAACGGGTAGGATGCAGTTCATATTACCCGCAACAGGCTCAACGATAATACAAGCAATATCTTTGCCTTTTTCAGCAAACACTTGTTTGACTTGTGCTAAATTATTGTATTCAAGCGTTAAGGTGTGCTTGGCAAAATCCGCTGGTACGCCTGCTGAGCTAGGCTCGCCAAGTGTCAATGCGCCAGAGCCTGCTTTTACCAATAATGAATCTGAGTGTCCGTGATAACAACCTTCAAATTTAACAATGTCATCACGCCCTGTAAATCCTCGTGCCAAACGAATAGCGCTCATCGTCGCTTCTGTGCCTGAACTGACCATACGCACGAGCTCAATAGAGGGTACCAACTGGCATACTTTTTTTGCCAGTTGTGTTTCAATCTGCGTCGGCGCACCAAAGCCTAAGCCGTTGTGTAAAGCTTGTTCCACTGCCACTACGACACTTTGGTTGGCATGACCTAAAATCATCGGCCCCCATGATCCGACATAATCAATATACTGATTGTCATCAACATCAAATAAATAAGCGCCTTCGCCACGGGTAAAAAATATCGGTGTGCCGCCCACCCCTTTAAAGGCTCGTACAGGTGAATTTACCCCGCCTGGAATCACCTGTTGTGCTTCGTTGAAAAGTTGTTCTGAGTTTGTCATTGTTTATTCTCCAAAATCTGTGGATAGGTTTTTAAGTGGGTGATGTGTGACCATACAATCAGTATATTATCCAATAATAATTTAATATTGGCATTGGTTTTTGATAGATTAATCGCATGTGAAACATCGTTTAATAATTTAAACAAAAAATCGATTTTTGCCGCCATGATAATTTGATTAAGCTCAACCAAACCCCCTTCACGCTTGAGTGATTTAAGCCGAATACCTTCAATCACTAAATGCTGTAAACAACCCAACACTTCAACCTCAACACCATCAAAATCCTCTGTTTGATTAATTGTCATTGGGTGGATGGCAATATTTAATAATTGATTTTGCCATTTTTGATAATGAATAAATCTATCGCCTGAGAGCTCATCCAGCACTTTAAAAGGCACACCGTGTGCGACTTCTAACAAATGCGCCACATCAAAATCTTCATTATGTTCAATATGTTGTTCAATCCATGCTTGTGTTGCTTGATCATAAGCAGGGCCAATATGAATACTTTGACAACGAGAAACAATCGTTACAGGTAGGCTTTTAGCATTGTGTGCCAGTAAAATAATCAGAGTATTTTTCCTAGGTTCTTCCAAAGTTTTTAACAAACTATTGGCAGCATTAACATTCATTTGATCGGCATAAAAAATAACACCAATTTGCAATTCGTTGGCAGTTTTGCCCAATGTTTCACAAAACTTGCGAATCTGATCAACCCGAATATCTTTAGAGCGATTCTTAGTTGTTGGGTTGATTTCACCCGCGCGACAATAAATCATATTAAGATAGTTAGAACGCCTAATCAATACAGAAGTGTCTAGTTCTTGCCGAACATTATCCTTGTCTATGGTTTTGTCATTATTGATTAATACGCCAACGAGTTGCTGCATTAACTCAAATTTTCCTATCCGCGGCATGCCTGTGATCAGCAGCGCATGTGGCAGATGGTTTTGATCAATCATCTGTTTAAGTTTTGCAAAAGCGTTTTGGTGCCAAGGAAGTGTCATAGCATTTTCAAAATTTCTTGAATTTGGCTCAAAGTATTTTCAACACTTTGTGATGCGTCAATAAGCTTAATACGATCAGGATATTGTTTAGAGCGCTCAATGTAGACATTACGCACACGATTAAAAAAATCTAGGCTTTCTTGCTCAATACGGTCCTTTTCACCTCTGGATTCTATACGCTTCATACCAATCTCAACAGGCACATCTAATAGAAAAGTCATATCGGGTGTAAAGCTCTGCAACACCCAACTTTCTAACTGTGAGATACGCGCCATATTTAAACCACGCCCGCCACCTTGATAAGCATAAGAAGCATCGCTAAATCTATCGCTAAGCACCCAGTCACCTTGCGCTAATGCTGGTATTATTTTGTTTTGAATGTGCTCGTTTCTGGCGGCAAACATCAACATTAATTCAGTATCAGCGTGCATTTTTCCTGTGGAATTACTCAATAACAAGGTGCGAATCTTTTCCCCCATTTCTGTCCCCCCTGGTTCACGAGTCCGTTTAATATTAATGCCTTTATCTGCCAAATATTGATAAATAAGATCGCTTTGCGTGCTTTTTCCTGCGCCTTCTACGCCGTCAATGGTGATGAATTTTCCTTGCATAAAATTACCCTGAGACTTTTGCATATAAATAGATGGTTATACAAAAATCTTATTTTAGATACTTTCTAATGTTGTTTTTATGTTTTTCATAAGTGCGTGCAAAAGCATGAGTGCCGTCTTTTTTAGCAACAAAAAACAAACTATCGCCTGATGTAGGATGCAACGCTGCACGCAATGAAGTAATGCCAACTGAGGCAATCGGCGTTGGAGGTAGTCCATGGTTTCGATAAGTGTTATAAGGGCTATTAACTCTTAAATCTTTTCGTGTTAAATAGCCACGATATGATTTACCCAAAGCGTAGACAACGGTTGGGTCAGTTTGCAGGCGCATACCCCGTTGCAAACGACGCATAAATACGCCAGCTATGTGTGATTTTTCAGCATTGTGTGCGGTTTCTTTTTCAATCAATGATGCTAATATTAACGCTTGCTCTGGGCTACTAAAACGCAGGTTTTTGTCGCGTTTTTTCCATTCAATGGCTAATATTCCTCTTAGGATTTGATTAGATTTTCTAAAAATACTGGCGACACTATCACCCACTTCAAAGCGATAAGTGTTTGGCCAGAAACCCCCTTCATAAGGTGGTTGAATGCCCGCTATTTGCATCGTTCTTACAAATGAGCCATTGGACTTGAGCGCCTTATTGCTTTCAAGTTGCTGGTAATAGTCAAGCGCAGTTTTACCTTCAACCAAAGTAACATTGCGGGTTGCTACTGTTGCCGATGCAAAATCATCAAGCAAATCCATCGTGCTCATATTTGGCACTACATCATAATAACCAGATTTTAGTTTTGAATAAGAACCAAAAACTTTAGCCATTACACGCACAAAAAAACTTGAGCGAATAATGCCCTGCTTTTCAAGATTGTTCGCAATAGCGGTAACACTAACCCCTGACGGTATATGATAAACAATCGGCTCAATGACTTTAATGCTGTTTGCCCAATAAAATAGTGACAATCCAAATACGATAATGGCTATTAGAAGTTTTTTCATTATTTAATTTTCTTAAAAATTTGTATTAATTTTTGAGTTATGATTTGTTGTGTAAAAAATTTTTCACCAATAGAGGCAACTGTTTTAATGCCAATCACACTATTGGTAATAAACACCTCATCACATTCCAGTAATTCTTGTAATATTAATGGCTCTATTCTAACTTGCAAGCCTAATTCACCGGCAATTTTCAATACCATAGCACGACGCGTACCTGCAATACCGCATTTGTCTAAATTTGGTGTTAATAATACTCTATGCTTTATAGCAAAAATGTTACCTTGCGTGACTGAGATAACACAATCATTATCATCTAACATAATGCACTCATCAGCACTCAAATCACTGCGTGCTAATATTTGCTCAAGGCGATTACAATGCTTGATATTAGACAATAATTGATTGTTGGCATAGCCACTGTGACAAATACTCAGTGTATATTCACTCGGTACTTCTGGCATCATAGATACAATAACAAGTCGCGTTGGCTCTATGTGCTCTTCAAACCCATAGCCCCTCCTACTTTCACCACGAGAAAGGATAATTTTTACCACTGCATTAGTCATGTTAGCAACTCTTAGTGCCGCACTAATATCTTCTAGCCACACTTTTTCACTCACTGGATTGATTTTTAGTTGTATGCGCCCTTTTTCTAATCGCTCAAAATGTTGTGACCAAAATAATAAGCTGGTATTTTCAGCCACGCAGGTTTCAAACAAACCGTCGCCGAATTGAATCAGGCGGTTAAAAACGCTGAGTGTAGATTGTTGCTTTCCATTAATTAAAACGACTTCTTTCATAGCTTACATTATAATGAGACCTTCATGAAAAAAATACTCAAAGTATTTAGTCACAACTTATTAGACAGCGCCAAAGACTTGGCTCCGATTGTATTGGTAATTGGTTTTTTTCAACTCGTTGTGCTGCAACAAAACATTCCCAACCTTTTCGACATCGTTCTTGGCACAGGCTTTGTCCTATTGGGTTTAACTTTATTTGTCTATGGTTTAAATCTAGGGCTCTTTCCAATTGGTGAGGCTTTGGCATTTGCCTTTGTAAAAAAAGGCTCAATAATATGGTTACTGGTATTTTCCTTTGCACTCGGCTTTGGCACCACAGTAGCAGAACCCGCACTCATTGCAGTTGCCAATGAGGCTGCCAATGTAGCACAACTCGGTGGCTTAATAAAAGAAATAGAATTACAACCTTATGCACAAATGCTTCGCTATACAGTAGCAATATCAGTCGGATTCTCAGTGCTGTTGGGCGTATTGCGCATCATCAAGGGGTGGTCGCTAACCTACTTAATTATCGGTGGCTATTTAGGGGTTATTATTACCACCGCTTTTGCACCTGACAATATTATTGGTATCGCTTATGATTCTGGTGGCGTTACCACTAGTACTATTACTGTGCCACTGGTAACTGCATTGGGCGTTGGTTTAGCAAGTTCAATTCGTGGTAGAAATCCAATGACTGATGGCTTTGGTATGATTGCCATTGCCTCACTATTACCGATTATTGCTGTGATGATTTTTGGCATGCTATGGTAGATTTATTTCAACCCTTTGTTGACATGCTTTGGGATGTAGCCCCTATTGCTTTGGTATTATTTGGCTTTCAATTTCTTATCCTTAAACAGAAAATTCCGCATTTAAAGCAGGTCATTATTGGCTTTGTTTTGGTGTGGATTGGGCTGACTTTATTTATTGTTGGGCTGGAAAAAGCACTTTTTCCGCTTGGAAAACTCATGGCAGACCAGCTTACCAGTGTTGATTTTATTGGCACTAATACTAATTGGGGCAGTTACTATTGGGTGTATATTTTCGCCTTTGCCATTGGATTTGCCACCACCATTGCTGAGCCTTCACTCTTGGCTGTTGCCATCAAAGCCAATCAGGTATCGGGTGGTTTTATTAAAGTTTGGTCACTTCGTATTACCGTGGCACTCGGTGTTGCAGTGGGTATTTCGTTGGGCAGTTTCCGTATTGTAGCTGGGTTACCAATTCACTATTTTATTATTATGGGTTATGTGATTGTGTTAATACAAACCTATTTTGCGCCAAAAAATATCATTGCTTTGGCCTATGACACGGGCGGGGTAACCACTTCTACCGTTACTGTGCCTTTGGTTGCCGCCCTGGGTTTGGGTTTGGCAAGTACAATTGAGGGGAGAAACCCAATTATTGATGGCTTTGGACT
The DNA here is from genome assembly GCF_900127505.1 of thiotrophic endosymbiont of Bathymodiolus puteoserpentis (Logatchev). Lineage (NCBI taxonomy): Bacteria > Pseudomonadati > Pseudomonadota > Gammaproteobacteria > thiotrophic endosymbiont of Bathymodiolus puteoserpentis (Logatchev). The sequence goes on along the minus strand of NZ_UEXF01000058.1, from coordinate 44,320 downwards.
GATTGCCTTTGCTTCATTATTCCCGATTATGAGTGTGCTGGCATATGCACAAATAACAGATTTTTTAAATAGGAGAAAAAAATAATGCACTTTAAACTGATTATTGCCTTTGTTGATAGCAACAAAACTGAATTAATCCTTGAAGCAGCTAGAGATAAGGGCGCTACAGGGTCAACCATCATCTCTCAAGCCCGAGGTGAGGGTTTGAAACACAACAAAACATTTCTAGGGCTCAACATTGAAACGCCAAGAGATGTACTATTACTACTCGTGGAGCAACACCTTTCTAGAAACATATTAGAAACCATTGCGCAAGCGGGAGATTTCGAATGCAATGCTCAAGAGGGCATCGCCTTTCAAATTGATGTAGAGGATGCACTTGGCGTGGTCCATCAGATTCAAGCACTAACACACACAGTAGAGGAGAAAATATAATGATAAATAATACAGCACCCACCTTAGTAAAAGATATTATGTGGACGCAAGTCGATATTGTCGATTCAAAATGCACCGTGCAAAATGCACTCAATGATATGCAACACAAAAAAACCAAAATGCTTTTGGTTGATAAATCTCATGATTATGATGAATATGGCGTAGTATTAATTGCCGATATCGCCTCTAAAGTTATTGCTAAAGACCGAGCGCTTGAGCGTGTTAATGTCTATGAAATCATGACCAAACCTGTTATTTCTGTCCATTCCGATATGGATATTCGTTATTGTGCTAGGCTATTGACTCGCCTTGGTTTATCTCGTTGTCCGGTGTTAGACAATGGAAAAATAGTGGGTGTGGTTAGCTTGACTAATATTGTGCTAAATGGCTTGCATGTAGTATAGTCCCAAGCATCATCTATATAAGAAAATTATCATATACTGATACATTTGCACTATATAAGCAAACTGTTAGAATGCATCATTGTTTTAACTTTTAATGAGAGGAAATAAGATGAATATAATTAAAAACATACTGATAGTTATCGGTGCAATCGCAACTTACTACATGGTGTCATTACAAGTGCAATACGGCGTAACCAGCAAAGTTATCAGCGAGATGATTTCACCAACGCTACACCCAGATGCAATGGAAAAAGTTTATATGCCAATGACCAACAAACTGCTTGATACTGGTGATATCACTATGGCCTCTGTCGTACGCATTCCAGTGGCTGATGACCTTTCAAACGAAGATATAGAAGAAGCAATGGAATCTGTTGCAATAGAAAGAAGTATTCGTTCGGTGGGTATGTTAGCACTTTCAGAAATGGTTGAATTACAAACGGGTGAAAAGCAGCGTTATTTAAAGATTTATCAATACTGCTCACCTAGAGTAGCGATGACAATGGTTGACCATTCAGATGCATTCTCAGCATATCTGCCTTGTCGTCTTGCAGTGATTGAAGACAAACAAGGGAAAAAATGGATTTACACCTTAGATATGGACCTTATGATTTATGGTGGTGCACCATTACCACCTGAATTACTCAAAAAAGCAATCGCAGTCCAAGCAACAATTGATGCTATTCAACAAGCCGGTGCAACAGGCGACTTCTAAAAAAGTCTGTGGTTATTTTAAAAACCGCTCTTTTGAGCGGTTTTTTATTGCTTAAAATAACACACTTATGAAACCCATTTACTTTGACCTTGATTTTGGCGTTACTTGTATTGACACACAGCATATACGCAATGATTTTGTTGCCGCTTATTTGATTGAAGACAATAAACGCGCCGCTTTTGTGGATACTGGCTGTTATCTGTCGGTACCGATGCTACTTGCAACACTTGATGAAAAAAACATTAAACGAGAAAATGTCGATTACATTATTCTAACCCATATTCATCTTGACCACGCAGGTGGTGCAGGTGAGTTAATCAAGTACCTACCCAATGCTAAAATCATTGTACATGAATACGGTGCAAACCACTTAATTGACCCATCAAAATTACGCTCTGGGGTGATTAAGGTATATGGTGAATTGTTCTTCAAGCAATGCTTAGGCGATTTAATCCCAGTACCTAAAGATAAAATTACCATTGCAAAAGACTTTGATAGCATCACACTTGGAGAGCGTACACTAAAATTCATTGACACCCCTGGTCATGCTAGACACCACATATGTATTTGGGATGAAAAATCCCGTGGCATTTTCTCTGGTGATACCTTGGGTGTAAGTTACAGAGAGCTTGACACCACGCAAGGAGAGTTAATTTTCCCGCCAACGACACCAATTCAATTTGACCCCGATGCCTGGAAAAATACCCTTAAACAACTGATGGAATTGCAACCAAAATACGCTTACTTAACGCATTTTAACCGCATCGAATTCACACAAAAATCTGCTGATATGTTAGTAGCGCATATTGATGGCTTTACTAATATTGCTAAACAAATGCAGGGCCATGTAAATCGCCATAAAGCCATTAAACAAGCTTTGCTTGAGTACTTATTAGAGATTGCTAAGCAACATGGTGTTGTCTTAGATGAAACTCAACAAATTAAGGTTTTTAAAGGTGACTTAGAAATCTGCGCTCAAGGCTTAGGTGTTTGGCTTGATAAAAGTTAATAGTAAGAACAGCAATAATCAAGCACTTCTTTTACTTTAAGCTTAAAGCTAGCATTTTTTGGCACTTCAAATGAAGTGCCTTTGGTAAAAGTTTGCCATTTACTTTCATTAGGCAATAACACATCTACCTCACCCGCTTGAATTTCCACCAATTCATTATCATCGGTATCAAACTCATAATCACCCACCATCATAATACCTAAAGTCTTCTTGCTACCATCGGAAAACTCAATAGTACGACTATTCACCTTGCCATCAAAATAAATATTGGCAGCTTTAACAACGCTTACATTTTCAAAACTTGACATAATTCTTCTTAAATTTGATTCAAAATATATTGTGTTAATAATGGCACTGGCCTACCTGTTGCACCTTTTTTGGCGCCACTTACCCATGCAGTACCTGCGATATCTAGGTGTGCCCAACGATAATCTTTGGTAAATCTAGACAAAAAACAAGCAGCGATGACACTACCTGCCTTACCTCCCCCACACACGCCAATATTACCCATATCGGCAAAATTTGATTGGAGTAATTCATCATATTCATCGTCAAGTGGCAACTGCCACGCTGTGTCTATCGCACTCTTGCCTGCCTCAATCAAATCATCAGCCAAGCTCTGGTCATTCGCCATCACACCTGAGTGATGCTTGCCTAATGCCATAATTACCGCCCCTGTTAAAGTTGCAACATCAATCACCACTGCTGGGTCAAATTTTTGCGCGTAAGTTAGTGCATCGCACAAAATTAAACGCCCTTCAGCATCGGTATTGAGAATTTCAATGGTTTGCCCTGACATTGATTTCACCACATCGCCTGGTTTTGATGCATTGTGTGCTGGCATGTTCTCAACCGCTGGCACCACAATGGTTAAATTAACTTTAAGTTTCATCTCAGCTACCGCACGCATCGCCCCAAGTACAGAAGCTGCACCGCACATATCGTATTTCATTTCATCCATGCCTGCACCAGGCTTAAGAGAAATACCACCACTATCAAAAGTCACACCCTTACCCACCAAAACAATCGGTTTGGCGTTACCCTTACCTTGGTAACTTAGGCTAATCAATTTTGGCGGCTCAATTGAACCCTTGGAAACCGACAACAACGAACCCATACCAAGTGCCAACATATCGGATTCTTCCAGCACTTCACATTTAAGCCTAAATTCTTTTGCCAACTCCTGCGCTGTTTGTGCTAAATAAGTGGGTGTACAGATATTAGAAGGCATATCACCCAATGTACGAGCAAGCGCCATACCATTGACAGTTGCCAACGCCTTATCAATACTACTTTGCTTACCACTCTCAAAGGTGACGCCTTGCAATGCATTTTCCTTAGGCGTCTCTGCATCAATTTTTTGCACTTGATAGTCATTATTCGCTATCGCTTGAGTGACAATATAAACAAAATCATCAGCTTCAACAGAGATAAGCACAGGTAAAAACAACGCTTTTAAATTGAACTGATTGGCAGTATTTGCCAAAGTCGTTGCCAACTTTTGTAGCATTTTCCCATTAGGTGCTTGCTCTCCTAGTCCAATTTTTAGTTTATTAGCGCCCTCAAATTCCACCTTGTTCAATTTAAGCGTCTTATCAAAAACGACTTGTGCTTCTGTGGTAAATTTATTAATTTTAAATTTCATTATTATTACAATCCATTCTTATAAAATGCGTATAATTTTATCATTTCCACACCCCGCCATTGTATGTTTAAATTATTATTCGTTGTTTCACTCCTAATTACTAATATTTCTTTTGCCAATAAGGCTGATATCGCAAATGGACTCAACCGTTTTTTTGGGGAAGTTAAACACAAAGATATTATGAAAACACCCTTTAACGGCGTGTATGAAGTCATTCTCCACAACCCCATTGATTCAATACTTGTTTCAGCTGACGGAAAATACTTAATTAAAGGCGATGTCCTTAATTTAGAAACGCTTGCTCCCTTAAAGTCTAGCACTCGTGTTAATGCACTCAAACAATCTTTAATTAATGCCATTGCTGACAAGGATAAGGTTATCTATCCAGCAAACAATGAAAAATATAGTGTCCATGTATTTACTGATGTTGATTGCCCATTTTGTAAAAGACTCCACGCACAGGTCCCCAAGATGAATGAACTGGGTATTACAGTAAAATATCTTGCTTCACCACTGGCATCGCTACACCCGGCAGCACAAGGAAAAATGGAAAAAATCTGGTGTGCAAAAGACAAGCTCAAGGCAATGAATGACTACAAAACCAAGAATATCGTACCTAACTCAAGCGACTGCGCTAATCCTGTTGCACAGCAATTGCAACTATCACAGCAACTAGGCGTACAGGGTACACCCGCTATTTTTCTATCTGATGGCACGCATATTCCAGGTTACTTACCTGCCACTAAACTCTTGAAAATAATCAAACAAACGCTTGGAGAGTAGCACTCGAGTACTCGCTTTAAAGGCGATTATTTGGGTTGTTTTAGAAAAAAAATCACTTTCTGCTTTTGCTTATCCGCAAGATGTTAGTCCACTAACAAAGTCTTTGGTTTTTGGCACCATTCGTTTTTATCATCAACTCAATGACATTGTTTCTGGGTTGTTAAAGCATTCACTTGAAAAAGAAGACTTAGACATCCATTGTCTAATGTTACTCGGTGCTTATCAAATACTTCATTCTAATATTGCACAGCACGCCAGTATTTATGAGACTGTTGATATTGCTGATGGGCTTGATAAGCCTTGGGCAAAAAAATTAGTCAATGCCATCCTTAGGCAAATCCAGCGTGATAAAGATAAAATTTTAACGCAAACGCATCACTCACACCCAACTTGGCTGTTAAAAAAAATCAAACAAACTTACCCTGATAATTTTGAGCAAATATTTATCCAAAATAACACCCAAGCACCCATGACACTTCGCTTGCATCCACAGCATAATATTGACACACATCTTGATGCCACCAACATTAAAGTCGCACCACAGGCACGACTATTAAATCAAGCCGTTAATGTTTATCACCTTCAAAATTTCGATAAAGGCTCATGTTTTGTACAAGATGCTTCAGCGCAATTAGCTGCACCACTATTAAATCCAAAAAACACTGACTTAATTTTAGATGCCTGCTGTGCACCAGGTGGAAAGACCACACACTTAAGTGAGCTAGCACCCCTATCTAAGATTATTGCATTAGACAGTGACGCTGATAGACTTAAACGCGTGCAAGAAAACATTGAGCGGTTTAGTATTAAAAATATCACGCTTTTTCAAGGAAAAGCACAAACACAAGATTGGTGGGATGGCCAACATTTTGACAAAATTTTACTTGATGCACCCTGTTCAGCCACTGGCGTTATTCGTCGTCATCCTGATATCAAATTACTACGCAAACCCAAAGATATTAGCGCCTTGGTTACTTTACAAAAAGACATTCTCAATAATTTATGGACAATGCTTAAGCCAGGTGGAACATTGCTCTATGCCACTTGCTCCATCCTAAAAAGTGAAAATGAAGAGCAAATTGCGCAGTTTTTACAAAACCACTCAGATGATGCAATAGAGGAGAAAATCACGCTTGATTGGGGGCTTGAAACCACTCATGGCAAACAGCAAATACCCTGTTATGAGTTTGATGGCTTCTATTACGCCATACTCAAAAAAATGGTGTAGAATAATTTTATACCTTTTATTTGAAGGATATTTTTATATAACTCTTGAGGGTAAAAAAATACCACTAAGCATTACTACCTTAATACTGTTAACACTAAATGTTGGAGCAACTAATCCAAAATATGTCGTTCAAGTCAACACGGATAATGCCAGAATACAAAAAATTACACTCAATAATGCAGTTAACTTACAAAAGCACTATGGCGGTGAAGGCAAGCTAGATATTGAAATTGACTTTTAAACCCTTTTAGAGGGCTCTATTTAGGAACTTTGTAAGGTCCATCAAGCAATCCTCGCTCTTTATTATTAATGGCAATAATATTGGCAAGCATTGCTGTCTCATGAGATCTGTCAATTGAAGATTCCATAACTTGAGAAACTACTGCATTTATTAACATTCCTGCAAGAGAGCCGCCACCATCGCCAGAATTCTTACTAGCAAAAGCGGTTGACTCCCACAAAACAACACCTGTTTTAACATCAACCAACTTAAGTCTGGCTGCAATTTCGGTCACAGAAGAAAACACTAAGAACTTCTGACCCCATTCCTCAATGGTAATATATAGTACTGCGTCAGCGCCAATATGCTTGTCAATCTTATCCAAAGAAATATTGTTCATTTCTGCAGGCGTTGGAAGACCATTTTCTTTTAAAAACCTATCAATTACCGCAACAGGTAAAACATAATAACCTTTTTCTGCTAGCGGTCTGGTCAATGTAGACAAGTAAATATAAGGCGCATTAACTTCAATAGAATTATTATTTGGAGGAATAATAACAATTGACCTGGGCTTACTTTTCTTGAATGCTGTATAGTCATAAGGCTCTACAGTTTGACAACCAGAGATAAATGTAGCAAATATCGCCACTAAGCTTATTCTTTGAAATAATCTATTCATTATTAGTTTCCTTGATTTTCCTTAACGCGATTAAGCATACCGTCAATTAATATGCTAGATTCTGGAAATAAACTCTTTTCTTGTAAAAATGCAGCCCTAGATTGTTCACGCTTTCCTTGTTCGGCATATAGCACACCTAAGTGTGCATAAATACCTGGTGCAATTTTTTTGCCACTAGCTTCAGTTTTCTGCAAATCAACATTCAATTTTTCAATTTGTGTCTGCACATCCATCGAACCTGGATCAACATAAGACTGACGCACAACACTCTCGTATTCACCCCAATAATACAAACTATTGTTAGAGACACAGCCACTCAACAATACTGCATTAATTGACAATACGATTAAATATTTATGAAACATAATTACGGGTTAACCTTCCAAGTGCCATTCTGTATGTCGCTAACCATGTTGTTAACCGACTCCATAATGGCTAAATTAAGTACTTTTCCATTTAATGTTGCGTCGTATCCAGCGGTGCTGCCAAAACCAAGCATTTCCTCGTGGTTTAATGCGTATTCACCTGCGCCCTGTGTGGAGTAAACAATTTGAGAAGTTAAAACATCAACAATATTTAAAGAAACTTTTGCATAAGCAGTTTGTTTCTTTGCTGATCCCAAGATGCCAAACAACATTTTTTGTCCCGTTACTTTACGACCAAACTCGGTAACATTTCCCGTTACAGCATAACGCGCACCTTTAATATTTTGCTTAAGGTTTAATCGCTTTGCTTCTTGTGTATTGCCCGTTAAATTTTGGCGATCCATTACATTAAAATAATTACTTTGTTGCAAATGTGTTTTAAGAATGGTTTTTGATTGATTGCCTAATTTGTCTGAATTAGAAGAAAACAAACCACGCATATAGTCAGAGCGATTTTGAAAAACGCCAATAGCGATATCTACACGAACACCGTTATACTTCTGTTGAGAAGAATTAACACGCTCTGACACAATAGTCCTATGGGTCTCCTGAGCAGCACACCCGAATAAATTGAGTAGAACTGTTGAAATAATAACAAAATTTAACTTACTCTTCATAAAATAACTCCTGACAATACAATTAGAAGTGATGATTTTAACAGAAAGATATAGCTATGTATTGACAATGCTTGCATGGTACACAATTAAGTTTTTACAGTAAATAGCTAAAGATTGATTGAATATAGATAAACTATGCAACTAAGAGAGACCTTTGCATAAATAGGAACAATCATCAGAAACCCACTTTTTGCCAATCATCCCTATTTATGCAAAAGTCTCTAAGAATATTTAATCATTTAACAAAGAAAAAATTATTTTTCTAAAGCAATATCTAACACTTCATCAATCCACTTAACTTTAATCACATTAAGTTTGCCTTTGATTTTTTCAGGCACTTCGGAGAGCTCTCGTTCGTTATCATTAGGAATAATAACAGTTTTGATACCGCCACGCAATGCTGCAAGCATTTTTTCTTTTAAGCCACCGATTGGTGTAATTTCTCCCCGAAGGGTGATTTCACCTGTCATTGCTACATCGGCTTTGACTTTTCGACCTGTTAGTACTGACACTAATGCAGTGCACATTGCTGCACCCGCACTTGGCCCGTCTTTTGGGGTAGAACCATCAGGAACATGGATGTGAATATCTAATTTTTCTTGGAAATCATTAGCAATTTTAAGCGCCTTTGCACGAGTGCGAGTAACACTCATTGCTGCTTGAATAGATTCCTTCATTACATCACCAAGTTGACCCGTATAGTTAAGTTTCCCCTTGCCTTTATAAGCAGCAGCCTCAATCGTTAGTAAGTCACCGCCTACTGATGTCCACGCCAAACCTGTCACTTCACCAACTTGACTTTTTTCTTCTGCTAAGCCAAAGCGATGTTTGCGTACACCAAGATACTTTTCTAATGTTTTATCGCTAATCATAGCTTTGGTTTTGCGTTTTTTTAATACTACTTCTTTGACCACTTTACGACAAATGGTGCTGATAGTTCTGCTCAAACCACGCACACCTGCTTCACGCGTATAGTAACGAATAATGTCAAGAATGGCTGAGTCCTTGAATGAGATTTCACTGTCCTTAATGCCGTTGTTTTCCATTGCTTTTTTAATTAAATGACGCTTAGCAATCTGCAGTTTTTCATCTTCGGTGTAACCAGCCAATTCAATAATTTCCATTCTGTCTAATAACGGCTGTGGCAGGTCTAGTGAATTGGCTGTTGCTACAAACATCACTTGCGAAAGGTCGTAATCAACTTCTAAATAATGATCATTAAAGGTGTGATTTTGCTCAGGGTCTAACACCTCCAACATTGCTGAAGAAGGGTCACCCCGATAATCAGATGCCATTTTTTCAATTTCATCTAATAAAAAAAGTGGGTTTTTAACCTTAATTTTTTGCATTTTTTGGATAATAGAGCCTGGCATTGCGCCAATATAAGTACGCCTATGTCCACGAATTTCCGCTTCATCTCTGACACCGCCAAGTGCCATACGCACATACTTACGATTAACCGCTTTAGCAATTGACTCGCCAAGAGAGGTTTTGCCTACACCTGGGGGGCCTACTAAGCATAAAATATTAGCCTTATTATGAGTAACGCGTGTTTGCACTGCAAGATGCTCTAAAATACGCTCTTTCACCTTGTTTAAGCCGTAATGGTCATCATCTAAGATTTGCTGTGCTTTCGCTAAATCCTTATTGATATGTGTTTGTTTTTTCCATGGTACATCGCATAAATTTTCAATATAAGTACGGATAATTGACGCATCGGAAGATTGTGATGACATACGCGAGAGTTTTTTTAGCTCAGACTCTGCTTTTTCCTTAGCAGCTTTTGGCATTTTTGCTTTTTTAATGCTTGCCTGTAAATCTTCAATTTCATCTTCGTCTTCTGCCTGACCCAATTCCTTTTGAATAGATTTCATTTGCTCATTCAAATAATAATCTCTTTGATTGGATTCCATTTGCTTACGCACGCGTGATTGGATTTTTTTCTCAGTGCCTAAAACATCAATCTCCCCTTGGATCACTGATAAGATTTTATCCAGTCGCGTTTGTGCATTAATACCACTTAAAAGTTCTTGTTTTTCAGAAGTTTTAAGCGATAAGTTGGCAATAATAATATCGCTAAAACGCTCAACATCACTCACTTCTTTCAACATACCAAGCACTTCTTCAGGAATTTTTTTATTAAGCTTGATATAGGATTCAAAGCTTTCTAATGCTAAGCGCATCATTGCTTTAATTTCAGTGTCTTGAGTCGATTCTAGTACAAATTCGCTAACTTTAACTTCGGTGTAATCATCTGCCTTAGAGAATTCTTCAATCTTGGCACGCTTCACGCCTTCAACCAACACTTTAATAGTGCCATCAGGTAATTTAAGCATTTGCAAAATCGTCGATAAAGTACCAACACTATGCAAGTCTTCATTCTTTGGGTTCTCAGTTTTTTCATCTTTTTGTGCAACTAAGAATATATATTTATTCGTACCCATCGCTTGAGTAATTGCATTAACAGAGCTTTTTCTACCGACAAAAAGCGGCATCACCGTATGCGGAAAAACCACCACATCTCGTAGAGGTAATAACGGCACCAATTCCTGCTCAAGATCAATTACTTCTGCTGTGACTTCTGTTCCCATAATAGTGTTACACCTTTTAAACTTAATAACTTAGATAGATAGTGATGAGTGACATTAATTTCAAGTACCCATTGTCCAAAATCATTCACTTTTTCATTGTGGATGTATCCAATATTATGAATTTCGCTTCGAATATAGGCACTGGTCACATCAAGTTGTATTTTAGCATGTGTCATCATACCACTGAGTTGCTCTGCTAATGCTTGATAAAGAAAATCAATACCATCACCAGACTGTGCTGAAATCCATACACGGAAAATTCTACCCTCTTTGTCCCTATCAAATCTTGGTTTGAAATCTGTTAAACAATCAATTTTGTTCATTACCAAAATACTCGGGACTTTGTTAGCCTCAATATCAAAAATAATATCTTGTACTTGTTCAATTTTTTCTAGATTATATTCATCAGCCGCATCAACAATATGCAGTAACACATTAGCGCGCCGAGTTTCCTCCAAAGTTGATTTAAAGGCAGCCACTAAATCATGTGGTAGATCTTGAATGAAACCCACTGTATCGGCAATGACTGCCTCTCCAGAGGCAGGCAATATCACCCGCCTAATAGTAGCATCAAGCGTGGCAAATAATTGATCATCGGCAAATACTTCTGCCTGCGTCAAAGTGTTAAACAGTGTTGATTTACCAGCATTGGTGTAGCCCGCCAAAGCAATCATTGGCAACTCATTTTTAAGGCGTGCTTTTCTGCCTAAATCGCGTTGTTTATGGACTTTTTCTAAACGCTTGCTAATATTTTTAATACGAATGGCAATCAAGCGTTTGTCCGTTTCTAATTGCGTTTCACCTGGACCTCGAAGACCAATACCACCTTTTTGTCGCTCAAGGTGTGTCCAACCTCTAACTAATCGTGTGGACAGGTGTCTAAGTTGTGCCAATTCTACCTGCAATTTCCCCTCAAATGAGCGCGCCCTAAGTGAGAAAATATCCAAAATTAAACCTGTTCGGTCCATTACTTGACACTCTAATTGTTTCTCAAGATTGCGCTCTTGTGAAGGTGACAACTCTGAGGAAAAAATAACCAAATCTAAATTCGTGTCTTTAACCAGCTCTACTATTTCTTCTACTTTACCCGAACCAATAAAATATTTGGCATTCACATTATTGCGAGAGATTTTTAGATTCTGCACAACATTCAGTCCAGAGGATTTTGCCAATTCATCAAACTCATCTGAGCCGTTTTGGATATGTCGATTAGTGGGGAGTTCTATATAGACTAACAGTGTTCGCTCGCCTTGTCCAACTGCATTTTTTTGACGGTCAAATAATTCCAAGAGCTTTCATGGTAACTAAGAGGCTTTTTTACTTTTGTTAATGGTTTTTTGTTTCTTGGCTATTTTATACACCATCAATGGCGATTTCTTCTTCTCAACTACGGCCTTATCAATTACAACTTCTTTTATATCGCTGAGTGATGGCAGTTCAAACATTGTATCTAATAACATATCTTCCAAAATAGAGCGCAATCCTCTGGCACCAGTTTTACGCTTAATGGCTAACTTAGCAATCGCCGACAAGGCTGGTTTTCTAAAACTTAATTTAACACCTTCCATCGCAAAAATTTCTTGAAATTGTTTAACCACTGAATTTTTTGGCTTGGTTAAAATTTGAATAAGCGCATCTTCATCTAACTCACTAAGTGCTGTTTGCACCGGAAGACGGCCAACTAATTCTGGGATTAAACCATATCCAATCAAGTCTTCTGGCTCAATAAGGTTGAATAATTCTGTTAAATTTTTCTCTTCGCTTAAATCTTTAACATCTGCAGAAAAACCAATACCTGTGGCTTTTTCTACACGCCTACCAATAACTTTATCCAAACCATCAAAAGCACCACCACAAATAAATAAAATCTTTGAAGTATCTACATCAATGGTTTCTTGATTTGGGTGTTTACGACCCCCTTGTGGTGGCACTGATGCTATAGTGCCTTCAATCAACTTCAACATTGCTTGTTGCACACCTTCGCCAGAAACATCGCGAGTAATTGAAGGGGAATCTGAACGCCTAGAGATTTTATCAATTTCATCAATAAAAATAATACCATGCTCAGCACGCTGCGCATCAAAATCACATTTTGACAACAAACTCTTAATCACATTCTCAACATCATCACCCACATAACCTGCTTCAGTCAAAGTCGTTGCATCTGCCACGGTAAATGGCACATCCAAAAGTCGTGCCAATGTTTGTGCTAATAATGTTTTGCCTGAACCTGTTGGTCCAATCATTAGAATATTGGATTTATCCAATTCTACATTATTTGAGATGTAGCCACTCTGCAAACGCTTGTAGTGGTTGTAAACAGCAACTGATAAAACTTTCTTTGCATGCTCCTGACCAATCACATACTCGTTTAAAAAATCACGCAATTGCTTGGGTGTGTAGTCCCAATCTTGATAAGTATCGTCAATTTCTTCTAGTGCTTGTTCTTCAAGCAAACCATAGCACGATTCAATACACTCGTTGCAGATATAGACGCCAGGACCTGCAATAAGGCGGCCGACTTCAGATTTTGCTTTGCCGCAAAATGAACAGTGGAGTACTTCTGGATTTTCTGCCATAATAAATCTAATTGTTACGCTGTTTTAACACTTTATCAATCAAACCATATTTAGCCGCTTCATCAGCCGACATAAAGTTATCTCTATCGGTATCTTTTTGAATGGCTTTAAGAGATTGACCTGTGTGTGATTCAAGAATAGCATTAAGTTTTTCCCTAACTTTAAGAATTTCTTGTGCGTGAATATCAATATCGCTTGCCTGACCAGAAAAACCACCCAATGGCTGATGAATCATACATCTGGCATTTGGCAATGCATAACGCTTATCCTTAGCACCAGCAGTCAATAACAAAGCACCCATACTTGCCGCTTGACCAATACACAATGTTGAAATATCAGGCTTAATAAACTGCATAGTATCATAAATTGCCAAACCTGCAGAAACTGAACCACCTGGGGAATTGATATATAAGTGAATGTCTTTATCAGGATTTTCAGATTCTAAAAACAGCATTTGTGCAACAATGACATTAGCCATATAATCTTCAACTGGACCCACCATAAAAATAACACGCTCTTTTAAAAGACGCGAATAAATATCATAAGCGCGCTCGCCCCGAGCAGATTGCTCAATGACCATTGGTATTTGATTTAGATTTTCTATCATTATTGTTGTGTCACTTCTTCGAATGTCTTTTTCTGAATGGTAACTTTGGCACTTTCTAAAATCAAATCTTGTACCATTTGTTCCACCACCATCAACTCAATTGTTGCCAATCTAGAAGGCTCAGCATTATAGTAATCTAACATCTGTTGAGCTTCACCGCTATAAGCTGTTGCCATTTCATTAAGTTTTGTATCAATTTGTTCTTTACTAGCGTTGAATTTATTATCACTAGAAATTTGATCAACCAATAGACCTAACTTAACACGACGCTGCGCTTCAGGATTAAAAGCAGAAGCAGGCATATTGCCTTGAGAAGGCATACCTTGTTGTTGTAAACGCTGTTCCATTTCTTGTTTTAAACTTTGCGCTTCATTGTTAATACTTTCTTGTGGCACTTCAAAGTCATTCGCCTCTAATAATGCACCAAATAAATCGTCTTTATTTTGATTGTTCAAACGATTATCAAGTTCAACTTGCATTTGCGCTTTCATGCTCTTTTTCAAGTCATCTATATCTTTTTCACCGAATCTCTTTGCAAACTCATCATCTAATTTTGGTGATTGAGGGGCGGCTACTTCTTTTATTTCAACTTCAAAAACGACATCTTTGCCTGCCAGTTGAGGCGCATGGTATTCTTTTGGGAAAGTTAAATTCAAAGTTACTGACTTTTCAGCGGCAACATCCAAAAGCCCATCTTCAAAACCAGCAATCATTGAGCCTTTGCCCAATACCATTTTGAAATCACTAGCAACACCACCTTCAAATACTTCGCCATCAAGCATGCCTTTAAAATCAATGGTAACTTGGTCGCCCTCTTTAGACTTGCGTTTAACTGATTTATACTCAGTTGCCTGCTCGCTCAAACCTTTCAAAGTTTTTTCTTCATCTGCCTTGGTAATTTTAACTTCTGTTTGTACAATTTTTAATTTAGAAAAATCAGCGACTTTAATTTCTGGAAAAACTTCGAATGTCACCGTGTAAGAAAAAGTATCCTTATTCTCTGTATCAATCTTAGTAATCGCTGGTCGTGAAGCAGGTGTTACTTTTGCATCTGCCAAGGCTTCGGTCAAAGTATCATTGACAATTTCATTGACTGCATCTGAGCTAGCCTGACCACCAAACTGTTTGCGCATAATAGATAAAGGAACCTTACCCTTTCTAAACCCATCAACGCTTACTTTAGATGCCATGCCTCTAAGAACTTGGTCTGTTTTTTGTTTAAAGATATCAATAGATAGCTCAACTGTTAATGCTCTTTTTAGACCCTCTAATTTTTCTAGTGAAGTTTTCATTGCTTGTAAATCCGATTCTATACTTAAAAAGGAGTAAATTATACCCGACAGGATAGCATTTTAATAGACAATAAAAAAGGCAGTAAATACTGCCTTTTGCGGCAATATTTAAGTTTTACAAACCAGAAATATAAGCGGAAACCGCGTCAATCTCTGCGTTAGTCAGACTCTTAGTAAAGTTAATCATCATGCCTTCATAATCGTTAGTTCTACTAGGCTCAACTGCACCCGTTTGTGCATTGATTGAATGCTGGCGGAAAGCTTTAAGCTGCTTAACAGTATACATTGAATGCTGTGATGCTAATGCTGGGAAACCTGCTGATGGGATGCCTTTACCTGCTGGCCCATGACACGCAATACAAGCGGTCACATCTGTTGCTTTCTTGCCACCACGATAGATTTTTTGACCAAGTGCTAGATTAGCACCTTGCATAACCACACCTTTAGAAACTTTTTGAATAGCGTAATATGCCGCTAAATCAGCCATATCTGCATCTGTTAATGGTGTAACTAAAGTCGCCATTATGCTATCAATACGAGCACCTGATTTAAAGTCTTTAAGTTGTTTTAACAAGTAGCCTTCGTTTTGTCCGGACAACTTTGGAAAAGTAGGTGCTAATGAATTACCATCTACACCATGACAACCCACACAACTTACTGCTTTAGTTTGGCCTTTTGTTGCATCGCCTGCAGCAAAAGTATATGTTGAGATTAAAGCCAATACAACGGTAAAAATTAGCGCTAATTTGTTCATGAGATTTTCCTTTTTTTTGCAAAAAAATAAGCCGATATTATACCTAAATAAATAGGGCTAATATCGGCTCATCATAATATAGAATTTAATGCTTATATTCTATATTGAAGTGGCATATGCCAGTTTTACTGCTTAGCTAACCAATCAGCAATTTCTTGCTCTTTACCTTTAGCTAATGCTGCCATTGAACTCATTGTTGGGTCTTTGCGTGCACCAGATTGAAAATCTTTCAATTGTTTAACAATATAGGATGCCTGTTGTCCAGCAAGGTGAGGGTAAATTGGAATTGCTGATTTACCATTAGCACCATGACACGCAGCACAGCCACCAGCAGCATAAGCTGCCTTGCCATCTGCTTGAACCAAAGAACTCATTGATATTACTGTAGCCGCTATTACTAAAACTTTTTTTCCTGTTGAAAACATACTGTGCTCCTTAAATTTTTAAAATATATAATGGTAACTTTATCACCATCAGGCGGAATTATACCTTTTCTAAACTAAATGAGCAATATTTATCATCAAGCAAAATTTTTACTCTCTTGTCCATCACTCAAAGGGTGCCCAGAAGACCAAGGCTATGAAGTGGTTTTTGCTGGACGCTCTAACGCTGGAAAATCAAGCGCTATCAACACCATTACTTTGCAAAAAAAATTAGCAAAAGTATCTCGTACACCCGGCAGAACGCAGCATTTGGTATTTTTTGAATTGGACGAAAATCATCGTTTGGTAGACCTACCTGGCTATGGTTATGCTAAAGTACCTGAGCATATCAAACAACAATGGCAAAAAGATATGGGTGAATATTTTGCACAACGCCAATGCTTAGTAGGTGCAGTGTTAGTGATGGATGCGCGTCGTCCACTAACAAAGTTTGATCAAATGATGTTGGATTGGTGTGTTGGTGCAAACTTACCCACACAAATCATCCTAACCAAATCTGACAAACTCAAAAAAGGCGCTGCCAAGAATTCATTGCTTAAAGTCAAACGCGAAGTTGAACAATATCCTTATGTTGATGTGCAATTATTTTCCAGTTTAAAAAAACAAGGCTTAGAGGCGTTAGGCTCAAGACTTAATACATTTTTTGGGTATGTATCATAATTCAGAAATAAAAAATATTCTTTTTAAGATTTCATTGAAAAGTGTAAACCTAACGCATTCTGCTGCATCCTTTACTTCTAATGTGGCTTAACACAAATACAACAAAAGTTACTAAGGGTGATATTGTTATCTTGGCAAACAATCGCCAAGTGTTAGCGTTTAAAAAAACTTGGGGTGTGCAAAAAGGCAATTCTGCTCTACCAAAAATCCTATCTTGGTGCCAATACTTACAAGAAACTTGGCAATCGCTTGAAGCCAATACAAAAAAACGCTTAATTTCAAATATTGAATCTCGCACATTAATTAAGCAATCAATACAAAAATCAGGGCAAAAAGTTGATAATCGCTTACTAGATGAAGTCATAAAAAATAACAATTATTGTGATGCCCATCTCATTGATTACATGCAATTATCAAAATTAGGTGTTGAAAATTACAAGCTGTTTGCCACTTGGCTGAAGGATTATCAAAAGACCAAATCAGCCCACAACTTATTGGATACCAACGACTTATCTGCGTTAATTATTGCACATAATACCAATCTAGCAAAACCTTATATTTATGGCTTTAAAACACTCACACCCGTGCAATCGTTATTACTTGATAAGACTGGCTATCAAGTGCTTAAATCTGAACAAAAAAACACACAAAGCAACCATCAAGTTTTTCAAACTACCCAAGATGAACTCTTATCTGCTGCCCATTGGGCAAAGGATTTGAATGCGCAATATCCAAATAAACACATTGCCATTATTTGTCCAACATTGAACAATGACCATTATCAAATTCAATCTGTTTTTGACCGAGTATTTGCCAATACACTAATGGAAACTGGGCAAAAATCTTATAATATTTCCCTGGGTTTTCCATTAACTGAATATCCGTTGATTCGCCATATTCTGACACTATTGGAACTCTGTCAGCAATTGAAAAGTAATCGCATCAAGACTGAAACTTTTAACACTGTTATCACTTCGCCTTATATTGCCCACGCACAAAAAGAACGATCAGCTCGTGCTTTATTAGTTAACCGCACCTTAGATTTTTCAAAAACACATTTTAAATTTTCCCATTTAGAAAAACACCTAAATAACACACCGCAGATAAAAACATTGCTTGAAGCAACAATAGCACAATCAACAAAAAGACAACAAACACATGATGCGTGGTTATTAGATTTTAATACCTACTTACAAATTTGGGGTTTCGCTACTGATAGAACATTATCCAGCACCGAATATCAATTATTCAACAAATATCAAAGTGCCTCTTCTGGACTTAATCAACTGGCACAAATAAATACTCAAGTTGGTGCCGCTCATGCCATTAAGGATTTGAAAGATTGGCTCTCACAAGTTGTTTTTCAAGCACAATCTGCCAAAACCCCAATTCAAATATTAGGCAGTTTAGAAGCAGAAGGCTTGTACTTTGATGCCGCTTGGGTACTGGGGATGACGGATGAATTTTTACCTGCCACGCTCAATGTGCCGCGTTTTATTCCTAGTGATATTGCTGTAACACACCAAATTCCACGAACAAGTTTTGAATTAATTGCTAAAGATGCACAAGACACGCTCAATAACCTTGTTAATCTGTCTACTGAGGTTATTTTCTCCTACGCCAAAGTACACTTGAGTAGCGAACAGCGACCGTCCCCTCTGTTAACATTTAATCATGAAACACCAATACTCACACATGACTATCAAAACATAGTATTGGAAACTGTGGATGATGCAAAAGCCAATCCATTGAAACACGCACAAGTGCGTGGCGGTGTAAGTATCTTGAAGAATCAAATGGCATGTGCCTTTAGTGGCTTTGCACGCCGATTAAACATTCAATCATTTAATGACCCGCATATTGGTCTAAACAGAATGGAGCAAGGCAATATTATTCACACCACCTTACAATACTTTTATCAAGAAATTACCTCGCAAGATAAACTGTTATCGCTCAGTAAAGATAAATTAGATGTGTTAATTAAAGAAAAAATAAACACGGCAATCAAATATTACAATGATACTGGCTTTAAAGAAAACGAAAAAATAAGAATCTCGAAAATTATTCATCAGTTTATTGAAATCGAAAAACAAAGGCATCCGTTCACCGTATTATCAACCGAACAAAGTGTTAATGTTAATATTGCTGGACTTAAATTCAACACCCGTCTAGATAGACTTGATGAGACAAAAGGGGGTAATAAGATTATTTTTGATTATAAAATTGGAAACCCTTCTATTAGTAACTGGTGTGGCGAAGCAATCAAAGAGCCACAACTGCCTATCTACGCTATCAGTAATGCCGCCCAAGGCGCAGCATTCATTCAACTAAACGCCAATAAAGTTAGCATTAAAGGCTTATCAAAAAACAAAGATTCATTACCCAAGCAATCTGCTAGAAATTCCTGCAAAGAATGGGATGAGCAAGTTATCATTTGGGGGGAAATACTAAACACTGCCAGTCAAGATTTTCAACAGGGCAAGACACAAGTTTTGCCAAATAAAACCGCTTGTCAATATTGCGAATTTGATTCGCTATGTCGCGTTGAGAAATGACTCAATAACGCGTTGTTTCTCTATTTGAATCTCAGCGCCAATATTCTCTTTATTCAACTGAGAGATATCAATCATATTTAGCAAGCCTCTGAGTTCAATAATACGACTAACATCAATACCCAATAACTCAAAAGTTGCCAGTAATTCTGCAAATCGATCTTGTCGCCTAAGCGCATCAGTTTTGGTAAAAAAGTTAAACACTTCATTGCTAGATTGGTTATCAAAGCTTGTGGCAAACTGATAAGTTTTATGCACCAGTTTTGCCAGCTGTTCGTATTTTTTTGGACACTTGATATTATTGCATAACTCAGTGATTGCCTCTGTCTTTTCATCTTTTAGCCATATGGCAAACTTGATATGCATCGCATCAGTTGCTAAATTATCTAAAATCTCAAATGGGTTTTCGTGACTTTGTTTATCACGAGATTTAAGCGTAGCAAAAACTCTGTCATAAGCACCACAAGCCAACAACACTTTAAAAAATGCTGATGGCGTTTCGTAAGATAGGGATTTTTCTAATTCTTTAAAAACTCGCTCAGGGGTGAGCGCATCCACCTCACCAGAGCTCACCATTTGTTTCATTAACTGATGCGTTGCATGCGCCACTTTAAAGCCAAATTTTTTAAACCGTGCGGCAAAACGAGCAACACGCAACACACGCACAGGGTCTTCGCTAAACGCATCAGATACATGTCTAAGTAAACCATTGTCTAAATCTTCTTGTCCATTGAATAGGTCAACCAAATCACCATCTTTTGTTTGAGCAATGGCATTAATGGTTAAATCTCGACGAGATAAATCTTGCTCAAGGGTGACAGTTTTAGAAGTATCAAATTCAAAACCTTTATAACCTTTGCTAATTTTTCGCTCAACTCTAGCAAGTGCATATTCCTCTTGTGTGCCAGGGTGTAGAAATACAGGAAAGGATTGCCCCACTTGGCGATAACCCAAGTCCAACATTTCATCGGGAGACGAGTCAACTACCACCCAATCTTTTTCGGTTTTTTCATCAGCAATGCCCAATAATTGGTCTCGCACAGCACCACCAACCAAGTATATTTTCATAGTTGTTACAAACTAAAATAAATAAACATATAATACACGAATGACCTTATTTAAAGAACAATAGCCCTCACTAAGTAAATGCACATTCATATTTTAGGTGTCGCTGGCACTTTTATGGGCTCACTCGCCTTAATTGCCAAACAACTTGGACACAGTGTTACTGGACAAGACCAAGGTGTTTACCCACCAATGAGCACTCAGCTTGATAAACAAAGTGTCAGTTACACACAGGGCTATCACGCTAAAGACTTACCCAAGGCTGATGTCTATATTGTTGGCAATGCCTTATCGCGTGGCAATGAATGTGTGGAAGAAATTTTAAACAAACAATACACCTACACTTCAGGGGCGCAGTGGCTTAGTGAAAATGTATTACGCGACAAATGGGTGCTTGCTATTAGTGGTACGCATGGAAAAACTACCACTGCCAGTATGTTGGCTTGGATTTTAGAAATCACAGGCTACAACCCAAATTTCTTAATCGGTGGTGTGGTTGAAGGCTTTGGTGTGTCATCACGACTGACTGACTCTGACTTCTTTGTGATTGAAGCCGATGAATATGACACTGCCTTTTTTGACAAACGCTCAAAGTTTGTGCATTACCGTCCTAAAACTTTGGTGATTAATAATCTTGAGTTTGATCACGCTGATATCTTTGATTCTCTCAAAGACATTCAAAAACAATTCCATCATCTGCTTCGCACCATACCAAATGATGGACTCATTGTCCATCCACAAAATGTATCAGCGATTGAACAAGTCATTGAAATGGGACTATACTCAGAACAACAAACCCTACCAACTTCCAAATTGGAAATCAGTGATATTGGCACTACCTTTGATGTTGAAAATAACACAGTTGACTGGAATCTGTTGGGTGAGCACAATATGCAAAATGGACTTTGTGCTATTTATGCTGCACACCATATTGGCGTGACAATTAAAACTGCTTGCGAGGCACTGAATACATTCCAAGGGGTGAAGCGTCGTTTAGAAATCAAATACCAAACCGATAATATCACGCTATATGATGATTTTGCTCATCACCCAACCGCTATTCAAACCACACTTAGTGGTTTGCGTGCCAAAGTCGGCAATAAAAACATCGTTGCAATTTTAGAACTGCGCTCTAACACAATGAAATCTGGCGTGCATCAACAAAGTTTAGTTGACGCTCTAAGTGAAGCCAATCAAATATTAATTCTAAAACCAGAAAATCAAGATTGGGATATTAATGCCTTATTCAGCAAAGATAGTTTATTTGTCTGTGTTGAGGACATTGTTGCCGAACTCGGCCGCATCCAACAAGGACATTTTGTCGTTATGTCCAACGGTGGTTTTAATGATATTTTTAACAAAATCATCGCCAAATTATAACGCTAGAAACTTAAAACAAACACACCTAATAAGAGCAAAAATAAGGCAAAGCCTTTTTTTAATCTCTTGCCATTAATATTATGTGCAACCTTAGCACCAAGTGGTGCAAAAAAAATACTAGTCATAACAATACTGAGCAATGCTTTTATATGGATAAACCCTAATCCACTAGTAGTGCCTTCAACTCCAGTACCAATTATGATAAAACCCACACTGCCTACAATCGCAATCGGCATACCCACAGCCGCTGAAGTGGCAATAGCGTTTTTAATATCAACCTTATTGTAAGTTAAAAATGGCGTGGTCATTGTACCACCACCAATACCAACTATAGCTGAAACCAATCCGATAATATAGCCTGTTATTAGCCAAACCCATCTGTTTAAATTATCTGCATATCCAGAAGTGCTAATGCTAAACCACATTATCATTGCAACCATTATTTCAAAGATTGCAAAGAAAATTCGCAAGAAATCAAAACTCAAATATTGAGCAATAATCGCTCCGCTAAAAGCGCCTAATAAAATAGTAGGGGTGAGTTTTATGAAATATTGCCAATGAATAGCGCCATGGCGATGGTGCGCCCAAACGCTGGATATAGAGGTAAAAACAATCACTGCCAGTGCAGTGCCAATCGCTGTATGCATTAACACCACTTCTTGAACCTCAAATGCCAACACATACAACAATGCTGGCACGATAATCAAACCGCCACCCACACCAAACAGTCCAGCAATAAAACCAGAAAACGCACCCAACAGTAATAATAACGCTATTTCAACCAGGTGCTAACCTCATCAATCAACAAGGCATCCTTATCATTAAAAAAATGATCGGCATCCACTTTTTTTTGTGTGTAATATTTATTTTCTTTAGCGGCTTGCGCTCGCTCTTTAACAGATTTAAGCACGACTTCAATATCATCCACGCCATATAAATCTAGCATTGGGATGCGAATTTTACCCAAATATTTAACTGCTAAATCTGGCATCCCAATAGCAACAAAATATTTGATTGGGTGTTGCTGATTGTCTAAATAATGCGCACTCATTACACTGCCCAAACTATGAGATACAATTGCATCTGCATTTAACCCTTGTTGCTGTAAATAATTAATGGCAGATTTAATGCGATTGTCAGCTTGAGTTAGTAAAGTGATATATTCAACTGCTTCTTTATCATTTGCCAATACTGGCATTTGAACAGACAAGGTATGCCAGCCTTTTTCACTAAGTGCAACACGCAAAGGTTGAATGACTTGCGCCCAATCAGGGTGCACTCCTAAACCATGGACAATCAACGCTGCACGCTTAGTATTAGTTTCACTAGGGGTATAAAGCGACATAAATGGTTGTTTGTTAGCACTTAGCCAAACTACATCACCATCCATCAAACCATCTTCTACTTGTGATGCCCAGCGTTTTTCTTTAGCATAATTTGGCACAACCTGTGCAAATACAAAATTACTGATAAATAATAAAATTAATACGAACTTCATATAAGATTCTTTTTAAGAAAATTTAGAACGAATGATACTAGAGACAACACCCATATCAGCCTTACCTGCAAGCTGGCCCTTGAGTAATCCCATTAACTTGCCCATATCTTGCATAGAAGACGCGCCAGAATCAGCAATTGCTTTATCAACAACTTTACTTATGTCATTTTCTGAAAGTTGTGCAGGCATATAGTTGTTGATAACAACTAACTCTGCTTCTTCAATTTCGATAAGGTCAGTGCGGCCCGCTTCTTTGAATTGTGAAATAGAATCTTTGCGTTGCTTAACCATTTTCTGGATGACGGCTAATACTTGCTCATCAACAAGCTCGATACGCTCATCAACTTCTCTTTGCTTAATAGCGCCTAAAATCATACGAATAGCCTTTAGCCTCTCTTTATCTTTGGCTCTCATTGCTGATTTCATATCTTCGGTAATGCGTTGTTTTAGTTCTGACATTGTTGAGCTACTCCTGAATTAAAAAATCTCAGTAAAGACTGAGATTTTATTATTGTATATGAATTATCAAATAATATTACTTTAATACATTCTCTTGCGATGGATACGATTCTTGGCCATTTCTTTATGGGTGCGTTTGACTGCTGCTGCTTTCATACGCTTGTTAACCCATGTTGGCTTCTCGTAAAATTCTTTCTTACGAACATCTGTAATAACACCAGCTCTATCACAAGTACGACGAAAGCGTCTAAGTGCAATATCAAAAGGTTCGTTCTCTCTTACTTTAATTGAAGGCATAGTTTTTTCCTTTATGAATCTGTAGAATCGTCAGCAGGTGTGCCATCGAAATCAACTAATTGAACAATCGCCATTGGCGCTTTATCACCAGTACGAAAACCAGCTTTAAGAATACGGATGTAACCACCAGGGCGATCTTTGTAGAATGGACCTAACTGGGTGAATAATTTAGCCACTGAAGCATCATCGCGTAATTTTGAAAATGCATTACGACGATTAGCAACGCTGTCTGTTTTAGCTTTGGTAATTAACGGCTCAACAATACGACGAAGCTCTTTTGCTTTTGGCAAAGTTGTTCTGATTGTCTCGTGCTCAAACAATGAATTTGCCATATTCTTAAACATCGCCTTACGATGAGAAGAATTACGGTTTAGTTGTCTACCTGACTTTCTATGTCTCATGATATTTCCTTATTCACTCATTAAATCAACTGGTGGCCAGTTCTCAATGGCTGTGCCTAAATTTAGGCCCTTCTCAGTTAATGCTTCTTTAATTTCGTTCAACGACTTACGACCTAAGTTAGGTGTTCTCAATAAATCTTGCTCAGACTTCTCAATTAAATCACCAATGTAGTAGATTTGCTCAGCTTTCAAACAGTTTGCACTACGAACCGTTAATTCCAACTCATCTACTGCTGTTAATAATTGCGGGTCAAAATCATCTGAAGTTGGCAATGTCTCTTCTTCTTCAACCAATTCTAATTCAACAAATGAAGACAATTGGTCTTGTAAGATTGTTGCTGCACGCTTAATAGCTTCTTCAGCATTAACCGAACCATTTGTTTCCATTACAATGTTTAATTTATCAAGGTTAACTTTTTGATTAACACGCGCTGCGTCAACTGTGAAACTCACACGCTTAATTGGTGAAAAGCTTGCATCTAGTTGCATACCACCAATTGTTGAGGCTTCATCGTCACGCGCAACTGCTGCGTCATAGCCAATACCTGTGCTGATCTTAAGCGTTAGTCGCATATGACCACCTGCATTTATTGTTGCAATCACTTTGTCTTTGTTGAACACTGAAACATCTGTTGCGTTTGCTTCAATATCAGCTACTGTGATTTCACAAGGACCTTTCTTATCAATAACAACTTCTGCTGAATCAGAAGTGTTTAGCGCAACTGAAACTTCTTTAAGGTTTAACAAGATGTCTAATACATCCTCTTGAACACCTTCAATAGTTGAAAATTCGTGCATCACACCGTCAATCGCTACTTCTGTGATTGCAGAACCTGAAACAGAAGACAACAATGTTCTTCTTAACGCATTACCCAGTGTATGACCAAAGCCTTTTTCTAAAGGCTCAAGAATAACTCTATACTCGTTATTCGCTGTTTCTTTTGATTCAACCAACTTTGGCTTTAAAAAATCTCTTGCATTTCCTTGCATAATATGTCCTTTATTTTGAATACAATTCAACAATTAAATGCTCTGCAATATCAGATGACAAGTCATCACGCGCAGGAACATTCTTAAATACACCTTTTAGTGCTTTACTATCAACTTCAACCCATTCTGGCAAGTCACCTTGCTCAGCTAATTCCATTGCTAATTGAATACGGCTTTGTTTTTTTGCTTTTTCTCTAATAGAAATTTCATCATTAGCACCAACTTGGTAAGAAGGAATATTAACCGCCAAACCATTAACCAAGATAGCCTTGTGAGAAACCAATTGTCTCGCTTCAGCGCGCGTAGAGCCAAAACCCATACGATAAACAACATTATCAAGACGACACTCTAATAAAGACAATAGGTTTTCACCTGTTGAACCTTTCTTTTGAGATGCTTTTTTATAGTATGAACGGAATTGCTTTTCTAAAATACCATAAATACGCCTAACTTTTTGCTTTTCACGCAATTGTAAACCATACTCAGTACCTTTTTGTTGACGGGCAGTTGCACCGTGCATACCAGGTAATTGTGTAACTTTACATTTAGAATCTAACGATCTAATGCCACTTTTTAGAAACAAGTCCGTGCCTTCGCGACGGGCTAATTTACAAGTAGGTCCAGTATATCTAGCCATAATTTATCCTTATACTCTGCGTTTTTTAGAAGGACGACAACCATTGTGAGGGATTGGCGTTACATCTGTAATTGATTGAATTTTTAAGCCCTGTGCATTTAAACCACGAATGGCTGAATCTCTACCAGGACCGGGGCCTTTAACGCGAACATCTAAGTTCTTCATGCCAAAAGCCAATGCTTTTTCACCGCAATTGCCAGCTGCTACTTGTGCTGCAAATGGCGTTGATTTTCTTGAACCTCTAAAACCAGAGCCACCTGAAGTTGCCCAGCAAACTGCATTACCATGACGGTCTGTAATCATAACGATGGTGTTGTTAAATGTTGCATGAATATGCGCAATACCGTCAGTAACGACTTTTTTTGATTTTTTCTTTGTTGGTGCTTTAGCCATAATATCTACCTATGATTATTTAATTAAACGACGAGGACCCTTACGAGTTCTAGCATTTGTTTTAGTTCTTTGACCACGAAGTGGTAATGATTTTCTATGACGGATACCACGATAACAACCTAAATCCCTCAAGCGTTTAATATCCATTGCGATTTGACGACGAAGGTCGCCTTCAACTTCAAACTTCGCAACTGCACTACGAATTAATTCCAACTGGTCTTCAGCTAAATCTGATACTTTTGTTGCTGGGTCTAATTTAAGTTCGCTACAAATTGCTTTTGCGCGTGTATCACCAATACCAAAAATTGACTGTAAGCCAATAACAATATGTTTATGTGTTGGAATATTTATTCCCGCTATTCTAGCCATCTATATATCCTTTATTTCTATAAAATCAATCATGAATGTTCGTTTTTCTCTTATTTGAATTCACGACTTTAAAATTTGCAAAACGAACAATTATACTTTGCTAGCTATGCAATGTCAATGTCAATTAACCTTGTCTTTGCTTGTGTCTAGGTTCTTTACAAATTACACGCACCACACCATGGCGCTTAATAATTTTACAATTGTTACAAATCTTTTTAACTGACGCTCTTACTTTCATAATACTACCCTTCTAATTTAAACCTGATTTTTTCATTAATGACTCATACTGATTAGACATTAAATGTGATTGCGCTTGTGTAATGAAGTCCATCACCACAACAACGATAATTAATAAACTAGTGCCGCCAAAATAAAACGGCACATTCCAATACAAAATCAAAAACTCTGGCAACAAACAAACTGCGGCAATGTAGAGTGCACCTGAGGCTGTTAAACGCGACATAACAGAGTCAATATAATCTGCTGAGTTCTTACCCGGACGAATACCTGGAATAAAACCACCAGACTTACGCAGACTATCTGCAGTGTCTTTTGGATCAAAAGTTAGCGCTGTGTAGAAAAATGTAAAAAACACAATCGCCAACCCATAAAACAATACATATAACGGCTGACCCGGAGAAATGCCTGCAGTTAAATCGGCCAACCAACCCATCCCTTCTGATTGCGAAAACCAGCCACCCAATGTTGCTGGAAATAAAATAATCGAAGAGGCAAAAATTGGTGGAATCACGCCAGCCATATTGATTTTAAGTGGTAAGTACGAACTTTGACCACCAACCATTTTACGGCCTTGCTGACGCTTGGCGTAATTCACAGTAATACGGCGTTGTCCACGCTCCATAAACACCACAAAAGCAGTCACTAACAAAGTCATTGCTAACAATATAACAACAAAAATAACCGCCAATTCACCTGTAGAGACCAACGACAATGTTGAGCCTATTGCCGATGGCAAACCTGAAACAATACCAGCAAAAATAATCATTGAGATACCATTACCAATACCTTTTTCTGTAATTTGCTCACCCAGCCACATCAAAAATAATGTGCCTGTCGTTAATGTTATCACTGTTACCAAGCTAAAAGTGAAGCCAGTGCTTGTTACCAATGCCACATCACCAGCACTTTGAGATTGCAAGGCAATTGAAATACCGTAAGATTGAAACACCGCCAAAACGACAGTACCCAAACGCGTATATTGCGTAATCTTACGCTTACCGCTCTCTCCTTCTTTCTTAAGTTGTTCAAACTTTGGCACTACCGATGTCATCAACTGTATGATAATTGATGCTGAAATATAAGGCATAATGCCCAAGGTAAAAATAGACAACCTTTCTAGTGCGCCACCAGAAAACATATTAAACATATCCAAAATCGTACCCTGCTGGTCTTGCACTAATGAAGCTAGCGCAGTTGGCGAAATAAACGGAATGGTAATATGTGTACCCAGTCTAAAAACAATTAACGCACCCAATAAAAAGAGAATGCGCTTTGATAAATCTTGGGAAAGTAGGGGCGGTTGACTCATCTTGTTACTCGTTAACCGTTCCTTTGGCAGCTTCAATGGCTACTTTTGCGCCTTTAGTTGCCTTGATACCTGTTAATGTCACCGCTCTATTAATCTCACCAGAAAGCATTACCTTAACGCGCTTAATATTCTTAGTCACCAAGTTGTGTTTCTTTAACACATCAACCGTGATTTCTTTTTCCTCTAACTTATCAATCTCAGATAAAGTCACTTGAGAGGTAATAATCGAAACACGCGATGAAAAGCCAACCTTAGGAAGGCGACGCTGAAGGGGCATTTGACCACCTTCAAAACCGATTTTAGTAAAACCACCTGAACGAGCTTTCTGACCCTTATGACCACGACCACAAGTTTTGCCAAAACCACTGCCAATACCACGACCAACGCGCTTTCTAGTTCTTTTTTCACCTTCTGCAGGTGCCAATGTATTTAATTGCATAATATCCATAATCTTAATCCTCTACTTTAAGTAGATAAGAAACCTTATTAATCATACCTCTCACTTCAGGCGTATCAAGTAATTCTACTGTGTGATTAATACGCTTTAAACCAAGGCCTGTTATCGTTGCACGATGTGATGGAAGACGACCATAAAAACTCTTGACTAATGTCACACTTACCGTGTTTTTCTTTGCTGCTACTTTTTTAGTAGTAGGCTTCTTAGTTGCCACTTTTTTCTCTTCAGCCATTATATTTCTCCCCTAATCTCTTCAACAGTTTTACCGCGCTTGCTGGCCACTGATTGTGGGGATGACATTGATGTTAAACCTTCAATCGTTGCGCGAACAACACTAATAGGATTACGCGTACCGTTACATTTCGCCAAGATATTATGCACACCAACTGCTTCCAATACACTACGCATTGGGCCACCAGCAATAACACCTGTACCTTCTGATGCAGGCTGCATATAAACTTTAGCAGCGCCGACATTTGAAGTGATAGAGTAATAAAGTGTGCCGTCTTTTAATGGAACACTTTTCATGGCTTTTCTTGCCTTATCCATTGCTTTTTGGATAGCGGCAGGCACTTCACGCGCTTTACCCGTGCCATAACCTACTTTACCATTGCCGTCACCAACAACAACCAATGCAGAGAAGCCAAAAATACGGCCACCTTTAACTACTTTTACAACACGACGAATGTTAACCAACTTCTCAATGAAACCGTCATCATCTTTATTATTTTTTCTAAAATCTGCCATCTTTTACGCCTATTTTTATAATTTTTTATTAAAAGTTTAAACCGCCATCTCGTGCTGCTTCAGCTAATGCTTTCACACGACCATGGTATTTAAAACCAGAACGATCAAAAGCAATTTTCGTTACTTTTACTTTCTTTGCTGCTTTGGCAATCTCAGCGCCAATCTTAGTTGCTGCTGCCACATTACCGCCATTCTTTTCTTTCAAGCTAGATGCACTGACCAAAGTCTTAGTGCCACAGGCGCTAATGATTTGTGCATAAATATGCTGAGATGTCTTATAAACGCATAAACGCTCAATACCTCTCTCTGCGTGCTTAGCTCTAAATTTAGTTGCTCTTCTTAAACGAGCTTGTTTTTTTGAAAGTTTCATACTATTACCTTAATTATTTCGCTCTATTTCTTTTTCGCTTCTTTACGAACCACATATTCATCAGTGTAACGCACACCTTTACCTTTATAAGGCTCTGGCGGACGATAGGCACGAATCTCAGCAGCCACCTGACCTACTTTTTGCTTATCCATACCTTTCACAACAATTTCAGTTTGTGAAGGTGTCTCAGCAGTAACGCCTTCTGGCAAGTTATACTGAACTGGATGAGAAAAACCTAGTGTTAAATCTAAGGCTTTACCCGTTGCCTTTGCACGGTAACCAACACCGATAAGGGTTAATTTTTTTTCCCAACCTTCTACAACACCTTTAATCAAGTTAGCAGTATTCGCTCTTGCAGTGCCTGCTTGTGCCCATGCTCTCTTCTCCTCTTTTTTATCAGTTTTAGCAACATTAAATGTCAAAACATTTTCTGCATTAGCGATAACAACTGATGGATGGATTTCCATTTCCATTTGACCTAATTTACCTTTAACTGCCATTGTAGAACTATTTATTGAAACTTCAACGCCAGCTGGAATTTCGATTGGTGCTTTTGCAACTCTAGACATCTTATAACTCCTTTAAGAAATGCTACACAAAACTTCACCACCCACATTCTGGGTTGCTGCATTTTGTCCAGTCATTACACCTTTAGGTGTTGAAACAATAACGATACCCAAGCCATTCATGACACTTGGCATCTCAGTACTTTTGACATACACACGCAAACTTGGTTTTGAAATTCTTTTTAATGAATCAATAACGGGTTTGTCATCATAATACTTCAACTTAAGCGTCAAGGTTTTAGTGGCTTTTTCACCTACCACACTAAATGATTCAATATAACCTTCTTGCTGCATCACACTTGCAATAGCAGATTTTAAATTTGACGCTGGGATGTTGACTTCTTTCTTTTCAACCATGTGCGCATTACGAATGCGAGTCAACATATCAGCAACTGGATCAGACATACTCATATCAACAACCTCCTACCAACTTGCTTTAGATAAACCAGGCACTTCACCGTTCATAGTGCGCTCTCTCAATTTGATTCTAGCCAAACCAAACTTACGGTAAAAACCATGCGGACGACCCGTCAAACCACAACGAGAGCGTTGTCTTGTCGGTGAAGCATCACGCGGTAACGCTTGCAACTTAATCGTTGCTTGAAAGCGCTCTTCATCAGAAGAATTTACACTCTTAATAATTTTCTTTAACTCAAGGCGTTTAGTGCGGTATTTTTCAACCACTTTAGTGCGCTTGATGTCTCTATTTATCATAGACTTTTTAGCCATTTTCTTGTCCTTTAAATGGGAAGTTAAACATTGCCAATAGTTTCTTAGCGTCATCATCATTTTGTGCAGTGGTGGTGATAGCGATATCCATACCACGCACTCTTGTTACTTTTTCAAAATCAATTTCTGGAAAAACGATTTGCTCAGTTAAACCCATGTTGTAATTACCACGACCATCAAATGACTTCTCATTCAAACCACGGAAATCACGAATACGGGGAATCGCGATATTAACCAAACGGTCTAAAAATTCATACATCTTTTCCTTGCGAAGTGTTACTTTACAACCAATTGCACTACCTTCTCTTAACTTGAAACTCGCTACTGATTTACGCGCTATACATGTTATTGGTTTTTGACCAGCAATTAAGCTCATCTCGTCTACTGCATTTTGCAAAATTTTCTTATCACCTAATGCACTACCCAGACCCATATTAATAGTAATCTTTTCAATCTTAGGCACTGCCATTGGATTTTTCTGATTTAACTCTTTTTGTAAAGCAGGTAAAATTTCTTTTCTATATTGTTCTTGTAATCTAGCCACGGTTTTTTTCCTTTAACTGTCTCAAACGATTGAATCGCCGTTTGATTTAAAAAATCTTTCTTTATTGCCATCTTTGTCAGTGCGTAACCCAACCCTGTCTGCTTTTTTTGTTTTCGCATTGTAGATTGCTACATTTGAAACTGCCACTGGCATTTCTGTATCAATAATACCACCTGTTACGCCAGCATTTGGGTTTGACTTAACATGCTTCTTAGCAAGATTTAAGCCCTCAACTACAACTTTATTATCAGTGATTTTTGTTACTGTACCTATAGAGCCTTTGTCCTTACCAGCAATCAAAATTACTTCATCTTTTACTTTGATCTTATTCATTACAATACCTCTGGCGCTAGTGAAACAATTTTCATAAATTTTGCACTACGCAATTCACGAGTCACAGGTCCGAAGATGCGTGTACCTACTGGCTCAAGTTTTGTGTTTAATAATACAACTGCATTGCTATCAAAACGAATGCGTGAACCATCTGAACGACGAACACCTTGTGCCGTACGAACAACAACGGCGTCATACACATCACCTTTTTTTACTTTAGCACGCGGTGCAGCTTCTTTAATACTGACTTTAATCACATCGCCAATGTTTGCATAGCGACGCTTAGAGCCACCTAACACTTTAATACACATTGCTTTAACACCGCCACTGTTATCAGCAACATGAAGTTTTGTTTGCATTTGAATCATATCTTATTCTCTTTTAATTATGCTATGTGATCAACAGCCACTGATTTCTCAAGGACTTCTAACAATGCCCAACACTTAGTCTTAGAAAACGGCTTCGCCTCTACTACTCTTACTGTGTCGCCTACACTGCATTCATTTTTTTCATCATGCGCATGAACCTTAGTGCTACGCTTAATATATTTCTTATAAATGGGATGACGAACTTTACGCTCAATCATAACGGTAATAGTTTTATCACGACTGCTGCTAACAACTTTACCTGTTAATACGCGTTCTACTTTATTCTCGCTCATGCTTGTTTCTCTTTAATAATAGTTTTAACTTGTGCAATTGATCTTTTAACTTTTCTCAACTTTGAACCATCATCTAACTGTGCACTTTTATGTTGCATACGCAACTCAAAGTGCTCCTTTAGAAGACCCATTAAAGTGTCGTTAAGTGCAGGGACGTCTTGCCCTCTTAATTCTTTTACATCCATTACATTGCCATCCTTTTAATAACTTTTGTCTTTACTGGTAATTTTGCCGCAGCAAGCTGGAATGCTTCTCTTGCAATTGTCTCATCAACACCTTGCATTTCAAACAACATTTGACCCGGCTTGATTTGTGCAACCCAATATTCAACACTACCTTTACCTTTACCCATACGCACTTCTAATGGCTTCTTAGTAATAGGTTTGTCTGGAAATACACGAATCCAAATCTTACCCTGACGCTTTACATGACGCGTCATCGCTCTACGAGCAGCTTCAATTTGTCTTGCAGTCATGCGACATCTACCTACAGCTTGCAGGCCAATTTCACCAAAGCTCACCTTATGACCAATTGCCAAGCCACGGTTGCGACCTTTCATCATTTTTCTAAATTTTGTACGTTTAGGTTGTAACATTTGTCAATCCTTTATTTCTTAGCGATTTGGTTAGTAGCACCACGACGAGCAACCTCATCTAATGTGCCTTTCTTATGATCTAGAATTTCACCTTTGAAAATCCAAACTTTGATACCAATCACACCATATTGTGTGTTTGCACCATAATGTGCATAATCAATATCTGCTCTGAATGTGTGTAATGGCACACGACCTTCACGATACCATTCAGAGCGTGCAATTTCCGCACCATTTAAACGACCACTAACCATAATCTTAATCCCTTGTGCGCCCAAACGGGTTGCATTACCTAATACACGCTTAACTGCACGACGATACATCACACGCTTTTCTAACTGCTGTGCAATATTTTCGGCCACTAGACGCGAATCTAGCTCGGGCTTTTTAATTTCTTCAATATTGATATGTGCTGTCATACCCATCATTTTACTAACAATAGATTTCAACCCTTCAATATCAGCACCTTTTTTACCAATCACAATGCCAGGACGAGCGGTATGAATAGTTATTTTAGCATTGTTTGCTAGGCGTTCAATTTGGACACGACTAACAGAAGCAGATTTTAGTTTCTCAAATAAAAAATCTCTAACTTCAATATCAGATAACAAGTACTTAGAATAATCTTGAGAATTCGCATACCACTTAGAATCCCAATCTTTAACGATGCCTAATCTAATACCTTTTGGATTTACTTTTTGACCCATAATTTATACCTTATCCTGCACTTACGCCAACTGTAATATGGCTTGTTCTTTTTAAAATACGATTCGCTCTACCTTTTGCTCTAGGACGAATTCTTTTCATTGTTGAGCCTTCATCAATATAAACACTACTCACTTTTAATTCATCAATATCCAAACCATCATTGTTCTCAGCATTTGAAATCGCTGAATTTAATACCTTCTTAATAAGGACTGACGCTTTCTTATTGCTAAACGACAAAATATTGAGTGCCTCTTCTACCGACTTTAAACGAATTTGATCCGCTACCAATCGCGCTTTAAAAGCTGAGGTTTTTGCATATTTATGCACTGCTTTAACTTCTTTCATTTTCTCAATCACCCTTGTATTATGCTTTACGGTCGCCTGAATGTGCAACAAATGTTCTAGTTGCTGCAAACTCACCTAATTTATGACCAATCATTTGTTCGTTAATTGACACTGGCACATGTGCTCTGCCATTGTGCACTGCGATTGTTAACCCAATCATTTCAGGCACAATTACCGAACGCCTAGACCAAGTTTTAATTGGTTTTCTATCCTTATTTTCTTGAGCTGTTAATACTTTCTTGATTAAATGCTCGTCAACAAATGGACCCTTTCTTAATGATCTAGCCATAATTACCCTTATTTATTTCTACGACGCACGATAAGCTTATCAGTACGCTTGTTACTACGTGTCTTATAACCCTTAGTTGGTGTACCCCAAGGAGAAACTGGGTGACGACCACCACTAGTTTTACCTTCACCACCACCATGTGGGTGATCAACTGGATTCATTACAACACCACGAACAGTAGGCCTAACACCTCTCCAGCGTGTTGCACCCGCTTTACCTAATTTTCTTAAACTGTGTTCTTTCTTGGATACTTCACCAATTGTTGCACGACATTCTGCCAAAACTTTACGAACTTCACCAGAACGCAACCTTAAAG
This sequence comes from thiotrophic endosymbiont of Bathymodiolus puteoserpentis (Logatchev), assembly GCF_900127505.1. Taxonomy (NCBI): domain Bacteria; kingdom Pseudomonadati; phylum Pseudomonadota; class Gammaproteobacteria; species thiotrophic endosymbiont of Bathymodiolus puteoserpentis (Logatchev). The sequence continues at coordinate 8,987 of NZ_UEXF01000058.1, read as the reverse complement.
TGACATATGTACCTTCTTTTGCAATTAATTGCGCTGAGGTGCCTGCACTACGCGCCATTTGTGCACCCTTGCCTGGTTTAAGCTCAATACAGTGAATAACACTACCTAACGGGATGTTTGCGCATGGCATTACATTGCCTGCTTTAATAGCAACACTACTACCTGAAACAACCTCATCACCTACTTTCAAACCGTTTGGTGCAATGATATATTTGCGCTCACCGTCTACATACAAAACCAAAGCAATATTAGCGCTACGATTTGGATCGTATTCTAAACGCTCAACTTTTGCAGTAATATCATCTTTGTTGCGTCTAAAATCAATAACGCGGTAACGACGCTTGTGTCCACCACCTTTATGACGAACTGTAATCTTACCTCGGTTATTACGACCGCTAATTCTGTTCTTACTTTGTGTTAATGGTGCATAAGGTGCGCCATTATGTAAGTCTTTATCAACAACACTAACAACAAATCTTCTGCCGGGTGAGGTTGGTTTTCTTTTAATTACTTGTGCCATAATCTCTCTCTTTAAGATGCAGTCACATCAATCATTTGGCCTTCAGACACTTTTACCATTGCCTTCTTCCAATTGACACGACGACCAATCTTACCTTTAAATACTTTCTTCTTGCCTTTCACAACAGAAGTTGTTACATTTTCTACTGTAACACCAAATAGTGATTCGATAGCTGCTTTAATTTCTTTCTTATTGCTATCAACACGCACTTTAAATGCATATTGATTTTGTGCTGACAACAATGATGTCTTCTCAGAAACAATTGGCGCCAATAAGGTTTTTAATATTTTTTCTTGATTCATAGCATACCTTCCACTTTCTTTAATGCTGCTTCAGTAATGACAACATTTTCATAACCAATCAAACTAACTGGGTCAATACTTTGTGTATCACAAACACCAACATGGTATAAATTGCGTGAAGAAAGATATAGATTCTCATCTAACTCATCTGTCATTAATAAAGCATCTTTTACATCTAACGCTTTAAGCAATGCAGTTATATTCTTTGTTTTTGCATCTTTAACATCAAAAGTTTTAACCACTTTCAAACGCTCAGTACGCGCCAACTCAGAAAAGATAACACTAATTGCACCTTTGTACATTTTCTTATTAACTTTCTGTGCGTAGCTTCTTGGTTGCGCAGCAAATGTCACGCCACCTGAACGCCAAATAGGGCCACGAGAAGTACCAGCACGAGCACGGCCTGTACCTTTCTGTGCCCAAGGTTTCTTACCGCCACCGCTAACAGCACTACGATTTTTTTGTGCTTTAGAACCTTGACGACCCGTAGCCATATACGCTGTTGTCACTTGGTGAACCAATGATTGGTTATAGTCTCTTGCAAAAACAGACTCTGCAACTTCAGTAGAGCTAGATTTGTTTGTGCTTATGTTTAATACTTTTAATTTCATCTTAAACCTTATTCTTTTGCCTTAGTTTCTTCTGCAGTGTTATCTTTAGTTGATGCTACATTCTCTGCTTCTTTTGCCGCTGCTTCTTTTTGCTCTTGAAGTTGCTTACTGATACCGGCGTTCACTTTGTCTTTCTTGGCGGACAATCTTACTTTAACAAAGCCACTCTTAGAACCAGGAATTGCACCTTTAACTAATAATAAATTTCTATCACTATCAACTCTAATAATCTCTAAACATTCTTCAGTCACTTGCTCGTCACCCATGTGACCAGCCATTTTCTTACCTTTAAATACACGACCAGGCTCTTGACACTGACCAGTAGAACCAATTGCTCTGTGAGAAATTGAGTTACCATGTGTTGCATCTTGCATCGAAAAGTTATGACGCTTTACACCACCTTGAAAACCTTTACCTTTAGACTGCCCAGTAACATCAACATATTGACCTGCACCAAAAATAGATAGATCAAAACTTGTGCTATCGGCAATCTCGTTAGCATCTGCGCTAAACTCCCAAAGACCCAAACCAATGTCTTGTGAAGCCTTAGCATAATGACCTTTAGTCGCTGACGAAACACGACGCAATTTTGCTTCGCCTTTCTTGTTGACTTTAGCCCCAGTAGTTACTTGTATAGCGCTATAACCATCTACTTCCATTGTTCTTATTTGAACAACACGATTAGACTCAACTTTAATAACACTTACCGCAGTTGACGAACCATCGTCAGACAAGATACGCGTCATTCCTATTTTTTGTCCTACTAAACCAATTGCCATGATTCTATTCCTATAACTTATATTTGTTAATTAAGCTTAATCGCTACATCAACACCTGCTGCCAAATCTAGTTTCATTAACGCATCAACTGTTTTATCAGTTGGGCTAATAACATCCATCAATCTAACATATGTTCTTAATTCATACTGATCTCTCGCCTTCTTGTTAACATGCGGAGAAGTCAATACAGTAAAACGCTCTTTCTTTGTTGGTAAAGGGATTGGACCTCTAACACTTGCACCAGTACGCTTAGCAGTATCTACAATTTCAATAGCCGACTTATCGATTAAACGATGGTCAAATGCCTTTAATTTAATTCTAATGTTTTGATTACTCATCTTTAATAAATCCTATTAATAATTGACTTGTGTCTTTTAGCGAAAAACCGAGTATTATACAATAATATTTGGTCTTTCTGCAACTAAATTACCCTTAATCCGTCACCTTAGAGACAACGCCCGCACCAACCGTGCGTCCACCTTCTCTAATAGCAAATCTCAAACCATCTTCCATTGCGATTGGCGACAACAACTCTACTTCCATCTTGACATTATCGCCTGGCATTACCATCTCCACATCTTTTGGCAACTGACAAGCACCGGTTACATCCGTTGTTCTGAAGTAGAACTGTGGACGGTAGTTATTAAAGAATGGAGTGTGTCTTCCACCTTCATCCTTACTTAACACATAAATCTCAGCCTCAAACTTTGCATGTGGTTTAATAGAACCAGGCTTAGCCAATACTTGACCACGCTCCACATCTTCTCGTTTAGTGCCGCGAAGTAGAACACCGACATTATCGCCAGCCTCACCAGAATCCAACAACTTACGGAACATCTCAACACCTGTACAGATTGTTGTTTGCGTATCTCTAATACCAACAATCTCAATTTCATCATTAACATTAACAACACCTGCTTCAATACGACCCGTTACAACAGTACCACGACCTGAAATTGAGAACACATCTTCAATTGGCATAATAAAAGTTTTATCTGTATCGCGTTTAGGGGTTGGAATGTACGAATCTAGCGCTTCAACCAACTTAAAGATTGAAGGTACACCAATCTCTGATGTGTCACCCTCTAACGCCTTAAGTGCAGAACCAAAAATAACTGGTGTATCATCACCTGGGAAATCATACTCAGTCAATAATTCACGAATCTCCATCTCAACTAATTCTACTAACTCTTCATCATCAACCATATCGGCTTTGTTCATGTAAACAAGAATATAAGGTACGCCTACCTGCTTAGACAAAAGAATGTGCTCACGCGTTTGAGCCATTGGACCATCCGTTGCAGCAATAACGATAATAGCACCGTCCATCTGCGCAGCACCTGTAATCATATTCTTAACATAATCAGCATGACCCGGGCAATCAACATGAGCGTAATGACGATTCTCTGACTCGTACTCTACATGCGCTGTTGAAATCGTAATACCGCGTTCTCTTTCTTCAGGTGCATTATCAATATCTGCATAGTCGTTGAACTCACCACCGTTAGCCTCAGCCATAACTTTAGTTATCGCTGCTGTTAGCGTTGTTTTACCATGGTCAACATGGCCAATTGTGCCTACATTTACATGGGGTTTGGTTCTTTCGAATTTTTCTTTTGACATATTATTACTCCTGAATACTTTGTGTTATTTGTTTAATTTTTCGATGACATCATCGGCAACATTTTTCGGTGCTGCGGTGTACTTTGAGAATTCCATTGAGTAGCTTGCACGACCTTGAGTTGCAGAACGCAGGTCGTTTGCATAACCAAACATTTCAGCTAAGGGAACATCTGCTTTTAACTGTTTGCCATTAGGAAGGTCTTCCATCGCACCCACTAGACCACGACGCCTGTTTAAATCGCCCATTACATCACCCATATACTCTTCAGGAGTAACAATTTCAACCGCCATCATTGGCTCAAGTAGTTGAGGATTAGCCATTCTAACGCCTTCGCTCAAACACTTAGATGCAGCAATCTTAAACGCCATTTCATTTGAGTCAACATCATGGTAAGAACCATCATAAACAGTCACTTTCATATCAACCAATGGGAAGCCTGCTAGGACACCGTTTTCCATTTGCTCCTGAATACCTTTGTTAACCGCAGGTACATATTCCTTAGGAATAACGCCACCTTTAATTTCGTCAACAAATTCATAACCTGCACCTGGCTCTTGCGGCTCAATGCGTAGATAAACATGTCCGTATTGACCACGACCACCCGATTGTTTAGCAAATTTATGCTGATGTTCAACCATTGTGGTAATCGCCTCTCGGTAGGCAACTTGTGGTGCGCCAACATTACATTCAACATCAAATTCACGACGCATACGGTCAACAATAATATCCAAATGAAGCTCACCCATACCTGCAATAATGGTTTGTCCTGACTCTTCGTCACTTGAAACACGAAATGATGGATCTTCAGCAGCGAGTTTACCTAATGCAATACCCATTTTTTCCTGATCAACTTTGGTTTTAGGCTCAACAGCTAAGGCGATAACTGGCTCAGGGAATTCCATTCTTTCTAGCACGATTTTCTCTTTCATGTCACACAGTGTGTCACCCGTGGTTACATCTTTAAGCCCAATCGCTGCCGCAATATCGCCAGCACGCACTTCTTTAATTTCGTCACGCTCGTTTGAGTGCATTTGCACCATACGACCAATACGCTCTTTCTTGCCCTTGGACGAATTATAGACAAAATCACCTGCCTTTAACACGCCAGAATAGACACGGAAGAATGTCAGTGTGCCCACAAATGGGTCAGTTGCAATCTTAAATGCTAGCGCTGAAAATGGCTCATCATCGTCAGCCTTTCTAGGTGCTTTGGTTTCATCTTTGTCATCCAAAACACCTTCAATTGCGTCCACATCTAACGGCGATGGCATGTACATAATGATTGCATCTAATGCTGCTTGTACACCTTTGTTTTTAAAAGCGGAACCACAAAACATTGGAATAATATGATTACCAATACATTGAGAGCGAATACCTTCTTTAATTTCATCAGCTGACAATTCACCTTCTTCCAAGTATTTTTCCATTAACTCATCATTGGCTTCGGCTGCAGACTCAATCATAAATTCACGCTTCTCATCTGCTAAATCTTGCAACTCTGCTGGAATATCCTTAGTTTCATAAGTGGCGCCTTGGTCTGCTTCATTCCAATAAATGGCTTTCATGGTGATTAAATCAACCACACCTTTAAAGTCTTCTTCAGCACCGATGGCAATTTGCATTGGCACTGGATTTGCACCTAGACGAATTTTAATTTGCTCACAAACACGCAAAAAATCAGCACCCGCTCTGTCCATTTTATTAACAAAACCAATTCTCGGTACATTGTATTTATTGGCTTGGCGCCAAACAGTCTCAGACTGAGGCTCTACACCGCCAACTGCACAAAATAAAGCCAATGCACCATCTAATACTTTAAGAGAACGCTCAACTTCAATGGTAAAGTCAACGTGTCCTGGGGTGTCAATAATATTGATACGGTGCTCTTCAAACTGCTCGTCCATACCTTTCCACATACAAGTAGTTGCTGCAGAAGTAATGGTAATACCACGCTCTTGCTCTTGCTCCATCCAGTCCATGGTTGCACCACCATCATGTACTTCACCAATTTTGTGAGTACGACCTGTGTACAAAAGCACGCGTTCAGTGGTGGTTGTCTTGCCAGCATCAATGTGTGCCATAACACCGACATTACGATAGCGACTTAGGGGGTGATTTCTTGCCATTTTCTTAAATCCTTAAATTTACCAGCGGAAGTGGGCAAACGCTTTGTTTGCTTCTGCCATTCTATGTGTATCTTCTTTTTTCTTAAACGCAGTACCGCGGTTTTGAACTGCGTCCAATACCTCACCTGCTAATCTTAATTTCATACCTTTTTCACCACGCTTGCGTGATGCTTCAATAATCCAACGCATTGCCAAGGCAATTTTACGCTCAGACCTTACTTCAACAGGCACTTGATAGGTTGAACCACCAACACGACGAGATTTAATCTCAACTGCTGGTCCAATATTATCTAAAGCTTGCTTGAAAGTCTCAATTGGCTCGGCATTGCCCTTAGACTCGATTGTGTCTAATGCATCATAAACGATCTTCTCAGCTACAGATTTTTTGCCATCTAACATTAAAATGTTGACAAATTTAGCCAATACTAAATCACCAAACTTCGGGTCTGGTAGGATTTCTCTTTTAGGTGCGGATCTTCTTCTCATAGTTCTATTTCTCTTGTTTTAAATAAGTTTATTTCTTTGGTTTTTTAGTGCCATATTTTGAACGACCTTGCATTCTGCCGTCAACACCAACAGTATCTAATGCACCACGAACGGTATGGTAACGAACACCAGGTAAATCTTTAACACGACCACCACGAATCAAAATCACTGAGTGCTCTTGTAGGTTGTGACCTTCACCACCAATATAAGTCGTTACTTCGGCAGCGTTAGTTAATCTAACACGGGCAACTTTTCTTAGCGCCGAGTTAGGCTTCTTAGGTGTTGTGGTATAGACACGAGTACATACGCCTCGCTTTTGTGGGCAGCTGTCTAATGCCGGCACACCACTTTTTGTTATCTTCTTTTTGCGTGGATTACGCACTAATTGATTAACTGTTGACATAAATATTGTTCTCCAAAAATCTCTAAATAATTTTCATTAATATTAATCACTCTCGGTTTTTTGGAGCAATAAAGAGCGGGATTATACTGTGTTGGATTATTCTAGTCAATAAGTTTTATGTTTTTTTTACCAACTTATCCAATAAAAAACCACTGGCACGATTTAGCATCTCAAATACATCATCAAAACGCCCTTCAAAATATGGATCAGGCACACCTTTACCCTTATTTTGTGGAATGTTGTCAAGCATTAGAGCGAGTTTGTGTTGATGTTCTGATGGGCAAATATCTTGTAAATCCACTAAATTGCTAGCATCCATAGCAAAAATATAATCATAATGATAAAAATCCGACTCATGCACTTGTCTAGCACGCTGACTAGATAAGTCCACATTGTATTTATACGCTGCAACTTGGGAACGAGAATCAGGTTGCTCGCCAATATGATAGGCGTGTGTTCCTGCTGAATCAATCTCAAACAAATCTTGCACGCCGTACTTTTGCATTTGCGAGTGAAAAGCACCTTCGGCAGTTGGTGAGCGACAAATATTACCCATACAAACAAATAAAATTTTAGTTTTTTCCTTACTCATTACAATATAACTTAGATAAAATTCACCATTATATCAATTAAATATGCCCACTTACTCTATGCCAAATGATTTATTAAATTCTGCCAAGTCAGTTATTCTTACCGAAGCACAAGCCCTTACTCAGCTAGCCGAGAAACTTGACCAAAGTTTTGTAGATGCTTGTACACTTATTCAAAACTGCACAGGCAAGGTTATTTTAATTGGTATGGGTAAATCAGGACATATTGGTAATAAGATTGCTGCCACTTTTGCCTCTACTGGTACACCCGCTTTTGCAGTACATCCTGCTGAAGCAGGGCACGGTGATTTGGGTATGATTGAGCAAAATGATATTGCTATTTGCATTTCTTATTCGGGCGAATCTGATGAAATTATGACGCTTGTCCCAGTCATTAAACGCCTCGGTATTACTATTATCAGCATGACAGGCAACAAAGATTCTTCTATTGCAAAGATCAGTAATGTACATTTAGATGTTGGCGTGGAAAAAGAAGCTTGCCCACACAATTTAGCACCAACTTCATCCACCACAGTGGCGTTAGCCATGGGCGATGCTTTGGCAGTCAGTTTACTAAATAACAAAGGCTTTAGCCCAGATGATTTCGCCCGCTCTCACCCTAGTGGCGCACTTGGCAGACGCTTATTAACTTTTGTTAACAGTATTATGAAAACTGGCAATGATATACCCATCGTAAATAGCGATACCAAACTACTCAATGCCTTAATAGTAATGAGCCAAAAAGCCCTAGGTATGGTACTCATTACCGATGACAATACCTTAAAAGGCATCTTCACCGATGGTGACTTACGCCGCGTCCTAGAAACTCACTCCAACATCCAAACTCTAACCATCGGCAAAGTAATGACCAAAAACTACAAATCCATCTCAGCCGATAAACCTGCAATAGCAGCGGTAGCAATGATGGATGAATTTAATCTGAATTCACTGCCTGTGGTTGATGAAAATAATCAGGTAGTTGGTGCTATCAATACCCACACCCTAATGCAAGCAAAAATTATCTAAAAAATACTTAGTCGCCCCTTAAAAACCACTCCAAACAAACCAAAACCACCCATTTTTCCAACCATCTAAATCAACAAAACTGCTTTTTATCCAGCACCACAAAAAACCTTAGGTATTTTACAAAAAATAAGCCCAGTTTTTGCCAAAACAAAAAAATAGTGGCTATCACCAGCCATTTTCTCAAATTCCAAGCACAGGCAGCCATTAAAACATTAATCTCATCACCAACTTGCCCTTTGAGTAGGTTTCTAGAGAGTCTAAAATCTGATTTAAGATGTCCGATAATCGGCTCAATCGCTGCGCGTCTTTTACACAGTTTGCGCTTTTTGTCTTGTTGATAACGATTGTCTCGCTTAAGGGCTTTTTTAGGCAAAATGATGTTTGCACCGAGCACTACCTTTGCACCAACATAGCCTCGGTCGCATACCGCTTGTTTGATGGGTTTGTTTCTGTTGCTATTAGCATGGCTTATGGCAACATTTAAGGTTTTTGAGTCGTGAATATTTTTATCATGACTGGC